>JAZRWW010000199.1:0-38435 GCA_045599865.1 Thermoguttaceae bacterium
AGAAGACAAGACGATTCTTGTTTACGACCTTGGCGGCGGCACGTTCGACGCGACGACGATCCGCTTTTCGAGAGAGTCGGTCGACGTGCTGTTTACCGACGGCGACCATCGTCTTGGAGGCAAGGATTGGGACGATCGACTTGTTCAGATCGTCGCGGAGCGTTTTCGAGACGAAACGGGCGTCGAGGACGATTTGCTCGATTCTCAGGAGGCGACTTCGGAACTGTCGCTTGTCGCGGAGACGGCGAAAAGACAGTTGAGCGAACGTGAAAAGACGTCGATTCGTTTCACGTATCGGGGCGAATCGGCGCGTTTTGAATTGACGCGCGCGGAATTCGAAGAAGCGACGTCCGATTTATTGAATAAAACGATCGCTTTTGCGAGGGATATCGAACGTCGGACGCGCGCTAGCGGATATGGAGTCGACGAAATTCTCCTTGTGGGCGGTTCGTCTAAAATGCCCGCCGTCGCAAAACGATTGGAGGAAGAATTCGGCTTGAAGCCGCGACTCTTTGAGCCGGACGAGGCGGTCGCGCGCGGAGCGGCGATTATTGGAAACAACGTTCGTTTACGAGAGCTGGTCGAGGAGAAAATTAAAGCCTCGAAGGGCAAGCGAGCGGAATTGACGCTTGACGAAGCGTTTGACGCCGTTGCCGCCGAGTCGGGCTATACGCTTGAAACGATAAGAAAATCGACGCGCGCGGTTCGCAACGTTTCCAGCAAGAGTTTTGGCGTCGACTTGCTTCACGGAACGCTCAACGAGGAACGCACGTTTAACTTGATCTATAAGAACGCGCCCTTGCCTGCAGAGGGTGAGACCTTCGCGGGCACGAGCGCGGCGAATCAGTCGTTTTGCGTCTTTAGGTTGCGCGAAAACACTTTTGCGCGCGGTGATTTCGACGACGCGGACGGCTTGACGATCGATCCGAACGATCCGCCTTTGTGGGAAGGGGAGTTGGAACTTCCGAATAAGAAATTGCCGAAAAATTCGCCGATTAAAGTTACGTTTAAATTGAACGAAGAAGGACGTCTTGAAGCGACTTGCGCCGATATGACGTCGGGCAAATTCATTACCGCCGTCGTCGAAACGAACGCGAATGCGTCGGAATCGGAAAAGAAACGTCAGAAAAAACGTTGCGAATTGGTCGTCGTCGAATGAACGCAAACACGAATCACAAGTCGGATCGCGTCGCCGTCGGAATCGATTTAGGCACGACGTTTTCGGTCGTCGCTATCTACGAGCCCGAGTCGGGCGTTCGCGTTTTGAAGAATTCTTTCGGAAAGTCGACGACGCCTTCGGTCGTCTGTTTTTTGTCGAACGGCGAAACGCTTTTCGGCGAGGACGCCAAGGCGGAACAGGCGGCGGGCGCGTCCGACGTCGCTTCTTTTTTCAAGCGTCAAATGGGAGACGCGTCCTATTTCTTTTCCGCAGGCGACAAGGATTATTCGGCGACGGAACTTTCGACGATCTTGTTGAAGGGGCTGAAAGCAGAGGCGGAAGAGGCGCTGGGTTGCGCGATCACGGACGCGGTAATCGCCGTGCCCGCGTATTTTAACGACGCGCAACGTCGCGCGACGATCGACGCCGGTCGCGCGGCGGGATTTAACGTCTTGCGCGTCTTGAACGAACCGACGGCGGCGGCGCTGGCGTTCGGCTTGAAATCGGGTTCGAATCGTAAGCGTTATTTGATTTACGACCTTGGCGGCGGCACGTTCGACGTTTCTATCGTCGAGATCAAGGACGAAGAAATTCGCGTTTTGGCGACGGACGGCGACCATAAGCTCGGCGGCAAAGACTGGGACGATCGGCTTCTCGCTTATGTTTCAAGCGTTTTTCACGACGAAACCGGGCTTGATTTATCGGACGACGCGGAAGCGGTCGGCGAGGCGCTCGTTCGCGCGGAACTCGCTAAAATCGAATTGTCTTCGCGATTCAAGACGACCGTTCGCGTTTCGAGCGGGGGCGAGACTCGAACGATCGCAATTTCTCGCGCGACGTTCGAGGAGATTACGAGCGATTTGTTCGAACGGACGACCGAACTTTGCGCGTCGACGTTGGCAATTTGTCAACCTCCGCTCGATTGGGACGACTTGGACGCGATAGTTCTTGTCGGAGGATCGACGCGTTTGCCCGTCGTCGCAAGAAGTCTTGCGGAGAAGAGCGGAAAGCCGATTCTTAACGGCGTGAACGTCGACGAGGCGGTCGCGACGGGCGCGGCGTTGCAAGCGGCGTCGGAACTTGAACCCGAATCGTTCGAATACGCGCTAGAAACGCGTCCCAAATCGCGCGGCGTTCCTTGCGCGCGTCTTTTTGACGTAACAAGCCATTCGCTTGGCATGATCGCGGAAAACGAGGATCGTTCGAAATACGTCAACAGCGTTATTATTCCGAAAAACTCGTCCGTACCGGCGCGACGCGTCAAGCGTCATCGATTGCGCGTCGGCGACGGCAAAGGCGCGGAATTGGAAGTTTACGTTCTTCAGAGCGAATCTGAAATTCCCGACGCTTGCGACGTTTCGCGCAAGTTCGTTTTTTCAGGTTTTGCCGCGGAATCTTCGAGCGTCGCGGAAATTGACGTCGCATACGGCTACGATCAAAACGGAACGATCGTCGTCGATGCGGTTCAAGCCTCGACGGGAAAAGCGTTGACTCGTCGCGAAGAAGCGTCGTTTGGCGATTTGTCGTGGTTGAAAGAATCGCCGCGCGATATTTCCGGCGTCGACGGCGAAGATTTAACGATCGTTTTTGCGATCGACGTTTCAGGGAGTATGACCGGCGAGCCGATCAAGAAGGCGCGCGCGGCGTTTTTATCTTTCGTGGATAAATTTGAGCCGACGACTAAAATTGGAATCGTGCAATTTGCCGATTCGACCGCCGTCGCGTTGAATCCGACCTGTTCGCGTTCGTTGATTTCTCGCGCGATTCAAGACGTCGACGTTCGCTGGGAAGGGGGCGTCGGCTTGAACACGACGGCGGTTCCTTTGGAAACGGCTTGTTGTTGCGCGGGCGTTCTCCTTTCGGAGGACGTTTCGACGTCTCGATTATTGCTTCGAAAGAGGCGTCGTTTTCCTAACGGACGCGTTTTTATCGTCGTTTTAACCGACGGTTGTTGGGAACGTCGCAAAGAAGCGATTCGCGAATCGCAACGTTGCGCGGCGTCGGGCGTCGATATTCTCGCCGTTGGGTTTGGATTCGCCGACAAAGGTTTTTTGAAAGAAATTTCCACGATCGAAGAAGGGGCGCTTTTTACCGACGTCGGAAGACTGGAACAGACTTTTTCTAAGATCGCGCAAACGATTAAGACGAACGTCGAACGGAGTTTGCCGCGCGTTAGGATTGGGAGCGAACGATGAACCGCGCCGATAACTGTTATTTGGCTTTTGAGTTCTTTCTCGATCCGCCTCCGACCGACTGGCGCGAGGTCGAAAAACATATCGACGAAAAAAAGAACGAATGGAATAAAAAGCGTAATAATCCCAACGGGCTTATTTACAAACAACTGAGCGAGCAAGTCGAGACGATGCGCGCGACGTTGCGCGACGTCGGAGTTCGCCGTTCGCAAGCCGAGGAAGCGCGTCGACTGAAATTAGCCGAGTTTGAACGACGCGTCGCCTCTTGCTCCGACGAGACGATCGCGCCGGAACAGGTCGAACGTTTGGTCGGCGAATTCAAGGCGTTTTTCGCGGAAGAGACGCTCCTCGCGCAAATTCGGATTCCAATTAAGGAGGCGGAGCCGATTCGTCGAGCGCTCGATCCGCCGCAGGAACCGAAACGGGAACCGTCGATTCCGAATTTCGATTCGAAGATGAAGCCCCTTGCGAACGATTTGCGAGTTCTTGGCGCGCCGACGCTCTATCTTGCGTTGCGTCTTACGCCGAAAACGTCCTTGGAACGTCTGAACGAGGCGAGTCTCGAAGCGATCGACAGAGCGCAACGCGCCGGTTCGAAGACCGCGAAGATTGACGCGCAAAAAGAACTGGGACAGATGGCGCGCGAGTTTTTCAAAGACGAGCGCTCGAAGGAAGGCTTCGACGCCTCGTGGGCGCGTTTCCAAGCGAAAGAAAAATTAGAACCGCGTTTTCAAGACAGGATTGTTACGCGCAAAGAGAACGGAAAAAACGAAAATTCCGTTTCGAGACGGTTTTACGAACGATCGTTAAAGGACGCGCTTGAAGAGGGGTTGGCGCCGGAATTCGCCGCGTGGTTTGTTTATAATTTTTACGTCGAAAGGCGAAAATGCCCGGATCCGCGCGTCGTTGAGGAGAAGAGTTTATTCGCGTCGTCGATTTCTTGTCCGAATTGTTTTCGTCAAAACGACAAGAACGCGAACTGTTGTTTTCACTGCGGTTACGCGTTGCAAACAACGTGCCCGCAGTGCAAGCGGCGTTGTTCCGTCGTCGATTTTTGTCCCCATTGCGGCTTTTCGTTCGTCGATATGACGAATTCCAATCTTCATACGCTCGACGCGCGCGTCGCGTTGGGCAAATCGGAACTTGACGACGCGTTGTTTTCGTGGCGTCGAGCGCGCGCTTTTTGGGCGGAGAATCCCGATTTGCCGACGCTGTTGAACGAACTGCGCGATCGAATCGCCGAACGGAATTACGACGCGTTTGAAAAGATGTTTGCGTCGGGTAAAATTTCCGAAGCGCGTTCGATTCTTGACAAACTTTCTTTCGACGGGCGCGATTCGTCTTTTATCGTCGTCAAACGTAGTTTGGGCGAGAAATTGCTCGACGAAAACAAAGCGCGAGAAATCGGTCTGGCGTCGATCGAGCGAACGTTTCAGGCGCAAAGATTCTTTGAAGCCGAGGAAAAGCTCGACGAACTGATCGGCAAATTAGGCGCTTCGACGGCGTTTGAATTGAAGCGCGCCAAAATACGCGCGGCTCAAAAAGACGTTCTTGCCGAAGCGGCGGAGGCGTCGAAGGTCGCGAACGTCGAGGAACGCGAGACGCTTTTGGCGGAATTGGCCTCGAAGCACCCCGATTGTCGAGAAATTGGCGCGCTTTTGGATTCTTTGCCGCTCGAACCGCCCAAGCGCGTGGAAAGCGTTCCAACGTCGGAGGGAATCGAAGTTCGCTGGACGCCTTCTCGTTCGCGAGGGATCGTTTGTTATCGCGTCGCGCGCGTGGAATTGACGCAGGGAAAAGACCGGCGTTCGCTTGAAACGGTTCTTTGCGAGAAAACGGAAAAGACGTTCTTTTTGGACGCAAGCGCGGAAGAATTCAAATCTTACGTATATTTGACGACGCCCTTTCGCGAGACGAACGGGGACAAAGGCGCGAGCGTCGAATCGAACGTCGCTTTTCGCGTCGGGAAACTGCGAAATCTCGTCGCGTCGTCTCGTTCAAACGCTCTACGCGTAAGCTGGGACGTTTCGAAAAACGCGCAAGGCGTCGAGGTTCGACGTCGCGACGCTTCTTCTTTAGACGACGCCTTCGTTGCGATTAGCGACGTCGGCGCGTCGGGATTCGAAGACGTCGGTTTGACCAACGGAACCGAATATCGTTACGCGTTGTCGATTCGTTACGTCGACACGTCGGGCGCGTCGCGTCAAACGCGCGTTCAATACGTTTCGGGGGTTCCCGACGTTCCTCCGACCGCTCTCTCGCAGTTGCGCGCGCAATATTGGGAAGGTCGAATTCGTCTTGTTTGGGACGTTCCCACGAAAGGCGTCTCGTATTTTTTCCTTTCTTTTAAGCCGAGCGGAAAACGCTACGGCGAGGTCGTTAGCGCGACGCTGGACGATTTGACGCGTCTGTTAGGCGACGTCGCGACGATTAAGGATTATGCGACGAAGGGGGGAAGAGCTTGCGGTTTTGTCGATTTGCCTTCCGAAGGTCGTTCGGGCGCGCTTTATATTCTTCCAGCGACGGTCTACGGACGCAACGCCGTTTTCGGACGCGAGACCTCCGTCGCCATTCTTGAGCCCGTCAAGGGGTTAAAGTCGCAACTTGTCGACGACGACGTTTATATTTCTTGGGACTGGGCGCCGGGTGTTAAAGAGACCTTAATTTTATACAGCGAGCGTTTTTTGCCTTGCGACGTCGACGAACAAAAGTGCGGCAGAGTCTTTCTTTCGAAGAAAGAATACGACGTCGCAAGCGCTTGGCGTCGTTTGGGACAGGGTGAAACTCCTCTTTACGTCGCGATTTTTCAGCGCGTCGAACTTGAAGGACGCGTCGCGTATTCTTTGCCCGCGCGACTTTGCACGGAGAAGTTTTATATTGCATACGTTAAACGCAAGCGCCTTTTCCTCGGCAAGACGTCTTCCGATTCCAAACGGGGACGGACGTTGCGTCGTTGGGGCTTGTGGAACGTATTGGCTCGTTTTTTACCGACTCGCGAAGAATACGCGCTTATTTTTCGTCCCCTTGGCGGTCGTAAGAAAACGCCTCGGATCGCGGTCGTCAAACGCGCGGACAGGGCGCCCTTGCGTCGCGACGACGGAGAGACGGTCGCGATTATTCCCGCGTCGAACGAAGGCGCCTTCGAGTTTAATTTGGATCGATTCGTATCTCCAAACGCGTTTTTTAGTTGTTTTTGCGCCGACTCTTCCGACGTCGGTTTGTTCGCCCTGATCGACGAGAGTTGACGTTATGAGTTCCGTTGTCTGTCCCTATTGTTTCACGCTTAATTCGCACGCCGGAACGTGTTCGAATTGCGGGGAACGTTTGCTCGCTTCTTTCGACGGTTCGGAGTCGACTATTTCGATAGTCGGTTCCACGTGGTCGGGCAAGAGCCATTACATCGCCGTTCTTATCGAGCAACTCTACCGTCAGGCGGAGCGTTTTCAGTGGTCTTGTCGCGCTTTGAACGACGAGACGCTCGACTTGTATCAAGAACGATTCAAAAATCCCTTGTATAGTCGCGGACTTACGATCAACAAGACGCAAACCGCCGACGTTCGCGCGCATCGACCTTTAATTTATTCCTTGCGTATGAACGACGCGCGAATTCCGCCCGTTACGCTGACGTTTTACGACGCGGCCGGCGAACGGTTCAACGATCAAGATTCGATGGCGACGTCGACGCGTTATCTGCGCAATTCATCGGGCGTTGTTTTTATCGTCGATCCGTTGCAACTCGAGTCGGTTCGCGAGCGATTCTTAAGTTCTGGACAGGGAACTGAAAAAGATTTGCCGCCGCGCCCCAACGATCGCGCGCGCGTCGGCGCTATTTTTCAACGTATGATCAACGTTCTTCAAGAACGCGAGAGCGGCGAAAAGATTCAAACGCCCCTTGCTCTTGGAATTTCTAAAATCGACGCGTTGCGTTTTCTACTTTCCGACGAGGCGCCCGTTTTTTTGCCCTCTTTGCATCGTCGTCGACGCGCGTTTTCCGTTTCCGATTTCCGACGCGTCGACGCTTATTTTCGTTCGTTTCTCCAAGCGTTCGACGTCGACCGCGAAATACTGGCGAACGTCGAAGCGTTTGAAAACGTCGGCTTTTTCGGATTTAGCGCGTTGGGGCAGAATCCCGAGCGACTTCAGAAACTGAATTTCGAGCCGCGTCCTATTCGCGTTCTTGACCCTTTCTTATGGCTTCTTTGGCAAAACGAGACGATCGCCGAGGCGAATTGACATGAGTTCTTATTTTATGACGGATTTTCAATCGAACGACGCGAACGAGGGCGGCGTCGAAGGGCGCGTTCTGCAATGGAAATACGCTTCATGTCGTTATAATATCGAGGGCGCCGGCGGTTTTTATACGTTTTCGAAATCGGAGGCTCTTTCGAAAGGCGAAAAAGAGGAGCTGGTCGAAAAAGTCGCGCATTACGAGGCGCCCGACACGTTCCCCAAGCGCCCGGACGCCGAGGAATTGAAGACTTTTCCCGTTGCGTTTAGTTCCTTTCGTCTTTCCAACGGCAAGTCCGTTCTTTGTCGAACGCAGTACGTCGGGCGCGACTACGGCGGAACGCGCTTCGGCAATTTCTTTGCGCATGCGTTGGTTCTCGACAAGGGAACTTGGCAAGACCCGATCCGATATTATTGTTCCGGTTCCTTTGCGCGAGGTCTTACCTACGAAGAGATTAATTTGGGACGAAGACCCGACGCGTTGCCCGAACGCGAGGCAAAGTCGATTAACGCCGACGATTCGCTTATGCCGGGCGCGCGAGAAAAACTTGATCTGTTGCAAGGACGAATGTTGCGCGCCGTTCAAAAAATACTTGACGCCTTTATTTTAGCGGTCTCTAAGAACGCCAATTTGGTCGTTTATTTGGACGATAAGACGATCAAGTCTTCCGCGCTTGCTTTTTTGGCGTTTTTCTTTGCCGCGATTCCTAAGGAGATTTCGCGGAAAATTTCCTTTTCGACCTACGTATACGATCCGTCGACGGAACGATTGCTTAACGATAATCGAACTTGCTATTCTTTCGTCGCGTTTGCGCCAAGTTCGAGTCGCGAACGCCGAACAAAACCGGGCGTTATGTCGGTCGACCTGTCCGATTTGGACGACGAAACTTATTCTCCTAAATTCTCCTATTCGCAGTATCTTTCGCGCGATTTCAATTCCTTTTTGCGACGTTTCGCCTGTCCTAATTTTGGAACGGGCAGAGCCGAAGACGCGATCTCCGGACTTCAACGCGAACGCAAGGAAGACGTTCGGTTCCTTCATAATCTTGCGCGTTTGTACGAAACGGTCGTCAAAGACGGTTCTTTTCCGACGGACGATCGTTTGACGCAGACGTGGCGTTTTTTAAACGACCAGCCTAGCGACGTCGCCGACGAAGTTTTGACGTCGTTGTTGCAAAAGGATTATCGCCGTTCCTCTACCGCGCGCGAGACGACTCGTGAAATTCTAGCCTATTGCGTTCGTTTTAACGCGCGTCTTGAAGAGGACGGGGAAGACCCGGAACAGACGCGTCGTCGCGTCGAACGCGTCGTCGCCTTCTGGAAACGCAATATTCCAAGGGACGCGAACGAACTCAAAGAATGGAGACGCGGTTTGCCCGAAAAATTCGAAAAGATTTTCGGAACAAACAACGCCGCAAGTCGCGCCGCAGGGACGTTGGAATTTAAAAAAACTTTTTCCGCCTCTTCGTATTTGCGCGAGTTCGTCAAGCGACGAACCGGCGATTTGGCGGAAGAACTGTTAATTCTCGCTTTGGGCGCGTTCGCCGCGATCAACGAGCCGAACGACGTCGCGCTTGCCGACGTCAAGTCTATTCGCGCGACGTTCGAACGCTTGCGCGCGCGTTTGGGGGACGCTTGGCTGAACGAATTTTGGTCGATTTATTTTCCCGTCTGGCGCGCTAAAATTACCTCTTCCTCCTCTTTCGACGTTTTGTTCCAAATTCTCGGCGTATACGAAAAAGAAGACGGCTTCGCGTTTTTTGTCGACGCGTTGATTTCCGACGAAATACGGGACTGCTGGCGTCGAGGAATAGGCTGGGAGTCGCCTGCAAACGCCGCGCGATCGGAGGCGTCGACGCGAAAAAATCGTTTTTTGGATCAGCTGGTCGAAGAACGGGACGACGACGATTTCGAAGCGGAATCGACGAGCGCCGAATTGACGCTTGTTACGGCGGCGGCCGTCGAGGCGGCGCGAAAAGCGCAACGTCGTCGAGGCGCTCGCAACGCGCGCGCAGTCGCGACTTCGACTTTTAAAACGGACTCGCCCGGCGCCGACGCGCTTGTTTGTTATTTTCTCGAAGGACGTAAATTCGACGTTTTAAAACGCGAGGAATTTTTCGGGACTTTTAGCAAAGGCGAATTTAAGCGCGCGCTGGGATATTTTCTCCAGTTTTCACGAAGCGCCAACTGGCGCGATTTTAAAGAGTCGGCCTACGGCAAAGACGTCGCCGTTCCTTGGTTGACGATCATGACGAGCGTTCTTTTAATTCTTGCGTTGTGCGGCGCCGGATACGGCGTTTGGCGTTGTTGTTTTAGCCAAGGCGCGTTAAATCCCGACGAACAATCCCAGCGCGTCGAGAGAGAACGGACTGTTGAAGAAAAGAGCGAGGTCGAGCAATGACGAGCGTAAAATATTTGCTTGCGGCTTTTTTTCTTTGTCTTTTTTACCGACCAATTCTCGCTTGGATTTTACGTAAGTTTGACGATTTCGTCTACTTGGTTCAGCAGAATTTTGTCGTTTGTCCGCGTTGTCACAAGCGACTCAAGCGCGTTTATTTCAAGTGCCCCGGTTGCAATCGCGTTTATACCGACCTTTTTCCGGCGCCGACCCGTTTGTTTCACACGACTTGCGTTTGCGGACGGCGACTTGCGACGACGCGTCTCTTAGGACGCACTCGTTACGAAGCGTTCTGTCCCGCGTGTATGTCGCCCCTTGGCGCGAACGCGAGCGAAGGTCAAGTCGTCGCTTTTCCTATCGCGGGCGGTCGATCCGCCGGCAAAACCGCGTTTCTAATGGCGGGAATTGAAGAATTGACGTCGACCGTGCCCGACAAATTTGGCTGGCGTCCGAGTTTTCCCTATCAGGACGACGTGTTTTTTGCTCGTAAACTACACCGTAATTTTATGAACGGAATCAAGCCCGATCAGACGCATATACAAGTCCCGTCCGCTTTTTGTATCGATTATCGCACCGGCTTTTTGAGCGAAAGCACACGCCTTTGCATTTACGATCCTTCCGGAGAAACTTTTTCCAGCGATTATGAGAAATTAAAGAAGCAGACCTATTATAATTTTATGGCGGGCTTGATTTTTATCGTCGACCCTTTCGCGTTGCCCAAACTACGCCGCGCCTACAGTAAGCAGATTCAAAGTTCCGAGGAATTAAACGCGAGTGAAGCCGACCCCGAAGAATGTTTGCAAAGGCTCTTGAATCGATTGTCTACGACGGGACGTGAAGACGACTTCTTCTTGCGCGATAAAAAACAAATTCCTTGCGCCGTGATTTTGACGAAGGCCGACGCCCTCGATATGGAACGTTACATAGGAGACGAGGCGATAAAAAACTTTTTGGCGAAACGCAAGGGGTATCGATACGACGAAGCGATGGATCAGGTGTGTCGATACTGGATTCAAAAGTGGGGCGGTTACAATATCTTGGCGGAATTAGACGATCAGTTTGGGCGCGTGCGTTGTTTTTCCGTGAGTTCCTTAGGAAAACGTCGGGAAGGACAAGAAGGCGCTTTTGAGCCGGAACGCGTCGACTTGCCTTTCAAATGGCTCTTTGAGACGGCTTGTCCAAGGCAAATGAACAAGTTTGGACTGACCCTTTTTTTGTTGTGCGTCGTAGTCGTCCCGTTGACGTCGCTCGTCGTTTGGATTATCAAGTTGGCGAACGCGACTTGAAGCGCCCTCGGTTTTGGCGAGCCCGTCGGCGTCGTTTTTCAATCAGGGCGTTTTATAGACGTCGCGCGAAATAGAAGGTTTGTAGATTATGCGCGATTTATTACGGTATTGTTTATTAGATTGACTCTGGGGACTATTGGGGCTTTTCAATAACAAAAAATTTGTTTTTTCTTTTTCGCCGATATGGTAGAAGAGGGGAAGAATCCTTATAATTGTATTATGCTCGTCGCTTTGTCGTCGGGTTATGTTTGCGCGTTCCTTTCGCGCGTTAAGCGCTTGCGGTTTTTCAGAAGAAACGAAATATTATGCGAAATAGAACTCGATACATTCTCGCGTTGAGCGCGTTTTGCGCGATTTGTTACGCGTTTGGTTCCGTCTCTTGGTTCGACGGCTCGTCTTGCGCGGCCTCTTCCGTAGCGGCGCGACAGGACGACGATCCGTTTGCGGACGACGACGGTTCCAACGATCCCTTTGCGGATTCTTCCGACGACGAAGGGATTGGTTCTTCTGATTCCAGCGATCCTTTTGCGGATTCTTCCGACGATTCTTCCGACGATTCTTCCGGCGACTTTTCCGACGACTTTTCTGAAGACGAGGAAGCGAATTCTTCCGACGCAAACGATCCTTTTGAAGACAAAGGGCGGGTCGATCCTTTCGCGCCGTCGTCGTTGTCGGGATCGTCGTCGTCGAGATCCGAGACGACTTTGGACTCCGGGTCTAAGAAGGTCGATTCTAAGAAAGCCGAGTCGGAAGAGGAACTTGATCCCGAGGCGAAAGAGCGAGCTAAGGAACGCGCGAAATATCTCCGTCCCGAGGACGTTCCAGACGAATTGAAAACCGACGAAGATTTTTACGCGACCGCAAGTCCGGCGGAAAAAGCCGTTTTGGCGAATGAACCGAAGACCGTTGCGGAATGGTTTAGCGCGGCGGTTCGCGTCGCGAGGGTCGGCAGACCGTCTTTTGCGCGCGTATTGATCGCGAAGGCGCTGGAAGCGCCGGAAGGATCGCCCGAGGAATGCGCTAAAGCGCTCGACTCGTTAGGAGCCGGACGCGCCGTCTATTTTGTCGCGAATCCTGAAATTGGCGAAATCGGCTCCGAAGTCTATCAAAAAGTATGCGAGTCGGCGCGTCGATATTGGGAGAGCGAGGCGACGTTAAGAGACGCGATCGCGCGTACGGAACGCGGTTCCGTGTCGGATCGCGCGCAAGCGATCGTCGACGTTCGCAAAGGGGGCGCCGTCGCGATTGCAACGTTGATCGTCGATTTAATCGGAGACGACTCTGCCAAAAGCGCGACCGCCGCGACGTTGATTCCGTTCTTTGAATCTGACGGCGAAGAGGCGCTTCTCGCCGCGTTGCGCGAGGTCGACGAAGAGAAATTGCCCGCCGTCGTCGGCGTTTTGGAAAAATCGCTCGAGTCGCGCGTTGGTTTCGAATTAGCGTTGCGCTATTGTATGGGCGTCAAGGACGAATCGGCGCGAACGGCGCTTGTCGAGGCGTTGGTCAAGCGTTTCAAGTCGGCGCCGACGCAGGAAGAATACGCGCGTCTTTGCTTCCAAAAAGCGTTGGAACTTTTCAAGCGAACCGTCTTGCCGACGGAAGTCGACGGTCAAGTCGCGCGTTGGCGTTGGGATTCCAACGGCGCCAAGCCTTATTGCGAAGAAGTCGAGTCGGAAAGGGCGCGTCTGGACGAAACGGCGCGTTTGGCGCTAGCGTCGCGCGCGTTGGGGCTCGCTTCCGGCGTTACGCCGTCCAACGCTACGGAACTTGCGGTCGTCGCTTTTGGCGAGCGCGAACTTTATCGCGTCGGCGCGGATTCCGCTTCGGAAGTCCTAGACGATTTTGACGTCGCGTTTCCCGAGTTGAGCGTCGCGGAACTTTGTTCTTCGATCAAATTCGCGCTAGAATCCAAGCGTTTTGACGGAGCGCTTATTCCGACGATCCTTCTGCGTTCTCGCGGAGACGAGTCGCTTTGTTATTCTCGCGACGGCGAACCTACGGTCGTCGTTCAAGCCGCGATTTGCGCCGATCGTCGCGTTCGTTACGAAGCTCTTTCGGCAATTATGCAATGGAACCCCCGCAAATCTTATCCTATGTCGAGTCGAACGCTTGAAGCGCTCGAATGGTTTGCTAGTTCAAAGGGCGAGCGCGTCGTCGTCGTCGCTTCCCCGAAATTAGACGACGCAAATAGAATTGGACTCAATCTTACGAAACAAGGGTACAAGTTCGTTTCCGTCGCGACGGGGCGCGAAGCGCTCTTAGCCGCTCAAAGTTGCGCCGACGTTGAGTTTGTTTTAGCGACGGAGCCGGTGAGTTCGCCCGATTTGCGCGTCGTCGCGCAGATGTTGCGTAGCGATCTGCGCACTTGCGACGTCCCTCTTCTCGTCGGTTACGACGACGAGCGACAAGCGACGTCCGCAAACGTTAAAGTCGGAACCGAGCCGAACGTTTTCATTGCGCCGACTCCGTTTAATTTGGAATCGAGTTCATGGGCGATTCAGCGCTTGTTTGACAAAACGAAAGCGCGTCCAGTCGCATCCGAAGCTCGTTTGGCGCAGG
This sequence comes from Thermoguttaceae bacterium, assembly GCA_045599865.1. GTDB lineage: Bacteria > Planctomycetota > Planctomycetia > Pirellulales > Thermoguttaceae > RUG369. The sequence goes on from JAZRWW010000199.1 coordinate 13,822, forward strand.
CGAAAAGCGCCGCGCGCGCTATTTTGGCGACGTCGCTAACGCGTCCGAACTTATACGAGTTCGACAATATGAACGATATGGCGCGTCGTTTTTTAGCGTCGCCCTCTATGTTTGACGTCGGGCTTGAATACGCTTCCGTCATAAAGACTTCCTTCGCGCAAAACGCCCTAATCGATTTAATGGGCGACGTTCGTTTCGACGTTTCGACGCGACGGCGCGCGTTGGAGGCGTTTAAGAAGCAACTTGGCGCGAATGGTTCTCTTTTGCGCGGTCCCGACGTTTCCAAAATGTACGATCGTTATAACGCCAGCGAAACGGAAGACGTTGAAACGCAGAAGGTTCTTTCCGAAGCGCTCGACGCTTACGAGCAAGCGACGAAGTAGCGCCGCGAAGTAACACGCGAAGTAATAACGTTCCGTCGTTCCTGTTTGGCTTATTTTGTTAGGGCGTCGGTCGCGCGACGATTTTTTATTCGTAGCGCGATCAGCGCCGGTTTTGTCTTTGAATCTACCGTCAAGCGCAAAACGCGCATAGTTTGGAAGGGGAGTCGTATGCGAAAAATTTCCGTCGTTTTGACGATAAGCGCGTTCAGTTGCTTCTGTCTCGCTCTGAACTTAAATTTGACGTTAAACGTCTCTATTGCGCAAGATTGGGTTTCGGGCGCGTCGCAGGACGCGCAAGGGAACGGCGATTCTAGCGACGTTTCTATTGAGTTCGATTCCAACGTGGAGGACGAGGCGGTTGAACAAAGGGGAGAAAAGACGGAAAAGGGAGAATCCGACGACGATTCGCTTGAATTTGACGCCAACTTCTCCGCCGACTTGAGCGAACAAACAACCGGCAAAACTGAAACAGAAGAAGGCGCCGACGTCGATCTGACGTCCGATCCCGTCCTTGTCGAAGAAGAAAAAGAAGCGGAAGTTTCCGACGTAAGCGTTGACGTCGACGATGCGAAAGACAAGTCGAATCAGACCGACAAGAAGAGCGTCGAGGAAAACGTCGTCGTTTCGGACGAATTTGAAATCGATAAGAACGATATTCTTGGTTCGGCTTTTAACGGTTTAATTCCTTCGTCAGACTCCCTCGAGACGAAGAAGACGTTTAATTTTGAAGAGGAATTCGCCGTCGAGCGCGTCGGCGTTTTTAGCGCGGGCGCGTGGTCGACGGAACGCGTCGAGCGACGGAAAGTCGCGCGCGAAGCGGAACGCGTCAAATACGACGATCCTGTCGACGCGCCCGACGAATATAAGTCGATAGAGGATTTTTTGGCGACGGCGACCGCGTCCGAACGTCGGATCATAGACAAAGGAACAACGCCGGACGACGCGTTCGACTGGTTCCAATTTGCTCGCGAAGTCGCTAAAGTCGGTCGAACGGAATTTGCAAAACGCGCGCTGGAAGAGTCTTTCCTTGCCGAAACGGACGGGTCTAAGACGCTCGTTCTTTCTAACGACGAACTGGAAAAGGACGCGCGACAGTTTGGACTTGACGACGCGCGTCTTCGACTTGAACGGAGCGCTTTGGAACGCCTTTGGCTTGCGGCGCTTGAGTATTGGAGCGACGCGTCTCGTTTTGACGACGAGTTTGAACGTTTGTTTAGCGGGTCGGTCGAGAAGCGTTCTTCGGCGCTCGTGAAGCTAGTTCGCGCCGGAGATTACGGCGCCGCGCGTTTCTGCCGTCTTTCGTTGAACAAATTTGCCAATTTCGCGGTCGACGCTCGCGGTCAAGGCGTCTTTGGCGATAATCTCGCTTCTTCGCAAGAATTTGCCGCGTATTCGCAGGCGACCGCTTCATATTTTGAACGCGTCGGCTACGGCGCCGCAGTCGCCGCGCTTTGGGGAACGGACGTTCCCGCCGTCGAAGCGATCGTCGAATCGATGAAATACGCGGACGCGTCTTACGTTTGGCCGGAATTAGCCTTGCGTTACTACGATAAGAACGCGTCGGATTCCTTGCGTCGCGCGATCGAAAGGACGTTGCTACTTAAGTATCATAAGATTCCAACCCGCTCGCAAGCCGTAATTATGGCGTATAAACAGGCGTTGAAATATTACGAACGCGCGATTAATTTACCCGGCGAGACTTTCCCGAAAACTGATGTTAAACGAAAAACGAATTTTGACGCCGACGCGAAAACTTTCATTTGGCGCTGGGACGACGCCGAACAAGCGCCGAAGCCCGTCTTAACGAACGTCGAGTACGCGTTTTTATACGAAGCGGCGCGTTTGGCGCGCGCCGCCGATAAGTTGGCGTGGGAAAATCGTATTGCAAATAGGGAGGCGCGTTCTTTGGCTATAGCGACGACGAGCGAATTATTAATCGCTCAAGTCGGCGCCGACGCCGCGCGCTCCGCCTTGTCTCGATTTGAGAGCGCTTGTCCGAATCTGACTTTGGACGATTTGGCTTTAGCCGTTCAATACGCGATTAAATCAACGCGACGTCGCGGCGCGTTGATCCCGATGATTCTTTTGGGGGACAAGGGCGGGGCGGCGTTGTTTAACGCGACGCGCAGCGCCCCTTCGATCGTCGTTCAAGGCGCCTCTTGCGCGGATCGACGCGTTCGATACGAAGCGTTGCGCGCCGTTTTTAAGCAGAATCCTCAACGCGATTTTGTCGGTTCGCGCGTCGTCGTTCAAGCTCTTGAATGGTTTGCCTCGGCGCAAGGCGAGCGCGTCGTCGTCGTTATGGAGCCGGATTCGGAGTCCGCCGCGAATATTGCCGAACGTTTGGAAGGATTTGGGTTCGCGGCGAAGACGTGCAAGACCGTTCATGAAATGTTGCAGGAAGTGCAAAAAGAGGCCGATCTTGAATTTGTGTTCCTGCCCGACGGCTTGGATTCGACGACGTTGCAAAGGGCGGCGAAGACCTTGCGTTTTGAACAAGCGACCGCCGAAACGCCTTTGCTCGTTGGAACGTTGGACGAAAAAGCCGAAGTTTTCGATTTGGAAACCGACGCGCTTGCCGGACTGAGATTTTACGATTCAGTCGCGCCTTCGAACGCGTCCGTCGTCCTTCGCGCGCGTCAAGCAAAGTGCGCGGAACGCGCGTTAGAAGTAATGCAAAAACTTCGTTCCGACGCTTTGAATCGAAGCGACCAAATATCCAAACGTATTCAAAGCGTTCATACAAACGCGGCTCCGACGTCTTCTTTTACCGATCAGAAATCGAACGAAGAGTCGACGCCAAAATCGACGGGCAAAGTTCGTTTTAACTAATCGATTCTAAACGCGATCCTTTTTGTCTATATGGCGAGACGTTAAGTCCAACGAAGATTTTGCGTTTTGCCAGCGTAAACGCGTTGCGCGCGTCGTCCTTCTCACTAAAGACCGACTTGTTTTATTCCCATCCTTTGTTTCCATATAATCGTCCGCAGAAAGTTATATTAAGCGTCTGATCGACGCGTTAATTTCAGAATAAGCGTCGCGTAGGAATCGCCGCGCAAGCGGCGTGCGACAAGCCGTCCGTCTTTAGACGGGTGGATCGGCGTTTCGTTTGAGGTTGCGGAAACGATTTTTTGTTTTTTTCAGTCGACGCGTCGTTTGAAAGTTCGTATGTTTTTCGCGAACCTTCAGACTCTAACTCTTCCGATATCCGCAGTTCTCCGTAAACGGGCGCTTTGGGGGACGTCGGATAATTTCGCTTTTATATTGGAGGCGTTTTTGGCGGCGTCATCCGTCCGTCTAAAGACGGACGGCTTATCGCGCGCCTTACGGCGCGATTCAAACGCAAACCTTGCTCGGAATATTGCGCGAACGGTTGCGTTTCCGTAAACGCTAACGGGAGCGAGCGCGGATAAAAAGAGACGAAGAACCAGGAACAATGTTGCGATGCGACGAAATGCGTTTGTTATAGACGATGCGGAGTCTTACCGTTCGGAATCGAAATTACCGCGACGACGCATTCTTGTCTTTTGTGAAACAAACACTTCATACGGACGCGGCGTCTTGGAAGGACTGTCGCAATACGCTGCGGAAAAAAATTGGATTCTTAGTTTTGAACAACGCGGTCGAGACGCGAGATCGTTCGAACGGTATAAGCCCTGGCGCGCGGACGGAATCGTCGTCAGATCTTATTATCGTTCGTTTTACAATAAACTACAAAACGTGGGGCTTCCCCTTGTCGAACTACTCGGATACGCCGATTCGAACGCTTTCCCGGCGGTTACTATGGACGAACGACGAGTCGCCGAATTAGTCGTCGACCATTTTCTTGAACGCGGTCTGCGTCGTTTCGCTTATTATTGTATGGAAGACGCGCCTATTTTTTACGCGCGTCGCGACTTTTTTCTCCAACGTTTGGAACGATCGGGGTATTCGTGCGACGTCTATCCTACAAAATGGGGCGTTCGCGACTACACGTTTCCGCGTTGGAACGAAAAGTATCGTCCGAAATTGGCGAAATGGCTTCAAGCGCTCCCGAAACCGATCGCGCTTTTTGCTTCGCTCGACCAATGCGGTCAAGTCGTCCTAGAACTTTGTCAAGAATTGGGAATTCGCGTGCCGCAGGAAATTTCGATCGTCGCCGTTGGAAACGACGAATGGATTTGCCGTTTAATGAGACCGCCTCTGTCAAGCGTCGACGGAAACGGATTTGTCGTCGGATGGCGCGCGGCGCAAATTCTTGAACGAAAAATGAACGGGGAAACCGTCGACGACAAGACTATTTACGTGCCCGCGAATTTCTTGGCGACGCGACGTTCGAGCGATTTTTACGCCGTCGGAGATTCCGACGTGGAAAAGGCGTTGACGTTTATTCGCGAACACGCTTGCCAGCGTATCCGTATTCAAGACGTGCTTTGCGAAGTCAACGTGTCTCAACGCACGCTTTATCGCGGGTTTGAAAAATATCTTGGAAGAACTCCGCAAGAGGAAATTATGCGCGTTCAAATGGAACAGGCGAAGATTCTTTTGCGTGAAACGAACGACTCTGTTTCCACCGTGGCTTATCAGTGCGGTTTTTCAAGCGACGTTTACTTTATTAAGGCGTTTCGCCGCGAAGTCGGAACGACTCCAAACGCGTTTCGTCAACAGTTTCGTCTCGATTCTGAAATTTTCAAAAACGCTTTTCTCAAAAACGACTCGATCTCTTGATAACGCGGCAACTCTTGACTCCGGCGAAGTTACGAAGACAAACGCGCCTTATTAGAAATTTCGTTTTGGCAAGATTTGTATATAGAATGGCAAGTTTCTACCGTTGACGCGTTCTAGGTCAAGAATAAAATTTAACGACAAACGAGGATAACGCGATTCGCGCGTTTTGTGTGAACGCGCGAAATTAGTCTTTGTATTTGAACGAGTTCAGGCGAAACGCAAATTTAGTTTCGCGAGACGTCGCTTGTTGAAGGAGTATAAAATGAGTTCTATCGACGGAACGCGTCGGCGCGGTTTTACGCTCGTCGAGTTGTTGGTCGTAATTGCTATTATCGGTATTTTGATTGGACTTTTGCTTCCGGCCGTTCAAGCGGCTCGCGAGGCTGCGCGTCGAATGCAATGCTCGAACAATATGAAACAATTCGGACTGGCGTTGCACAATTACGCGGACGTAACGGGTAAGTTTCCTGCGCTTGGCGCGAACTGTTACGGATACGCCTACGTCGGCGGAACCGTGTCGTTGTTGCCGTATCTGGAACAAAGCGCGCTTTACGACGCGATGCTTGGCGCTTGGAAAAAAACGAAGGGTTTGCCGCCGGACGAAACGCTTGTCGCAAGTCTTGGAAAGACTCCGATTTCGACGTTGTGCTGTCCGTCCGACGCGAATTCGTCGCAGATTATGGGGATTTCGGGACATCTTGCGCCCGGTACGAGCGTTATGTTTTCACTCGCCGACGTCGCTTGCGAGAATCATATCGGCGGGTTGACCGGTCCTTACGGGGACAACGCGACGTTGGGAACTTCCGGATCGCAAATGACTGGGCGAGGAATGTTTTTCGTCAACGTTTGGCATTCTCTTGCGTCGATCGTGGACGGAACGTCGAACACGGTCGTCGCGAGCGAATCGGGCACGGCTTCCGCCGTCTCTAAGGGCTCGGGGTACGCTAGCGAGTTGCGCGGCGGCGTTACAAATCGTCCGCCGGGCGGAATGGTCAACGGCTCTTGGCAACTTTTGGCCGCCGATTGCTTGAATATGCGCGATCCCCTTAATCCAAATCATATTCAGAATCCGACGCGCAGTCTTCGCGGTCGTCTTTTTGGCGCGGGCGGCGCCCAGATTACCGGGTTTTGTACGATTCTTCCTCCGAACTCGCCGTCTTGCGCGCGCGTCGGCGGCGACACGTCTTACGACTGGTGGGGAATTTACTCGGCAAGTTCGTATCACTCGGGCGGCGCGAACGCTTTGACCGCAGACGGTTCCGTTCGTTTTATCTCGGATACGATCGACTGCGGAGGCGTCAATCAATATCAAACGATTAAAACGTATTTGACGGGAAAAAGTCCGTTTGGCGTCTGGGGCGCGATGGGTTCGATCAACGGAAGTGAAACCGTTTCGTTGTAACGGATTTTGTAAAGCGTGATCGAAGAAGCGATTCGTTGCCGGACGCATCGACGTCTCCGTCGCGCTTTGTCGTCTACTTTTAACGAGCGCTAACGCTATGATAAGAAACGCCTTTTTTTCGTTAATTGTTTTGTCGTTGATCGTCGCCTCTCCTATTGGGACGCGAGGACAAGACGCGTCGTCGGAAAGAAACGAAACGCGCGAAATCGTCGAACTATGGACTGGTTTGGCGCCCGGAGAGAACGTTCGCGAGCCGAGCGTCGAGAATCCGCCGGGAGCCGCGACGCGCGTCACGATTCCGTACCTGATTATTTGTCGTCCAGAAAAACAAACGTCGGATTCTTGCGTTCTAATTTTTCCGGGCGGAGGTTTTACGGCTTGTTATTACGACGACGGAGGAATTGCCCACGCGCGTTTTTGGAATTCGACGGGTCGATTTTCCGCAGTTCTCGTTTATAGAACGCCTCGTCCGAAGTCGGGACCTATTTATCTCCCGGCGCTTCAAGACGCTCAACGTGCGATTCGTTATCTGCGAGCCAACGCCGACAAATATGGAATCGATCCCGATAAAATCGGCGCGCAAGGATTTTCAGCGGGCGGTTGTTTGGCGCTGATCGCCGCGACGAATTCGACGGCGCGGAGTTACGAGCCGATCGACGAACTTGATCGAACGTCGGCAAAACTCGCGTTTTCAATTCCCGTTTATCCCGCTTACGTTCTCGACGACGGCGCGACGAGCGCAAATAAGAACGGAGGCGACGGAGCCTCGATTTTATCGGATTATCTTTTCGACGAACAAACTCCGCCGACGTGCTTTCTGCACGGCGACGCCGACGGGTACTCGTCTCTTGGATCGATCGAAGCGTACAAGCGTTTGCGTAAAATGGGAATTTCAGCCGAGTTGCATATTTTTGCTCTTGCGCCGCACGGATTTCCGAATTGGAAGACTCCCAATACTTTCGGTTGGCGTGAACGTTGCCGAGCTTGGGTTGAGAAAATGGGATTTTGAGTCGTTTTCGTCGGCTTCCGCGCGTCGCGCTTCTTTCGTCGGACGCCGCCGCGCGCGTTGGATCGACGTCAAAGCCCCGAAAGGAATTATGCGAAATGAACTTGTTTAATCGAGTCGTTATAATGTGTTTAACGGCGACGCTCTTGGGTTTCGTAGGGTGTTCGAAACCTCGTCCCGACGGTATGCCGCCCCTCGTCAAATGCGCGGTTACGTTGAAGTATTCCAACGGCAAACCGGCGGAAGGCGTCGCGGTCGTTCTTTCGCCCGTCGCCAGTGGATTAGAGAAGTGGCCGAGCGCGGGGAAAACGGATTCGTCCGGCAAAGCGCAAATCGTAACTTACGGTCAGTACCAAGGCGCGCCCGAAGGCGAGTACAAGGTCGTCTTGAACAAAGTCGAGATCGTCGGCGAATCGAACAGCGAAGACGGAAGCGCGGGGCAAACGGAGCCGATCGAGTACTATTCGCTTGTCGGCGTCGACTTTACGAGCGCCGAAACGACTCCTCTTTCGTTGACGGTCGGTAAAAAGTCGGTTTCCGAAACGTTCGACGTCGGCGAAGAGGCGCGCGAATTGATCGATCGTTTCGTTCCGGGCAAAAGTTTATGAAGTTTTCGCTCAAACAGCGTTCATAATCGACGTTCGGCGCGAACGTCGAGGGGGAAGTTATGAAATTCAAGATAATTAACGATATTGTCGTCAAGTGGAGCGCGACGACGTTGGCGATCGTCGCGTTTTTCCCGTCCTTTACAGGCGCCGCTTCGACGGAACCCGCCTTTCCTAACGAACGTTTGGAACGCGATTGGCTCTACCAAGACGCGGAAACGCTTCAAGTCGACGGGTATTTTCAAAGCGCGGATTCGTTCGACGCCGAAAAGCAACTTGTCGAAAAGGTTTTCGACGAGTTGCAAGACGCGGACGTCGATTTTTCGGAACTGCAAACGCGGTTCGACGAACTTGTCGCCGCGTCGGCTCCGAGCGCGGACTCGCGTTGGAAGTCGTTGTATTACGACGCTTGTCGAACGCGACGAACGACGAGACTCGCTTATTTCGACGACGCGCCGCGAGAATTCGTTTATGCGAAGCATTTCGTTTTCGGCGATTGTCAAGCGATGTTTGCAATGACCGACCACCTGACCGACGCGATTTTTCGCGAAAAGGGCGCCGATTATCGTATGGGCTCGCAACTGCGCGTATTGCGAATCGCGGAAAACGGCGACGCGTCCAGCGAACTACTACTCGACTGTCCAGAAGGAATCGTTCGCGATCCCGCCGTTTCGTGGGACGGTAAAACGCTCGCGTTTTCAATGCGTAAAAACGACGTCGACGACGACTTTCATTTGTATAAGATGAATCTTGAAACGCGCGACGTCAAGCAAATTACGTTTGGCGACGGCGTCGCCGATATGGAGCCCGATTGGTTGCCGAACGGCGATTTGATTTTTACGTCGACCCGTTGTAATTTTTCCGCGCCGTGTTGGTGGTCAAGCGTTTGCAACCTTTATACTTGCGACGCGGAAGGTCGTTTTATTCGGCGTCTTGGCGTCGATCACGGTCATACCGTTTTTCCTCACGTTACGAACGACGGACGCGTAATTTACACGCGCTGGGAATATTCCGATCGTCATGCCGGGTATTTGCACAGTCTATTTGTGATGAACGCCGACGGTACGAATCAAACGGAATATTACGGAAATAACTCGCAATATCCTTCGGCGATTCTGCACGCGCGCGCCGTGCCCGATTCGACGAAAGTCTTTGCTATTTCCGGCGCGCATCATATCGACCAACGAGGCAAGTTAATCGAAATCGATCGTTCGCAAGGAACGAACGCAGGAGAAGGCGTTTCTTATCTTGCGCCTGAAAAACCCGTCGAGTATATGGAAGGGCAGGGAACGAGCGGCGATATTATTCACGGCACGGCCGGCGAGCAATTTCAGTATCCGACGCCTCTAGACGAAAATAATTTACTTGTCGGGTATCTTCCCGAGGGAGGAGCTATTCGAGGTCTGAAAGGAATTAAGGACGGCAAACAAGGCGGACAACCTTTTGGTCTATATTGGTTCGCGCGCGACGGTCGACGCGAGCTTCTTGCTTTCGATCCGGCGGTTTCCGCGTGTCAAGCCGTTCCCCTATGCGCGCGCGAAGCGCCAAAAACGCGTATGTCGCAGGTCGACGAAAGTAAAAATTCCGGCTTATTTTACGTTCAAGACGTTTATTACGGAACGGCGATACAAGGCGTCGAGCGAGGCGCGATTAAGAAGATGCGCGTCGTCGCGCTTGATTATCGCGCCAAAGGAACGGTCGCGCTGGGATTACATCCTTGGGGCGGACACGCGACGAGTCCTTGCGCCATTAACAACGGAAGTTACGACGTCAAGCACGTCTTGGGCACGGTCGACGTCGAAGAAGACGGAAGCTGTTATTTCGAATGTCCTTCGCGCGTCCCGGTTTTCTTCCAACTCTTGGATGCGCAAGGGCGGATGATCCAAAATATGCGCAGTTGGACGATGGTTCTTCCCGGCGAGACGTTCGCTTGCGTAGGCTGCCACGAGGATAAAAACGAGTCGATTAACGCCGACGCGTCTTCCGGCGCGAACGCGACGATCGCCGCAGGAAAGGTTCCGCAAAAAATCAAGCCGTTTTTCGAGCCGGGCGACGAGCCTGTTCAAGAAATGGATCGTTTTCTAACCGACGAGGAAAAGGCGGCGATCGCTTATCTTGGACCGAACGCGCCGCAAGCCGACGACGTGCCCGCTGGGTTCAGTTATACTCGCGAAGTTCAGCCTATTTGGGACGAACATTGCGTTTGTTGCCACGCGGGCTCGAAAAACCCGGAAAAAGCGGACGTTCCGCTAAGTTTGTTAGGCGACGAACGACCAATAACGAACGCGGAGATTTATGATCGAACGAAATGGCGCATTATGTTGCGTCCTTACGGCGGCAAAACGACGCAAGGAACGCCAGGTCGTAAGTTTAGTGAATCTTATATTAATTTGACAGATTTTGGGTACAACGCAAAGATTCCGAACGGGTTGCAGACCGACGTTGCGAATGCAAGCTACGACGCGGCGTATTTGTCCTATTTCGGCGGGAAGGCGGAAATCGTTCCCAATCCGAACAGAACAGGGTACGCGTCTTCCGAATACGCCGGAGACGGAATAATCAATTGGTTGCACGTCTCGTCGGTTTGCGGAATGCTCCCGCCCTATTCGTATGGATCGACCTCTAGTCCGTTGATGAATTATTTGGAACCGTCGCATTACGGCGTCCAACTGACGGCGAAGGAGAAAGAAACCGTCGCTTGTTGGATCGACCTCAACGTTCCCTTTACCGGCTCTTGGCTCGAGTTGAACGATTGGGATCGACTTGTTCACAACGTTCATTCCGGCTTGACGCCTTGGTACGTCTATCGCGACAAGATGCGCCAAATTTATCTGTATTTTGAAGCGAAACGCTTGCGACAAGCGGAATTGGAAGTCGCTTCGTTAGACAAATATCGACGCGCGCAAGCGGGAGAAACGTTCGCGCCGACCGATTTTCCAGCCTCTGAACTTGGCGGACGGAACGAACAAAAAGCTTTTGTCGAGGCGTTCGACCGTCTTCCTCAGACTGTTCCTATTTTGGGAATTGCCGAAGGAAAGGATTCGCGAGGAGGAAGTTGCGTCAAGGGTAATCCCGTTCGTAACTTGGCGTTCAATTCGGACGCTTTTACTTGTTCGATAAGGAGTTATCCGCGCGTCGAATCAAATTCTTGGTTCCGCTATCGCCCGGAATTTTCGCCAAACAACGCGATAGACGGCGATCGAGACGGCGACAAGTATTGGCGTCCGGCGAAACGAACCGACCTTTTCTTCCGTGTCGAGTTCGGACGAGACGTCGAAATTGAAAAAGTCGTCGTGTCGTTGAAGCTGGCGGCGAATCAACAAAAGACCTGGAGTTCTGCCGCGCTTAAATTTGCCGATGGAACGACGGTTTCGATCAAACTGCGTTTAACGGAAGAACCGCAAGAATTTGCGATTCCGAAGATTCGTTCGTCGTTCGTCGAAGCGATCGATTTTGTCGAATCGTTTCCACTCGAGAATAACGGCGTCCGCGAATTCGAAGTTTGGGGACGCGACGTCGAGTAAAATTTAACGTTCGTCCGGCGCGTCGTCGAAGGACGCGCCGTTATTAAGGCGCCGCGTTCGACCGTAGTTTGCAAGTTCAAGAAGTCTTTCGTCCCTTGGATCGAAACGCGGAATTGGAACAGCGTTAAGAACGCTCGGCGAGCCGAATCCTTTTGAACTTGCGACGCTTACCGCTTCGATTCGTTTTCGCGCGGGCGCAGAGTTCAAAACCGCCGCCAAGTAATCCGCTTCTTCCAACGACTCGACGGCGATCAACGAGAGCGTTTCTTGCGGAATTATCGGACGGGCTCGTTTTTGATCCCATTGGACGACGGCGGCGCGCAACGTCGAATCCATTCTGCGCCACACGACCTTATATCGCGCAAAGGTCGATTCGTCGACGTTGTACAAGGACCAAAAGGGCGCTCCGCTTTGGTAGCGTTTATATGCGGCGCGTTCGCGTAAAAACGTTTCAAAACGGGTCAAATACTCCAACGCGTTTGGGAAGTCGCGTCGCATACGTTCGAGTTCGTATCCTCGCCTTGTCTTTGGGTCTTGCGGAATTAACGCCAAAACGGAAGTGGGACGCGCGACGAATTCGTCGACGTCGCGCCAACGCAAGAGCGGGAAGAGAAGCGCCGATTCAAGCGTCGCTTCGAACGTTTCGACTTTGCGTCGACCAACGTCGCCCAGATTTCGAATTGCGACGAGCGGCGCGTCGAGCGATTCCCGATCTTGGAACCAGAAAACGCCGCTTCCTCCCGCCGCGTTCGCTCCTAATTTGGCGACGTAGCTTCGTCCTCTTGCGATTTCTTGATTTTCCGTTTCTTTAAAAAGACGTTCGACGAGCGCGGCGCAACGATCCTTGTCTTGATCGAATCGGCGCGAACTTTCAAGAACTTCCAACGAATGTTTGGGCGTTTGGGACGGTTCGTTTGCGAATTCAAAGACGAGAGGCGCGCCTAGTTTGTTACCCAAAGGATACGCGACGCCCTCGTCAAACGAACGCGTTTCAAACGTTTCGTCGACGAATCGTCGACCCTTTTTTCTAGGACGCCAAAATCGAACCGAAATTGGATAACGCGTTTTTTCGCCTTTGCGCGCGTAAAGCGCCGAGGCTTTGCTGGCGACTCCGCGAAACGGCTTCAGTTCCGAAAAATCGTCGATCGCCAACGCGCAAAAAGGTTCGATGCGCGAAGTTGAATCGTCGTTTTGCGACGCTCCGAAACGCCGAAAGCCGTCCCCCGACTTTTGCGTCTGAAAGAGGGTTTTAGGCAGGACGAACGCCAGTATTCCGCCCGAGACGAGACGCAGATCGACGGTGGCGCGCAACATTAAACTCGCTAGTTCTTTTTTTCCGCCGCCGTAACGCGCTTCTTTACCCGACAACGTAAAAAGACCGTATCGAAGCCAGTAATCCTTTGTCGCTTCGCGGTATTCGACGTTCAATTTGTCCCAAGAAATCCACGGCGGATTGCCAAGCGCAATTTCGAAACGGCGATTCGCGCCTTGTTTAGCCCACCGTCGAGAATCGAAATAGTCGACCGGCGCTTCGGATTCGTCCGCGCGTGGAACGCAATTTCGTAACGCGTCGAACAAATAGACGGGTAAAATCGATTCGTTCGGTTTTTTTTCTTGTCGACGACGCATAATTCGACGCGCTTCTTGCGGACGATCATATTCCGGCGCGCGCGAGGTCGCCGCAAAAAGAAGATTGGCGCGCGAGGTCAGGACGGCGAAAGGGGAAAGGTCGTAGCCCGAAAGAGCTTCTAATGCGTCTACGGCGTCGACGTCGCGTGCGAACATACCTTTCAGCGACGCGGTGAGAAAGACGCCGGAACCGCAAGTCGGATCAAGAATGGCGGGAAGAACGTTCGATTCGGCGCCGACCCCTTTGAATTCCAAGGCGCGCCGACGCAAATACTCGGCGATCGCCGGGGGCGTGTAGAATTCGCCAAGGGAACTTCGAGAAGCGTTTGAAAAGAGCGACGCGTAGGTTTCGCCAAATAAATCCGCGCCGACTACGAAACGATCTAAACCTAAACGTTTAATCGTCGTATGGTCGACGTTCAAGAAGGGACGAATCGACTCGCCCCAATCAAAGGGCGTCGCGCCAAATAATCGGAACGTCTCGGTCGGCGTCAATTCAAACGCGCCTTCCGCCAACGCTAGAATCGTTTGCGCAAGATACGTTTGCAAAATAAAAGAGGAAACGTCGGAAGCTTGCGCGCCGAACGAGGCGAAAGAACGCCCGAACGTCGTCAAACGATCTTGCGGAGCGACAAAACGAAGCGTCGCGTTTGAAGCCGTCTGACGAACGGCGCGCCAAAAACGAAAAGAATCGACAGCTTTTGCGTCCCTCGCGTTCCAAATTTCGCTTAGTCGCGTAAAAGCGTCGCGAGTACAAGCGGAATCGCGTCCGAAAAGACGGCGCCAAACGCTTGTAAAATTCGGCGCCGAGGAATTGAAGCGAGGGTGCAAAGTCAAGAAAAACTCAATTTGTCAGACGTTGTGAATGACCTTTTTAACGACGCCCCAAATTTGCAGTTCTGATTCGGACGCTATTTTAATAGGCGCGAATCGTTTGTTTTCAGGACGCAATTCGATGCGATTTTTCGTTTTGAAAAGACGTTTGACCGTGAATTCGCCGTCGAGAACCGCGACGACGACGTCGCCGTTTTCCGGCGTCAAACTACGATCTACAATGAGAATATCGTCGGGAAAGACGCCCGCGTCGTGCATCGACTCGCCGATGACTTTGACAAAGAAAGTCGACGCGGGATGAGGAACGAGGAGCGTGGAAACGTCGAGCGTATCGCAAGGAACGTCTTCGGCGGGGGAAGGGAAACCAGCCTGAACGCGGCTGTCGTAAAAAGGAAAGACCATTCCGCGACATTCGACAAAGGATTCCACTCGACCAAGCAAAGAAAGGGGAAGACGGACGGACTTCGTTTTTTCGCCGTACTTGCCCGTGCCTTTGGGACGCCCGGCCTTACGCTTGACGGGAGCGGCGGCTTCCGTCGTCGTTTTTTCGGAATCAGCGGGCGCCGCAGACTTTTTTGCTTTGGACGTTCGAGTTCGGGGCGTTTTTGTCGTCATCTTATTATTCTCCATCGACGAATAAAGGATTAATAAAAAATAAAAACGTTTAGCATATTTCAGCGCCAATCGGAACCGCGCATAGTTCCCACCTGCTTGACCGATTCTTTGGCAAATATAGCGTAAAGAGCGATCGCAAGCGAGATTAACGCGACAATACCAAAACCGCAGAGGCACAAGACGCGCCGTGTTTTAATCGCGTCGTAATTTTCATAAAAATTGTCGCTCAATTTGAGGTCGCGGACGTAATTGAAATATTGATAGGCGATAAAAGGAACCATCGCGTCGATCAAATCGTCCGAGACGGGGTAAGTCGGTCTATTGGGCGCGCTAAAATCGGTGAAGTAGTAGAAATAGAAGTCGGACTCGGTAATCGGAGTCGAATCGCGCTTGATTTTTCTTCCGTCGTCGAGCGAAAAGGTTGTTTGTTTATAGAAAACGGCGCGAGGATTAGGCGTAGGAACGTTGCGACAGAAGAAAAACACGCTGACGATGAAAACAAGACCGGCGACGACGAGCAGACCAAAGCGCTTAGACGACAGCTTGACGGAACGATTTTGAGACGCGGAATTATCGGATTTTATTGCCGACTGTTTATCGCCCGACCGTTCATTAATCGCCTGTTTAGTAACCGACGCGGCGTCGCAAGTTTTTGAAGACGCAGAATCTGTCGATTTTGCAGGAGACGCGGACGCTTCGTCTACAGACTCCCCAGATTCTTCCCAAATGGGAAGACGCTTCATCTTCAGCATTGTGGGGATTTGCAACGTTTTCCCACATTCGCACAGGAGCGTCTGTCCGGATTGACGAGGTTCGATCGGATAAGACCGACCGCACTCGCACGTTAGACGATAACTCATAACAACCTCTAATATCGTGTCAATAGTCGTATAATGAACGACCGATTATTATTTTAGCATTGCGATCTATTCGCATATCGAGCAAAAAAGGTAATCCCCGCTTGCCCTGAAGTTATTATAGTCGAAAATATTTTTACTACAATCGCAACGTGAAAAAACAACGTTATTTGGTCGATTTTTATGAATTGCTTTTGTTAAAATAGTTAAACTATGATTATTCGTTTGTTATAATAACGTTTAAAACAACGAATCAATATGTTTTAAACGTCGACGAACGCAAATTGTCAAGATTTCGGTAAGCGTTCACGGAAAACGACGCGTAAGAATCGCCGCGGATCGGCGGTTCGCTTGACGTTGCGCAAACGATTTTTTGTTTTTTACAGTCGCCGCGTCGTCTGAAAGTTCGTATGTTTTTCGCAGAACCTTCAAACGCTAATTCTTCCGATAAACTCGGTTCTTCGTAAACGGGATTTTTGGGGTTTGTCGGATAATTTCGCTTTGATAACGGACGCGTTCTCGGCGGCGCCGATCCGCCCGTCGCGACGGGCGGCTTCTCGCGCGACGGCTAGCGTCGTCGGTTCGAACGCAAACCTTAGTCGGCATATTGCGCGAACGCTTACGAAGTTTTTATTTGAGGTTTGACGTCTCGAAAGTTTACGCTTATAATTAATACGGGTCGATTTGCGCAAAACGCGCTTGTCGAGGACGTTTATTTTGAATATGGGAGATTCAAGAGATGAACGCAAGCAGTAGCGTCAAACTATCGGCTCCTTCGCGTCCTTTGTATACGTTGGGCGAGGAGATAGCCAACGCGGTGACGCACGGCGTCGGCGCCTGTCTCTCGATCGCGGCGTTGGTTTTGTTGATTGTACGCGCGGCAAGTTGCGCGCCCGAGGGACGATGCGCCGGTTACGTCGTCGGTTACGCGATTTTTGGGGCGTCTTTGTTGTTGCTGTACTTAATGTCGACCTTGTATCATTCTTTTGTTCCGTCGACGACGAAGCGCGTTTTTGCAATACTCGATCACTCGGCGATATTTATTTTGATCGCCGGTTCTTACACGGCGTATTGTCTTGGTCCTCTTTACGGGAGTCAAGGCTGGTGGCTCTTCGGCACGATCTGGGCTTTGGCGACGATCGGCGTCGTCGCGTATTCGGTCTACGGGGCGCGCGCGCGTAATTTTACATTTGCGCTCTATTTGTCGATGGGCTGGTTTGTGCTGTTGGTTTCGCCGCGTCTTTACGCGACGTTGCCTTCGATTTCTTGGAACATGCTCTTTTACGGCGGCGTTTCCTATACGGTCGGCTGTATTTTTTTCTCCTTGAAAAAAATACGTTGGATGCATTCGATTTGGCATCTCTTTGTAATGGGCGGGAGCATCCTTCACTTTTTCTCGCTCTATTGGGCGATTTGATTTTTTGTAAGCGTTCACGGAAAAACGACGCGTAAGAACCGCCGCGTAGCGGCGTGCGACAAGCCGCCCGTCAACGACGGGTGGATCGGCGTTTCGCTTGACGTTGCGCAACCGATTTTTTGTTTTTTACAGTAAAGGGGGTTTTTGGGGGTTGTCGGATAATTTCGCTTTGATAACGGACGCGTTTTCGGCGGCGCCGATCCGCCCGTCGCGACGGGCGGCTTTTCGCGCGACGGCTAGCGCCGTTGGTTCGAACGCAAACCTTAGTCGGCATATTGCGTGAACGATTACGATTTTTTCTCTCGGGCTAACGGCGTAAAAAAAACGACCGATATACGGTCGTTTTTTATAAGATCGTTTTTTATGCGAGGAAAATCGATTCTCTCTACTTCTTTGAGCCGGACGTCGGTTTGAACTCTGGAACAAATTCCCTCATTTTTTCGCGGATTTTTTCGTGCGGCTCGTTCGCCATTGAGAGGAGTTCGTCGAGTTGCGCTTGTACTAAGTCAAGTTCAAACTGCCTATGTTGCGCGGCAAAAACCTTCTTCTGCGTCGTCGGAATCGCCTTTTCCGATTCGAAATACAACTCTTCATAGAGTTTTTCGCCCGGTCGAAGCCCGACTTCTTGTATCTCGACGGCCTTTTCCGGCAAACCCGACAGCCTAATTAGGTCTTGGGCAAGATCCATAATTTTGACCGGCTCGCCCATATCCAAGACGAAAATTTCCCCGCCGTTTCCGAACGCGGCCGCGTCTAAGACAAGTTGCGCGGCTTCTGGAATCGTCATAAAATACCGCGTCATTCTTTTATCGGTAATGGTGATCGGACCGCCGTTTCGAATTTGTTCTTTAAAGATCGGAACGACGCTACCGGCGGAACCTAGAACGTTTCCAAAACGAGTTACGATAAATTTCGTTTGGGAACGTTGCGCGAGCGCGTTGACGTACCGTTCCGCCATTTGCTTTGAACAGCCCATTACGCTCGACGGATTGACCGCTTTGTCCGTCGAAATCATCACAAATTTCTTAGCGCCGTGTTTGTCGGCGGCGTCTGCGACGACTTTGGAACCGTAAATATTGTTGCGCACCGCTTCCGAAACGTTCGCTTCCATCAACGGGACGTGCTTATGCGCGGCGGCGTGAAAGACGATTTCCGGCTTTATTTGCGAAAATACCAAATCGATTCGGGGCGCGTCCGTGATATTTGCGATAACGGGCGTAAAGGTAATTTCGGGGAAGTTTTTCCTCAATTCGCGCTCCAAGAAGAAAATACGGTTTTCTCCTCGACCTAACAGAAACAATTCTTTTGGCTTGAAACGCGACAACTGACGGCAAATTTCCGAACCGATACTCCCGCCGGCGCCTGTTACCAACACGCGCCTATTGGAAATTAACTCGCGAATTTTTTGGTCGTCCAACTTGATCGGATCGCGTCCTAGAAGGTCGTTGACGTCGATTTCATGAATAGGCAGTTTAGTATCCGGCAGGAACTCGACTTGAGGCACGACTTTCACAACGATTTCGTTTTCGTCGCATTCGGCGTAAATTTTTCTGAACGCCGCGCCTGTCAAGACGCCCGCCACGCAAAGAACCGTTTTGACGTTTCGTTCTTTTGCCAATCTTACGACGTCGTCGATATGTCCGATAATCGGTAAAGAAGCGCTTGTCAATCCGATCTTTTCTTTATGCAAGGTAACGAAACCTACGACGCGATAACCAGTGTTGCGACGACTGTTGAGCGTATTCGCAGTATGGACGCAATCTTCGCTTGCGCCTAGGAACAGAACGTCCTCGTCGTCCGATTCCCGCATCTGCTTAACCGTGTCGAAGAAGAGTCGATAACAGAGTCGTAACCCGCCTCTTATTAGCGTTGTTAATACTAAATCAATAAAGAGAACGCTTAACGTCGGTTGCGCTATATGATACCCAACGTAGTCGCACAAGGGAAAAAAGAGAACAAGCGACGCGAACGCAAACGTGGAATTGACGATAATCGAGCGTAGTTCCGTCATCGAGGCGTAATAACCGACGCTACGAAAAGTACGACTTGCGAACAATACGACCAGCTTGATCGCGACGACGGCACAAATCGTCTGACGGAAAATCGCCAAGGGCGTTCCTTTTAGAGCAAAACTGTCCCCTTTGATTACGAACGCCGCATAGTACGACGCTACGAAAATAAGAAGATTGACTAAAAACGAACGCGCCAGTACGAACCGTCTTCTTTTCCAGAGGGGAATTTTGCCGGAACTACTAGAACGATCCTTCTTTTCCGAATCTTGTGAAAGCGCGTTTTCCATAGTCGATCCCCTCCTGTTTGTTTGCAGTTTCGAAAGACGCCTTCGTCGCGCATGCCTTTTTCTTTTGACGCCAACGCGAGACGAACGACGTTAAAGTTAAAACCTTTCTACGTTTGCCCAAGTTGATTCTACCCCAAAAGAACAAAACGTCCAGACGTCTTAAGAGGCGATTTTTAATATTAACGATTCTGTGAAATAGGAAAACAGAGTAAAGTAATAAAAAGAATTAAAATTAAAACCATAAAAAGTAAGCAACTTACGTTAAACGCGCCGTACGTCTGTTTTTAAACATACGGCGCGTTTAACGTTTTTCAAAAACTTACGACGTCTTTTTACTTCTTTTCTTGGAAGAAGAACGTTCCGGAAGGAACCGCGAAGACCGCCTGAACGTCGTCTTCGGAAATTAAAGTCGCGCCTTTCGGGGCGACGTATTTTCCGTTGGCGTCGGTTTTAGGCGCGTAAACGGTCGCGGTTGCGTTGGGCGGGACGACGACGGAGAGTTCGAAGCCGGAATCTTTCTTTTCCCACGCGGATTTGATTTCGCCGACAATGGAACGATAAGCGCCCTTGGCGTAAGTCAAATCGGTTTCCTTAGCAAGCGGCGGTCTAACGACGAACTTTTTGAAGCCGACGACTTCAGGATCGCGTTGAATACCAAGGACGCCGGAGACGTACCATGCGACGGGATACAAGTAGGAGCTGTGTAGGAGCGAATGACCCGGACGGTCGAGTTCCCACGCTTCCCAGTAGGTCGTGGCGTCGTGTTCGCGCATAAAGCCCCAGCCCGGATATTCCGTTTGTTTGGTCGTGGAGTAGATCAAGTCGTTACGATCGATTTGACGCAAGTAGCGGAAGAGGAGTCCGCCGCCAGTGATGCCGGCGCCGATATGACCTTTGGCGTCGACGAGAATCGCGTCTTCAAGTCGTTTTTCAACGCGTTTTGTTTCTTCGGCGTTCGGGGGGAGTTCGGCAAGCAAAGCAAGCGCTAAGACGGCTTGGGCGTCGTCGAAGTAGGAGCCTTCGTCTTGCTTGAAATATTTGGCGTTGATCGCCTTTCGAGAAACTTCCGCGAGACGTTCCCATTCCTCGGCGCGGTCGTTTCGCCCGATAATTCTTGCGATTTTGGCGGCCGTCTTCAAATTGAAAACGAGATAGCAGTCGTTCAAGCACAGCGCTTGCGGGGTGTGGGAGTTCGGACCGTCCGGGGCGCCGGGCCAGAGCCAATCGCCCAAGAACTTCCATTCGTCTCCGTATCTTTGAAGAAGCCCGTCTTTGACGTTCGATTCAAGGAAGCCGAGCCATTTTTCGATCATTTCGAAGTTTTCTTCGAGAATTCTCGTATCGCCGTACTGGAGATAATACGTATAGGGCAACGTAATGACAATACCGCCCCAAGAAGGACCGCCGCCGCCCCAGTAGGTCGGCGCCGTGTTTGGCAGCCAGCCGTCGGCGAAATCTTTTTGACAATCGCGCCAGTCTTGGAGCCACTTGTAATAGAAGGCTTCGAGCGAGTAATTGTACATTCCGGATTCTGACGTCGCGTGCGCGTCTCCGCCGTATCCCATGCGTTCGCGTTGCGGACAGTCGACGACGTAACCGCCGACGGAAAGATTTTCGAACGTCCAGCGTCCCGTGTTATAGACCCAGTTTTGCAAATCGTCGGAAGTTTCGCATTCGGCGGCGACTTCGTAATTTGTGCGAACGTTCCAGCCGGTAATATCGTCAAGAGACGGTTCGTTTTCCAGACCGTAGATCGTGATCCAACGTCCGGAACTGTAATTGAAACGATTTTGGAAGACGCCTTCGCCCGTTTCGTCGAACGTATAGGAACTGAAAAGATTGAACGTTTTCGTTTCTTGCGAACGTTCGGAATATTCGAAGCGAACGGTCGATCCCGGCTTGCCCTTCATTTTGACGCGAGTCCAACCGGCGAAGTTGACGCCCATGTCGACGCGCCAAACGCCGCCGTCTTTCTTTTCGATCGCGATCGGCTTAATCGGGGAGGTAAGGACGTTGATCGGGGTCGCTTGCGCGCTGAGTTCAAGGTTAGGCGCAAATTCAGTCGCGTTTTTCCACGCGGAATCGTCGAATTCGACTTGATTCCAATCGTTTTGTTCAAGATTGGCGTCGTAATGCTCGCCGCCGAAATTGCCGAATATCCAAGCGCCGCAAAGGTAGTCGGGACTGACGCCGACTTTCCAAGACTTGTCGGTGACCAGTCGCGTTTTCGAACCGTCTTCGAATTGAATATCGGTTTGCGCCAAGACGATCGGGGTAAGCGGACGATCCGCAGTCGCGTATTCCGAATAGACGCCCCAGCCGCCTCCTAGCCAGAAGGCGACGACGTTTTTACCCGGCTTCAAAAAGGGCGCGATTTCGTAGGCGATATAACGCGCGCGATATTTGTGGTCGGAGACGTTCGGCGCGAGGACGGACGCTTCGTCGACTTTTTGCCCGTTGACGTAGAGTTCGTGATAGCCGCAACTAGCGACAAAGATCGCCGCGCGCGTCGGCTTCTTTTCCAAATCGAACGTTTTACGAAGCCAAGGGTTGTTGTAAAGCCCCGTTTTCGGATCGCGACCGCTTGTTTTCGCAAGATTCGTTTCGCCTTCGGGCAGAAACCCGGTTCCGATCCACTTCGCCGTCCATTCGTCTTGATCGAAAAGTCCCGTCGTCCAAGTCGCGACGTCGGAAGCCGCCGAAAGCGCGCCGTCTTGATCTTTGATTTGGACGGTCCAATAGTAGGAGGCGTCGGACGTTAATTTAGCGCCGTCGTAAACGATTTGCGCCGTCGCGTTCGATTCGACCCAGCCGGAATCCCAAATCGAGCCCTTGAGAGACTTCGCGTCTTGCTTCGAGGCGTCGACGCGCACGCGGTACGCCGTCTGCGTTTGTCCGATCGCGTCTTTGTCGGTCGTTTCCAGAATCCAACTCAATCTTGGCGCGGAAGCGTCGATCCCAAGAGGATTGGTCAGATATTCGCAACGAAGTTTAGTCGGAACTAAATTCGAGCCGTCGGCGGCGTTAACAGGCGCCGCGTTCGCGACGGCAAGAACCGCCAACGCCGTTGCGAGAAAGGCGTTCATAAATTTCATCTTGATTTCCTTCGACATTGTTGCTGACAAAACGTCCGAATTGCGAACGTCTCACGAGTCGACTTCGCCGACTTTCCAATATTATAACAGTTTCAAAGTCGCGTGGCAAGTCGCTAGAAAAAAAGGCGTTTTTTTTGCGTTTTAACGTTCGAATTCGGAGAAAAACGCTTGATTCGCGCTGTGTTTGAAATTACAATACGCAAGAAGTCGCCTCGCGTAGACGCGAAAAGAAGCGACAAACGATCACGCATAAGGAATAAATGGAATATGACGAACCCGATA
This sequence comes from Thermoguttaceae bacterium, assembly GCA_045599865.1. Taxonomy (GTDB): domain Bacteria; phylum Planctomycetota; class Planctomycetia; order Pirellulales; family Thermoguttaceae; genus RUG369. The sequence goes on from JAZRWW010000199.1 coordinate 36,477, forward strand.
GACGCAAAAAAAGAACAAGGCGGAACAAAAAGGACTCCGCGACGCTTTTTGTCGACGCCACGAACGAGTGCGTCAAAGTTACGAACAACAACAAATTGACGCCGGAAAATATCGCGCGCATCGTCGACGCCTACGCGAAACGCGAAGACGTTCCTAATTTTTGTCGCCTTGTCAAATACGAGGAGATTCGCGACGCCGATTATAATCTTTCCGTTTCCGCATACGTCGAGTCGGAAGACGCCAGGGAAGTCGTCGACGTTCGCGCGTTAAACGAAGAAATCGCCGGGATCGTCTCGCGAGAAGACGTCTTACGAAAAGAAATCGACGCGATTATTCAAAACATCGAAACGAAGCAAGAAAGACGGACGACGTTGTTTTAAAGAGCGCGTCCTTCGATTCGTGAAACTTTTCCAAAGGGCGTATGTCGGAACGGAGGAAAACGCGTCGTTTAACGCGCGACGCTGGAATTATGAATAGCAAAGAAGAAAAAAATAAAGAAACGGACGCGGAGCGTTCGCGTCCTTCAGACGTTTTGATCGACAAGTCAAACGCCGAAGAAGACCGACGCGAGAATTCGGACAAATCGAACGAAAGGCGTCCTTCGGCGCACGACGACTATATTCACGCTATGCTGGACGACGGCGCGTTTGTCGCGCGTTTTTTAAACGCGTACTTGCCCGAGAAAATTCGAGACGTCCTCGATTTGAGCGATCCTAGTAAAATTGAGATTCATTCGACGATATTTTACGACGAAACGCTTAAAAAACATATCGCCGACTTTATTTTTCTTGTGCCGTTTAGGAATAGCGCGGTTTACGCCGCTTTGCGTTTGATAGCGGAACACAAGGCGCAAAGCGGCGCTTTGATAGATCGCAAGACGGTCGCGCAGACGTTGAGATATTTATCGCTAGACGTCGCGACCCAACTGCGCGAATTGGCAAGCGGCGACGTTCTCTGTCAGCCGCTTGTCGTCGTCTTTTACACGGGCGCAGACCCCGATTTTGAAACGCCTTCTTGGGAAAGTTGCTTTCCTTTGCCCGAATTGTTGCAAGTCGAGGAATTTCAGGAGTCGCAAGTTCGCTACAAGCCCGTTAGCGTTAATTTAACGCGAATGTTTTTGGAGGATAAGTTAAGCAAAGAAGATTTTTTGTACGTGATGGTCGCGGCAATGGCGCGCGCAAGTTTGGAACGCCTTTCTGAATCCTACGGGACGTTGTTTAACGCGTTGGGTAATATTAAAAACTGGACGGACGCGGACGATCGACGGCTTAAAGCCACCGTTAGCTACATAGCCGCCTCCGCCGAGCGACCGACGACTCGAGAAGATATAGCGACGTTAATTAAGGGGTCTAATAGCGAAGAAGCGAGGAAACATATGAGAACGGTTTTGGACGATATTAGAAACGAAGGAAGGGACGAGGGCTGGCGCGAGGGAATGCGCGACGGTAAAATCGAAGGTAAAATCGAAGGTAAAATTGAAGGGAAAATCGAAGGTAAAATCGAGACGATTCAAACGGTCGCTTCGATGCGTTTCCAAGAAAACCTTGATCGTTTGAATTCGCTGTTGACAAAACTCAACGATTTGAATCTTTTGGAGCAGATTCGCCAATTCGTAATGACGGCGGCTTCGTTGATTGACGTCGAAAAGTTTGCCGACTTCCTTCTGCAATTTAGGTCTAAGCCTCAAAACGTCGTCAACGAACAGGCGTTGTAAATCTTTGTCGCTAGGGGCGTATGTCGGAACGGAGGAAAACGCGTCGTTTAACGCGCGACGCTGGAATTATGAATAGCAAAGAAGAACGTAAGCGTTCACGGAAGACGACGCGCAAGAATCGCCGCGAAAGCGGCGCGCGAAAGCCGCCCGCATTGCGGGCGGATGGGTTGCGAATGTCCGCGCTTCTGGCGTCAGCATACGGGACGGATTAGGCGCTTAATGAACTCGTTTGTCGAGAGTCTCGT
>JAZRWW010000200.1:0-19556 GCA_045599865.1 Thermoguttaceae bacterium
TGAACTCGTTTGTCGAGAGTCTCGTAAAATTCCGCCCATCCGCCTGCAATGCAGGCGGCTTTCGCGCGTTTTTCGCTTTCGCGAAAAACGAATCCTCACGCGTCGTTTTCTTCCTGTCCAACCGCCGATCTTTTGGGAATATTTTCCGTGAACGCTTACAAGAATGTTAAAAGCGCAAGACCAAGAAACAAAAAAACCGGCTAATAAGCCGGTCTCAACGGAGGACACGGGACTCGAACCCGCAACCCCAGCAAGGGGCGCCTCATTTCCAATGAGGTTGCTAGCCATTCGCTTATCCTCCAAACGTATAACGCGACTCATTATAGATCGTGGTTGAATTTATTCAAGAGGTAAAATAAAAAATTTTTCAAACGCCCGTATCGCCTCAGAGACTAAAAAAATCTATTTACAACAACCGTTAAAAACCCTAAACTCGCGTCGACGATCAGTCGATAAGACCGTTAATTGTTACCAAGTTTATTACCCGTTTAAATTCGGCTTGTCGTTCTTCGAAACGAAACGTCGGAGGAAGCTATGTCCAAAATCAACGTCGCGGCGCTTACGGCCGCGCTTGCGTTCGCCGCGACAATTCCGTTTGCGTCGTCTCGCGTCTTTGCGCAAAATCCGGCGGCTCGTCAACAACCCGCCGGGTTAAACGCGTCAGGGTTGAACTCGTCCCCTTCGTTCTCGTCCGGGCGTCAAACGACGATTCGTCCTTCCGCCTCGTCCGCGTCGTCCAATTCTCGCGTTTCTTCGGCGCAATCGCAAAATCAAGGGGTTCGCCCGAACGTCGCGCAAAGTCGGGCTCAAGGCGCGAGCGACGACGCCCAGCCCGTCGGAGGCTACATTCCCAACGAACAGATAACCAACGCGATCGCGCCGCCGCCCGCCGATTACAATCCGACGGCGGAAGAACAAGAAAAACTAGACGCGTTTCTTGAACGTTGGGAAAATTTCGGCAAGGGAATCAAGCGTATCTCTTGCGACGTGCATATGCGCGAATTCGATTCGGTTCTTTCGCAAAATTCGAAGCGTCCCGTCGCGCATACTTGGGGACAGTTTCGGTTTATTTCTCCGAATAAACTATCGTATCACGTCAAGGGCGAATTTGCCTATTCGGACGACAAGCCCGAAGGAGAGTGGAAGGAATCGCAAAACGAATGGAAAATCGTCTTGGACGGCAAAGCGTTCACGCAATACGACTTCAAAAACAAAAAAGCGATAATCTTTCCGATCGCCGAAGAAGAACAAGACATGGACTTGACGATGGACAACGGACAATTTCCGCTCTTTTTCGTCGCCAAAGCCGACGTTCTCAAGTCGCGTTTTTATCTCCGCATCGTAACGCCGGAATCGAAGGCGCAAAACGAAGTTTGGCTCGAAGCCTTCCCGCGTTATACGCGCGACGCGCAACAATTCAAGTCGATCGTCGTGCTTTTGAGCCTGAAAGATTTGCAACCGACCTATATGCGCAAAATCGGAGTCAACGGCAAGAGCAAGACGGATCTTACCTTTGAAAAAGTAGCCGTCAACAAAGGCTTGTGGACGATCGAAGGAACGGTCGACCAAGGCTGGACGAAAGAGGAACGCGACGAAACGTTCTCTATTTTGAATCAGCAGACTTACGAAGCGGAAACAAGAGCCGTCGCCAATTCCGCGCCCGCGTCAGGCGCGCGAACAAACGTTGCGGCGCGTCAAAACGCCGAAGTTCAGACGCCGGTCTCAATACGCGACCGTCGCGCGACGCCTTCCGCGACGCCGACGTCGACGCCTAGAACGGCGTCGACCGCCCAAAAGGGGCGCGCGAATTCTAAGTTATTCTGATTCTTTTCAACGTTTTCGACGATCGACCGCGTTTCCGACTCGCGTTTGGAAACGCGGTTTTTTTGTCGATTTCTTGACGTTCAATCCTCAATTCTACGGTTCCTCGCAAAATAATTAAAAATAAAGGACAAAAAAACTCCAAAGGTCGACGACGCTCGCAAAAATTGGTATAATCTAATCAGCAAACTCGTTCTAATGAAATTTTCGTTTGAACGCTAAACTGAAAAAATCGTGCCAACTATTAGAAAGGCGGTCTTATGACGCTTCGTAAACGTTCCTTTTTCTTGGCGCTTTTTGCGTCGTCTTTTTTATCGTGCGCGACGATCTACGCGCAAACGTTGGACGTCTGGTCGGTCGACGTTCACGACAAAATATTTGCGGATGCTCAAGTCGGCGAAAACGCGTTGATCGTCGCTTCCGCCGCTTCTAACGAATACGAGTCGGGGCAATTCGGAATTCGTAGCGATTCGGCGATCGACGTCGCGTTTAACGCGTCGCCGCTCGTTTGCGAGGCGTCGGGCGCGCAAATCGACGCCTCAAACGTTCGTCTACGAACGATCGGAACCTTGCCCGTTACGAAAAACACGCCGATGGCGGACTCGATCATAGTACGCAAAGCGCCCTGCGACATGCCGGAAATTCTCTACGACAAAACTTCGACGACGTTGAAGCCAAACGAAGCGCAAGGCGTCTGGATTACGCTCTACGTTCCCAAGGGAACGGCGCCCGGCAAATACGTCGGCGAAATTTCCGTAACCGGCGCGAACGTCGAAAAGAAACTTCCGCTCGAATTGAACGTTTTTCCGTTCGAACTTCCCGACGCGCGCAATTTTTATATGACAAACTGGTATTCCCCTTGGAATATCGCTAGTTATCATAAAGTCGACTATCTGAGCGAACGTTTCTGGGAACTGTACGAAGCCTATATTAAGAATATGGGCGAACATCGTCAAAACGTCCTCCAAATCAGCTGGATTCCGTCCGCTTCCGGGTTCGTTCAATGGACGCGCAAAAAGGACGGAACTTTTGAATTTGACTTTTCGAACTTCGAACGCGTCGTCGCGCTTGCGGAAAAATACGGAGTCGCCGATCGTCTGGAACTCTCGCATATCGGCGGAATCGATCGAACCGAGCATACGGTCGCTCTTAATGGAACGAACGTTTTCGACGAAGAACAAGGAGAAGCGGTCTCTATCGGCTTCAACGAATGGATCGAGCCGGGTCTAACCGCTCTTTGCGATTATCTTAAGAAGACGGGTCGCCTTGAACGCGCGATGATTCACGTCGCCGACGAACCCTACTTGCCCGACGTGGAATCGTGGCGCGAAGTCTCCGCGCGCATACGAGCGATCGCGCCTGAACTCAAACAGATCGACGCGATCGAGGCTGTGAACTTTTCGGATCGTCTCGACGTCTGGGTTCCGAAACTTTCGCACTTTGACCGTTGGCGAAAAGCCTTTGAATCGCGTCGCGCGGACGGAGAATTTTGGTATTATATTTGCTGTCACCCCTACGGAAAAGATTATCCCAATCGCTTTATGGACTTGCCAAGCGCGCGCATTCGCGTCTTGCACTGGCTGAACTACGCGGAAGACCTCGCCGGGTATCTTCATTGGGGCTACAATTATTGGCAAGGGGACGCCTACGGCGCGCCGACGGAAACTTACGGACCGGGCGACACGCACCTCGTCTATCCGGGCGAAAACGGACCGATCGACTCGATTCGTTGGGAACTCGAACGAGAAAGCGCCGAAGATTTCGAATATTTGAAACTCTTAGAAACGAACGTCGCCAATATTTTGGCGGAATACGATCCTGTGAAAGTCTGGGCGTTCGACGCTAAAAGCCGTTCTATGGAACTTGCGCGACGCGTCGCGCCCGATCTTGCGCATACGACTTTAGACGCCAAATTAATTGAAGCGACGCGTCAAGAAATAGCGCAGGAAATCGAAGCGACGTCCGGCGAGTTGCGTCTGGTCGTTCAAACCTTCCCGGAAGACGGAAAACAAGTCTACGCGGGTTCGATTCTCGCGGAATCTTACGGAATCACGACGCCGGGCGCGACGGCGACAATCAACGGCGAAAGCGTCCCCGTCTCCGACGACGGACTTTTCAAGTATCAACTCTATCCGAAAGACTCCGGCGAATCGGTCTATACGTTCGTCGCGACAAAAGACGGAAAGAGCGTTCAAACGGTTCGCCGTTTCTTTGCGGAATGAGTCGAAACGTCGCTAGTCGTTCGTCGATTCGTTCCAATGGAACAGACGCTGAAATTCGGCGCGCGAAACGTCGATAAAACGCGCGTTCGCATAACGCGCGTCGTTTAAACTTTTCCTGCCGACGGACGCCACGATAATCGTCGCGTTCGTCGCAAATCTTCCTTGCGCGTCCTCTAGAATCTCGCGTAAACGATCCGTTTCGGTCGGTTTGGCAAAAGCAAGACGCGTTTGCGCGCGCCGAGTTCCGCCTTCGTCGACGGCGTTCCATTCGATCGAATCGCGCTCGTTCTTCTCTTCGACGCGTTTCCTTTTCGCTTCTTCCGATTCGTCGGCGTTTAGCGTCGTAAAAATTTGCGCGTCGCGTCGCGCGAAACGACGGTCGATCAACGTCGCGACAAAAGAAACGGCAAGTTCGACGTCCTTTTCTGAAATTGACGAGTCGCTTTGATAGAGATCGAGAATCAAAACGATCAAACGTTTGCCTCGACGGACGAAATCGCGCGCCATCAATCGTCCGCGTTTGGCGGTCGCGCGCCACGCGATCGAACGTCGCGCGTCGCCCGAAACCCATTCTCGAATAGACGCGGTTTCGTCGGGCGTTCGCGAAGTTCGTTCGACGGCGACGACGTTCTCGCAAATCGCTTCGTCGGCAAAGGCGCGCCAAGCGTCCGTCAATATTCCGATTCTAGGAAACGCGACGATTTCGCCTTGGGCGTCAAATCGTTCGGCGCTTCTAAAGAACCCAAACGGAAATCGCGTCGAGATTGTCAATAGAGAAAGCGCGCGTCGTCCTCGTCGGGTCGCTATTCCCGCGTAATAGGCTTTGAGTCGTTCGCCCTTGCGAATCGACGGAAAATAGACGACGGGACGAGACGTCGAGGCGTTTTGGATTTTTTCCTCAAGTTCGTTTTTCGCGCTTTGTTTGTCGTCTAAGGGGCGCTTAGTCGATCGTCTCTTTCCTTCTTTTGACGCTTTTTCCCGTTTGTTCTTCTGCGACGACGCGGGAACGGGTTCGCCGTCTTCCCAACGATCCTCAACGACGAGCGCCCACGAAGAACTTTTCCGCGCCGTCGCGTCTAATTCGATTTCTACGTAAAAAGGCTCGCCGACATAAACTACGTCGGGTAATTTACGCGTAACGCGCAGTCCGCGCAACGAACGAACGCCGATTAACCAGTCGACAAAGACACCCCCGACAATAAGCGAGCCAAGCGCCAAAAGAAGATTGATTCCTCGCGCCGTCGCGTTAAAAATCAACATTGCGGCGACGCTCAGAACCGCAAGTCCGTCTTGAACAAGAACCGTTCGGCGCCGCGCTTTTAAAGACGCGACGCCCTTTTTTTGCACGTTTACGCGGAGAAACGGAAATTGCAAGGCTAATCTCCTAGAACGAGATTTTAGAATGGTTTGAAATTAAAGCGTTATTCCTTAGCGCGTTTCGTCTTTTCGGCTTTCGGCTTTCGGCTTTGATTTTTCGAGAATCGTTTCCAACGCGTTCGCCAATTTGTCGGCGGCGGCGATCGCTTCTTCTTTCAACTTCAAGACGTCCAACGCCGCGCTAGGTTTTTTCGCAACCGCGCCAAAGAAGGCGCCAAGCGAACGCGCCATACTCTGATTGGAATTGCGCGCAAATTGCGCCGCCTCCCGACTGACGCCCTGCGGAACGGCGTTTGGCTCATAGAGAACGCGCAACGTCAGAAGCGGAACGCCGCGCGATCCGCAAACGTCGGCGATCGCCCACGCGGAACGATCGCACGCGGAAGCGCCGGTCGACTCGCGCAAGAGTTTCTTTTCGCTCTTTTTAACGATTTCGCGGTCGACGCTAAGCAACGCGCCCGAGGAAAATCGACGTAAAAATTCACTTGCAAAACTGGACGTCGACGCGTCTTGTCGCGCTTGTTCGTGTTTTTGTTCGGATTCGTTCGTCCCGTTCGATTCGTTTGAACAATTTAAACGGTCTTCTTGCGGCGCGGGTAGTTTCGGTTCCGAAAGCTCGAGTACGGCGCCGTTCTCTAGAACAAGTCGTTCCGGCGTGAAGAGCGCGCCGTTTTTCAGATTCGGCGACAACGGAGCGGCAAATCCGACGGAGACGACTCTTGCCGGTCGAAACGCTTGCAAAAGCGTCTCGACGCCTTGTCGCGCGCGTTCGGCGCCTTCGCCCGTTTCAATAATCGCGACGCGGACGCCCTTCCAGACGCCGGTATAATACTTGAACGAACCGCCTTTCGTCGTTTTTGGCGTTCCAATTTTGTCGAGCAATCCGACAAGTTCGCGCTTCGTGGCGCCGACGACGCCAAGTTCGACTCCGTCGACGCTAATTCGCTCCGAATCGCTTTTCGTTTGGAACGCGTCTTTGAACAAGATTCCGTCGTAATCGCCCAAATTTCCCGATTCGACGCGCGTCTTCACTTCGTCGACGACGGCTTGTCGCGCGCGATCCATCGTTTGAGTCGTCAACCAGTCGATTAAATAACGCGCTAATAACGGGGACGGATTCATAAGTTTCGTTCCGAATAATCGTTCGCTAATTGTTACGTTTGACGGCGCGTTAAATTTAAGAAAACGACGCCAAAAAATCCGGGGCGCGTTAAACGCGTCCGACCTTGATTTTCTCCTCTATAATCAAGCGGCGCTAAGTTAAAGGCGCTTCACGTTTCTATTGGACGTTCCGATAATTCTAACGACGACGCTACGTCCAACAAGTCAGCTTACGGAAGTTATTCTTCGAACGTCCCTTTGAAAACTGTCGAGCGAATCGGAAGTACAGGCTACGTTGAAAATCAATTTCAGAAGTTCAACGTCGGTAATCGATAAAACGGCGCGTAACGTCGATTGCGCAATATGTGGAAAACGGAGGATAATACATTGTTCCAGCATATTCCGAACGCTTTCCTGTTTGCCTTCTTGTTTACCGTCTTCCAAACCGCTCTGTCTGCCGTCTGCCCAACCGCTCTTTCTGCCGTCTGCCCAACCGCTCTGTCTGCCGTCTGCCCAACCGCTCTGTCTGCCAAGATCGTAGAAACTCTTAATCTCGCGCGTCATATTGGTTCCTCCTCCTAATTCTTCTAATTTATCCGTGATTTCTTCACGAGTCGGCGGCTTCCAGCCTTGTCGTACCGCAACTTTGCTGACAAAGATAAAAAACTCGCCGCAAATTTCGAGTTCCTCGACGTCGGTAGGATCGATTTTTCCGGCGAGCGTCTTGAAAACGTCGTCCCACGCCTTTTTCCAATCTTCCGCCGTCGCGTCTTTTTTAGCGACGATTCCTTCCGCCGCCTTCGTCAAGGCGAGAAACGCGTCCAACCAAGGATCGTCTTCAACTTGTTCTTCCGAACGCGCAAAAAGACTCACGAACTTAAACGGTAAATTAAAAATCCAGCGTTCGTCAAGTTCTGCGTCGGGCGTCGCAAATAAGTCGGGAAAATTCAATACTTTTTCCCAAGGACGCGCGCCCGTGTAAAACAACAGAAGAAACGGCCAAACGAACTTCTTGTCGCTTCTTTGAAAACGTTCCTTATGACGCTGAATATATTGTAAAACAAGCGTTAACGACGTCAATAGTTGGAAGACGACCGCGCGCGTTTGCGTCGACTTATGTTCCAATGGAACAACGACCGGTTGCGCGCCTTTAGAACGATCCTTGAACGGAATTGAAAAAACAAGATCGCAAAGTCGCGAGACTTGCGCTCCGAAAATATGAACGGTCGGCTCCGTCGAATAGGCGTCGAAGTCGAGTTCTTGCGCGACTTTGGGCGAGATTTCTTGAACGTGTCTTCTCAAAAAAGAGGCGCCGATTCTACGTCTTTTTTCCAAAATAGCGACGACAAAATTATTAAAGAGTTGCGCCGTTGCAAGTTCGCGTCGTTGGTCTTCGTCGACCGACTCCGTTTGTTTGTCGCGCGACGTCTTCAACGCGTCTAATTCGTCGCAAAATTTTTCAAAGGAAGTCGCGCGACAGGCAAGACTAAAAATTTGACGCAACGCTTCCGGCTCCAGCGCGGGCGAAAGAAACTCCAAAGCGGGCGACTCGTTGGAATGATTTGGAAAGCGTTCCTCTAAGATTTTGACGATAGCCTCAAAATCAAACCGCGAAGAAAGCGAATAGAATTCCAAATCGTCGGAATTTGTCGAATGACGACCGTCTTGAAGTTCGTTCATAGAAATCTGTTCCCTCTGAAAAGTCGGCGCGGAAATTCGCGCGCGTCGACGGAGCCGAATTTGTCGCGCGCGACGCCGCGTTGATTTCCCCAAAACGGCGTAGATAAGAAAAGCGTCGACCTAACAAGTTAGCTATACGCCTACGATTAGATAAAAAAGACGGGCGCGCGATCGGCAATTTCCTCGACTAATTCGTCGAGCGTCTTGCCATCGGTCTCTACTTCAAAAGTCGCGACTTCGCGATAAATAGGCTCGCGCGCCGTCAAAACACGCTCGATTTCCGCAACGGGCGCCGAATCGCCGGTTAAACTTGGACGCCTTGTCGCGGTTCCTTTATCGCCAAGCATACGTTGCGAAATCGTCTCGACCGACGCGACGAGACGAACAACGACGCCTCGTTCTTTCATAAGTCGACGCGTCGATTCGCGCAAAGGCGCCCCGCCGCCGGTTGCGACGACGAGCGGATCGGGCGAATTGAGAGCGTCGGCGACTACGCGCGCCTCTAGCTCGCGAAAGCCTTGCTCGCCGTCGCGCGCAAAAATTTGGGCGATAGTCCGCCCTGCGCGTTCTTCAATCAACGCGTCGGTATCGACAAACTTAAATCCCCAACGTTTCGCAAGGAGTTTGCCGAGCGTCGATTTACCCGTCGCGCGATACCCGACGAGAATCAACTTCGATTTGTTAACTACGCCCTTCATAAAGCGCCGTCTTTCGCGTGCTTACAAAGATTCAATCTTGGTCTTTCTTGACAAATTCCGGGAACGCGGCAAGGATTCGGAGCGTAATCGCGCCCGGTTTTCCGTCGCCAATATCTCGACCGTCGACTTTGACGACCGGGATCAGCTCGGCGGCCGTGCCCGTCAAGAAACACTCGTCGGCGGTATAGACGTCGTGGCGCGTGAAAGCCGCTTGCGCGACTTCGTAGCCCAATTCTTGCGCAATCTCAAGAACGACGTTTCGCGTGACGCCTTCGAGAATACAAGCGTCGATCGGAGGCGTCATAATTTTACCGTTTTTGACGATGAAAATATTGTCGCCCGTTCCTTCGGCGACGTCGCCCTTATGATTGAGCAACATCGCTTCTTCGCAACCGGCGCAATGCGCTTCCAATTTCGCCATAATATTGTTGAGATAGTTGAGCGACTTGACGCGCGCGTTCAGCGAACTGGAAGGATTGCGAACCGTACTCGCGGTGACGATCGCCATCCCCTTCTCGTACAGTTCCTTAGGATAGAGCTGAAGGGGTTGCGCGATGATCACGATTTGCGGGGTTTTACAAGATTTTGGATCAAGCCCCAAAGTCCCCTTGCCTCGAGAAACGACTAAACGAATATACGCGTCGACAAGTCCGTTCGCCTTAACCGTTTCGTAAATCGCTTCAACCATCTTTTCCTTCGAAACGGGGATTTTAAGATCGATCGTTTTGGCGGAATCCCAGAGTCGGTCGATATGTTGCTTTTGGCGGAAAATTCTACCGTTGTAACAACGGATTCCTTCAAAAATACCGTCGCCGTACAAAAACGCGTGATCAAAAACGCTTACCTTCGCGTCTTGCTCGTCGACCAAACGATCGTTCATATAAATCTTAGACATAACGCAAACCTTTCAATCTCGCCAATCTGTCGTCGAGGAACGTCCCGCGACTCGATCCGGCTTTTGTCGCCCGTTTTTTCGAAATCACTCGACAAACGACGCGAAACAACATAATCCCGCATATTGTAACGATAGAACGCGCGCCTCTCAAGTTTTTTTTTCAAAAAACCGTCAAAAGTAAGAAAATTTCTCGACGTTTCGTCCAAATCTTCCAGAAAGAGCAAATATTTCAACGCGCGTCGACTTTATTCGGGCACGACCAATCCGTCGACAAGTCGAATGGCGCGGTCGGCGTCCTGCGCTTGTCCCAAATCGTGCGTAACCATAACGATCGTTAAATTTTGTTCTTCGTTCAGGCGTCGCATCAACTTCAAAATACCGATCGAAGCCTTCGAATCAAGGTTGCCCGTCGGCTCGTCCGCCAACAATACGCGCGGGTTCGTAATCAAGGCGCGCGCGATGGAAACGCGTTGCATTTCGCCTCCGGAAAGTTCGTTAGGTCGATGACGCAAACGATGCGTCATACCGACCAGATCAAGCATTTCCTTGGCGCGTTTAACGTAATCGGAACGTTTGCGCAAGTACGTAAAAATCGAATCGCGGATCATCAGGGGCGCCAACACGTTCTCCAAGGTCGTCATTTCAGGGATCAAATGATAGAACTGAAAGATCATGCCAATGAAACGGTTCCTTAAAACGTCGCGTTGCGCGCTGGGCAAATTGTCAATTCGTTGACCGTCAAAATGGATGGAACCCGAGTCGGGAACGTCGAGCGTTCCGATCAGGTGCAACAACGTGCTTTTGCCCGATCCGCTCTGACCGACGACCGCGACTAGTTCCCCCTGTTTGACCTGCATGTCGATCCCTTGCAAGACGGGAATCAGTTTTTTCGCCTTGACGTATCCTTTTTTCAACGCAGAAACGACCACTAAATCGTTGCCGTCGACGACGTTTTGGGCGTTTTCGCGACGCGGCTCAGGCGCGAGGTCGACGCGCGGACGAGAATGAATCGACGCGGATTCTTTCGATTCGATCTGTTCCTGAATCGTCTCGGTTTGAACGCGTTCAGTCTTTTGAACGTTCGACTTACTCGCGGCGTCAAGTTCCGATTCAATTAAATCGAGTCGCGGATCGGAATCAGAAACGTTTCGGTCTCGCGACGCGGAATCGAACGTCGCGTAAGATTCCGACTGAAACTCCCTGCGCAAATCGCGCAAAGCCGGACTCAACGAACTCATCGTCTCTTTCGGCTCTTTCGACGCGACTAACCTTTTTAACGCCTCCGCGCGAGCGCTATTCAAACCGCGCGCGTCGTTTGACGCTCTTAGATCGTCGTCGCTCGCTTCGGATTCCGACGGGAACTCCAAGTCTGGCAAAGGACGCGAAGTCGCCGGTCGTCGTCGGAGTCGCGCAATAATTCGCGCCTCGTCTGTTCTTGTTTCTTCGCGTTCCATTTCGTTCGCTCCTTCGCTTAACGTTTAATTCCATCCAATCCCAAACTCTAACGCTTCAAACTCTCAAGGCGTCGACCGGCTTTAACTTAGCCGCTCTCAACGCGGGCAAAACGCTCGACGACACGGCGATAAACAACGCGCCCAGCACAATCCAAACGACGGTCGGCGTCTCGATAATCGCCGGCACTTGATGGAACATATAAATCGTCGGATCGAAGACTTCGCGCCCCATAACGCGCGAGAGAAAATCGGCGATCTCCTGAATATTGGCGACAAACCAAAAACCGATAATCGTTCCCAAGCCCGCGCCGACGACGCCAAGCGCAAGACCGTAAAACAGAAAAATTTGCATAATTCCGTTTCCGCTAGCGCCCAACGATTTCAAAATGCCGACGTCGCGCGTCTTTTCGACGACGATCATAAAGAAAATCGCCAAAATGCCGAAACCGGCCACCGCGATCGACAAAAAGAGCAACACGTTCAAAATCGAAAGTTCCGTCGCAACCGCCGCCAACGTCGTCGCTTGCTGATCTTTCCAAGTCTCGACCCCGAACAACTGCTCGGGAAACGCGTCGCTGTTCCTCAAACGATCGCGCAAATTCTCAATTTTGACGCCCGGCTTCGCCTTGATCAAGATGTGCGTCGCCATTCGCTTGCCGTCCGGCGCGATCATACGTCGTAATTCTTGGAGCTTCTCGATCGGAACAAAAACAAACGATTCGTCGTATTCCGCCATACGACACTCGTAGAAATCGACGATCGTAAAACGGTCGTAAACGATCGACGGCATTGAATTTTCCATACCGACCGCTAAAAACGAGAGCGTCGCGTCGGCGCCCGGTATCGTCCAAAGGGATTCGACCATCTCGTCTTTACCCGTCTCGGCGTTGAGATGCTTATGTCGCGCTCCTGAAACCAGACCAATTCCGATAATCGCGCCCGTCTCTTGCGTCGTTTCCTTGTCCTTTTCCGTCTCAAATCGACGTAAGCCGTCAAAAGGCGTTCCGACAAGCATACTCGGACGACTTGGCGACGAAGATTCCAAATCTTCCGAAACGTCCTCTACTAGGTTAGGGGGCGTCGGCGCCGACGGTTCTTCCGCAGTCGATCGATTTTCGATCGCCAAATCGGTCGGGAATTCGCCCAACGGATCGTTTGTAGTCGTCGGCGTCTCGTTCGTCGTTTCCTCTTCCGCAACGTCGTAAGTCGGCGCCGTCGGCATATTTTCCAACGCGGCGGCATAGGGATCGACGACGCCGGAATTCGACGTTGTTCCGTCGGAATTCGAATAACGTATAACCGAAGCGTCCATTTTGGGCGCGGAATCCGGCTTGCGCGATTTGACGTACATCTCGCGGCGCCGCTCTTGTTCTTGCCAACGATATTTTTCATATTTTGCGTCGGCGCGCCGCTTCTTCCAACCGCCTTCGGCAATACGAGGTCTTACGGTCGCGTCTTCGCCAAATAGAGGATTCTTGACGTCGAAACCGTCTTCGTAGAGGTTGAAAGTCAGACGTTTACGATTTTCCGGATGTTGGAGATATTGCGAGACGGCGGTAACTTTCTCGTTGGTGACGGCGTCGATTCCAACGATCTGCACTTGACGCGTTATCACTTCCCCGTTGTATTCGTAACTAAATAGACCCGGCGTAGTTACGGTCGGAGTCGTCGCTTCGATCATATCGCCCGCGACGCGCTCGACGTCGCGCAACCTTGCGTCGACGTCCTCAAATCCGCGCAAACTTGAACGCGAACTAATCGTCACGTCCGACAACGCGCCGTGAATGCGATTCTCCATCTCGCGACTGAAACCGAGCATTACCGCGTTGACGACGATCATCGTCGCGACGCCGAGCATAACGCTCACGACGCTAACAAGCGCGATATAACGCGTTAAAAGATAACGCCAAATTAATAACAGCTTATACATCGGCCTTCCTTGCCGTCGTCCGCCTAAAAAAGAAATCTTACGCGTCGGCGCGCCTTCGTCTCGACGGACGCGACGCGCTCTCGTTTACGTCGTTTCGTTTACGCCGTAACGACGCGATTATTCCTCGAAAACTTCCGGTCTCAAAAGCGGGAACAAAACGACTTCGCGAATGCTCGTCGTATTCGTCAACATCATCGCCAGACGATCGATTCCAATTCCCAATCCCCCGGCGGGCGGCATCGCGTATCGCAACGCGCGAATGAAATCGTGATCCATCTTCGCCATCGAGTCTTCTTCCTTTTGCCCCTCGAGCTGACTGCGGAACAATTTGTCTTGCAAATCGGGATCGTTCAACTCGGTGTAAGCGTTCGCCAACTCGCAACCTCGCACGAACAATTCAAATCGTTCGGCAATTTCCGGGTTGGATCGCTTACGCTTTGTCAGCGGACAAATACTCGCGGGATAATCGGTAATAAAGACGGGACCGACAAGCGATTCTTCGACTTTTTCTTCGAATATGTCGTTGCGCACGACGTCGACGTGTTTCTTATCGACGTCTTCGATTCCGATCGATTTTGCGTAGGCGATCACCGCCGCGTCGTCGTGCGGATCGATCCCCGTGCGTTCCGCCAGCGCCTCAAAATAAGGCTTGCGTTCAAAGGGAGGCGTAAAATCGATTTCCTGACCGCCCCAAGGCAAAACAAACCCTTGCCCCGTCGCTTTAATCGCGTCGACGATAATCTTTTCCGTAATATCCATCATCGAACGATAATCGCCGTAAGCCTGATAGAGTTCCATCAAGGTAAACTCGGGATTATGCGTCTGGTCGATCCCTTCGTTGCGATAAACGCGTCCAATCTCAAAAACGCGCTCCATTCCGCCGACAAGCAAGCGCTTGAGGTGCAATTCCAACGCAATGCGCATATACAGAGGAATATCCAACGCGTTGTGATGAGTTACGAACGGACGAGCCGCCGCGCCTCCCGCGACTGAATGAAGGGTCGGTCCTTCGACTTCGACGAACCCTTCTCCGGCAAGCGTCTTACGAACCGACGCGACTATCTTCGTTCGATCGAGCATACGCTTCATCGCTTCGTCGTTATGCGCAAGGTCGACGTATCGCATACGCGAACGTAATTCGGGATCGTTCAACCCCTTAAATTTATCCGGCGGCGACTCGAGCGACTTGCTCAAAAAGGTCAGATCGGAAGCAAAAATCGTCAATTCGCCCGTCTGAGTCTTCTTAAATTCGCCGTCGACGCCGACCAAGTCGCCAAGATCGAAACAAAGCGCCAGTTCCCACGCTTGATCGCCGACTTGATTTTTGCCAATAAATATCTGAATCTCGCCCGTCCAGTCTTTAAGGGTGAGGAAGATCAATTTGCCCTGTTTGCGTTGCAAGACGATACGTCCCGCGACGCGAACTTGAGGTCCGCTTGTCGGAATCTCGACGCGTTCCGGCGCGCCTTCATATTTTGGGGGCAATTTAATCGGTTCGCCGACGACAATTTCGCTTTCTCGGGCTCTGACGTCGCCAATCAAGGAACGATCGTCAAAGCGCGCGCCCCACGGATCGAACCCCATTTCCTCTATTTTTCGCAGTTTCTCGCGACGTGCCGCTTCTAAAACGACGCCGGCGCTTGCCGTCTCTGTTTTCGCCATTTGACAATCTTTCAATACTAAACGAACAATTCTCGACTTTAATTCGTCGGAAAACGTTAAAAACGCCCCTATTATAATACGAATCGCAACTTTGCAAACCGTCGAGAGCGCCGACGTCCTCAAAACGGGCAAAACGTTTCCTATCGTACCGACTTCAACGTATTAAGTCAACCCCGTTAAGAAGGTCGCTTCCCCTTGTTTTTTAGTCGGCGGCGCTATAATTAGGGCGACGCTTCCGTTTATGAAGAGGCGGCGCCCCTCCTTATTGAACAAAAATATTTTGTTCGTTAGTCGAAATAAACTTTGGCGACGCGTTCCTAGCGGCGCGCAACCGAGCCTCGACTAAACTAGAAAGATTTCCGATGTTCGACGAAAACGTTTCTCCTAACGCCGCGACGTCCGACAATTCAGCCCCTGTAAACGACTCGAATTGCGGCGAAGTTTTAAACGCAAACGTCCAAGACGCCGACGCCCCGATCTCCGACGCCCCGGTCAAAGACGCCGAGGCAAAGCGGCTCGTCGAAGAAATGTTCAACGAACATCGAGACAGACTCCTTCGAATGATTGAGGTACGATTGCAACCCGAGTTGCGTAATCGGGTCGACGCAAACGACGTGCTTCAAGATTCTTTTATGGAGGCGTATCGACAGTTGCGTCTCGGAGTCTCCGCGCCAAAATTTTCCACGATCGTGTGGTTGCGTCTTATCGTCGGTCAACAGCTTGTTTCCACTTATCGCCGTTACTGTCAAACGCAAAAGCGGAACGTGTCGCGAGAGTATTCTATTTCAGAACAACGCGCGAAAACCGACGCGACGTCGACTTCTATTTTCCTGATTGGCAAATCGACGTCCCCTTCCGCGGCGGCGCGACGACACGAACTCGTCTTTAAGTTGCGCGAATGTCTTGAAAAACTCAACGAAACGGATCGGGAAATTTTGTCGTTGCGGCACTTTGAGCAATTAAGCAACCGCGAAACGGCGGAAGAGTTAAAGGTGTCTCCCAACGCCGCAAGCGTTATGTATTTGCGCGCGCTAAAAAAATTTCGAACGATACTCCAAGCGGAAAAACTCGACGATTTGCTTGAATGAACGCCGCTTTTTAAAAAAATCGCTCCAAATCGCCAAGCGCGCCGATTTTGAGCGGTCTTTCGTTGGATTTTATATGCGACAAGCGGCGCCGATCTTTTTTCCTTTTCGCCGTAGAAACGCGTTAGGAAAGAACGTCCTTGTCGACGGAATTTTCAGAGCCAAACTCCGATTACGCCAAAATGACGACCGTTTCCCCACGTTCCGACGTCGAAGTCCGACGCGTCGACGACAAAGACGCGCGCGAAGTCTCTTCTGAAGAATCTGAATTTAATTTCGAAACGCTTTCCGAACGTTTCGTCCAAGAATACCGCGACGGCAAAAATCCCAGCGTCGAAGAATACGCCGCGCGCTATCCCGAATGCGCCGACGATATCAAAGAACTTTTTCCGACTCTATTATTGCTAGAAAAAGGAAGCAAACAAGAATCGTTGTCGAATTTTTCCGCAAGCGTCGGCGTTAAGGGCAAAGATCCGCCCGTGTTGAAACAGCTCAAAAATTATCGCGTGATTCGCGAACTTGGAAAAGGGGGAATGGGAGTCGTCTACGAAGCGTGGGACGAAACTCTCGATCGAGTCGTCGCGCTCAAAGTAACTAGGATTTTCCCCGGAGAAGAAGCGCAGACGATCGCGCGTTTTCAACGCGAAGCGCGTATGGCGGCGCGTTTGCACCATACGAACATCGTGCCCGTCTTCGGTTGCGACAACGTCGACGATCGATTCTTCTATGCGATGCAACTAATCGACGGAGTTAGTCTTGAACAGTTTCTGAGACTCAAAGAAAAGGAAGCGTCTCAAACTTTCGACTCTTACTACGAATCGAAGCGTCGCATTCGCGAACGACGAAACGCGACGACTCAAGACGATTCCGCGCCGTCAAGCAAGGACGACGCGTCTTCCGACGAAGGTCGCGTTTGGCGCGGATTCGACGACGTGTTGCGTCGTTCGGGCGTTTCTTTCCAGACGACCCGTTTGGCTTCCATTACCGACGAGCCGTTAGGAGAAACAACCGACGGTTCCAACGACGCTTTAGTTGAAACGTCGGCTCTACAAACAGATTTCCCGTCGACGTCGTTCAAGGACGACGCCGAACAAGCGGTCGACGATTCGAGTCGAGAGCAAAACGCGCAGGTCTTCTCCCCTTTGCGTCGTCTATTTCGAGCGTTCTCTTCCCCAAAACGCAAGTCAAAATTTAACGCGCGTTCTATTCCAAGCGCGAGCGGCATAGGAGCGATCTTGCCCGCGCCGAAAAAAGCGTTGCTTTCCGTTCATATCGCCAGTTACGACTACTATCAACGAATCGGCGACGTCGGCGTTCAAGCGGCTCGCGCGTTAGATTACGCGCATCGGCACGACGTCGTGCATCGCGACGTCAAACCCTCGAATCTAATCGTCGATTACGAGGGCGTTTTGTGGATTACCGATTTCGGACTGGCCAAACCAATTAACGCCGGTAATTTAACTCGTCGCGGACAACTTGTCGGAACGTTGCGTTATTTGGCGCCTGAAGCGTTGGAAGGACGATTTTCCCCTCTTTCCGACGTCTACTCGCTTGGTCTCACGCTCTACGAACTCCTAACTTTTACGCCCGCTTTCGACGAAACGAATTACTCGAAACTATTGGCGCAAGTCGCGCAAGGAATCGTCGTCAAACCGCGAAAAATCAACCCGAATATTCCGCGAGATTTAGAGACGATTATTCTCAAAGCGCTCGAACATAAGCCTGAAAAAAGATACGCGACCGCCGGCGAACTAGCCGACGATTTGCAACGTTTCTTAGACGAACGTCCTATTCGAGCGAGGCGAGTCGGTCTGTTGGAGCAAGGTTGGCGCTGGAGCAAGCGCAACAAACTAGCGGCGGCGCTCTCTTTTTCGCTTGCGGCGTCGTTGCTTGCGTCTTGGACGGGCGTCACGTATATTACGACGGCGGACAATCTCAAAACGCATCGTCTATACTTGGAAAAAAAAGCCGAGACGGAACGCGCTCAAAAGAATCTTGATCTTGCGCTTCAAGCGTTCGATCAGTTGTTTGTTAAACTAGGCGCTCAGGAGGACGTTAAATTCGATTTTTTAGACGACTATTCCTATTTCAATCCCCCTGAAGGCGAAGCCGACGTTTCCGAAAAAGACGCCGGCGCCTTAGAAAGTCTGCTCTCGTTTTACGACGACTTCACGCGTGAAAATGAAAACGATCAAAAATTGCTCTTTAAAGCCGCCAACGCCTACGCCAACATAGGGAGACTAAGTAAAACTCTTGGACGTCCCAGAATATCCTACGCCTTTGAAAAAGCGTACGATCTCTATTTGGAGTCGTTGAAAAGCGCTCAAAATTTCGACGAGCGACGTCAAACGATTTTGGCAATGGCGCAAGTAGTAGTCGCGCTCTTCGAAATCGACGCGCCAAACGACCGACCGGAAATCATCGAAGAAAAATGCGCTTTTGTCGTCAAAGAACTTGACGAATTACCAAACGGAACCGCTCAATGCGAAAGTATGCTCGCGCAACTTCGATTTGAACGCGCCGTTTATAGAATGTACGTCGTCCGTTTTGAGGCGGATTCCACGCCCGGTTTCTTCGCCCCCAGTCGACCCGTTGTTCCAACCGATCGACAAAAAGAGAATATTCAAGCGGATTTCGACGCGGCGCGCGCGCGAATTAACGAAACGTCTAAAAATCCGAACCTATCGACCGACCAACTTACGTTGTCGTGTAAATTTTACGGCTACTATGCGTTGTGGCGTCTCACGTTGGGCGATTCGGAAGGCGCGCGGACAGTCCAAAAAATCGGGTACGAATACGCAAAAGCGCTGAAAATTCAGGCTCCGAACGAATCGCGCGCGATCGTCGCCGTATTTGTCCAAAACGTGTTGCGTTCGTTTATTGAGGATCATATCCGAGCGACGACGTTCGATTTGGACGAAAAGGAAAAACTTGCGGAAGAATTCGAAGAAGCCAAAAAAGAAGCGCTCGAGTTAATCGATTCGCTTGTTAAAGAATACCCCAATTCCGTTCAATACGCGACGTTCCAAATTTTCGTTTATTTTCATTACGCCAAACGAGAGGCGTGCGAAGGCAATCTTAAGGCGGCGGGCAAGTTGCTGAAAATCGCTGATGAAAAAGCCCAAAACTTTGGATTACGACGTCCCGATTATTCCGAATTTCAGTTTTTTCTCCCTTTGCATTTCGGTTCCGCAGAACTCGCGCTTAGGGAGGGACGTCTAGACGAAGCGGATAAAAGACTGAAACTCATTCGTGAAAACCTTGAAAAACTTCAGAAAGTCGATTCCTCTAAAAACGATCGACGCAACGCGGAAATAACGCAACGTCGTCAGGAATATTATCAACGACTAATAAACGAATTAGAAGCTAAACGTCGAACGTCAAGTTCCGACGATTTACGCGACCCTTTCTAGCTGATCGTTTCGTTACTCGTTTATTGCACGTATCGTCGTAGAAACGCGCCGTCTCAAAGAGTCGACGCGTTTTTTTCGTAAGCGTTCACGGAATTTTTCGAACAAGGTTCGCGTTGGAATCGCGTCGTAAGACGCGCGCGATAAGCCGCTTGTCTTTAGATAAGCGGACGGCGCCGCCGAAAACGCGTCCGTAATAAAAGCGAAATTATCAGCCAAAC
>JAZRWW010000201.1:0-59607 GCA_045599865.1 Thermoguttaceae bacterium
AACGCCCTCCGCCTTGGTTTCAACAACGACGTCCTAGTCGACAAAACGTCGCAACGCGCGGAATCCAAACAAAGCGCGCGAGCTATTCTATAAGAAAAAAAATACAATCACCCGCAGTGATTCTATCTATTTTTTGTAAGCGTTCACGGTAAGCCGCCGCATTTAATGCGGCGGGTGACGTAGATTTTCCGGAAAACGACGGATTTCAGATTCAGCAAAGAACTTTCGCGCTCGCGTTTGCTCCGGCGTTTTGTTGCTCAAACTCAACCGCCGCATTATATGCGGCGGCTTACCGCGCGCGTTTTCCGTGAACGCATACGCCAAAATTTTATCCGAAAGAATAGAGAGCAAAGCGTTTCTTTACTTATTCGCCGTCGACTTCATACCTTGCTTGTCGCGCCTCGCGTTGAGTTCTCAACGCGTTGAGCAATCTTTCTTTTCTCGATTCTTCGGGCGCTGGCGTCGGCAACTCGACGGTCTCGTCCGCCTCTTCCGTCGTTTGGGCGCCGACGGCGGTCTGGCTTGTCTCATTCGCGTTGGGCGCGGCGCTTAAACCTCCGATTCCTTCGGAACCGTTCGGAGTCGTCGTTCCGTTCGCCGCGTTTGGCGTCTGCGCGTTGATCGCGGGACTCTTGCCGGTTCCCAAATCAACGGCGGCGAAGGGATCGTCTTTTAACGAAGAACTCGCTTCGTCGTTTAATCCTCCCAAAGAATAGCCCGAACGACTTTCGTTTTCAATCTCAAAGACGTCAAGCGCTTGCTCGACTCCGTTTAGTTCATAATCTGCGTTTGAGGATTCCAAGGTCGCGTTCGAATTTCCAATAAGAACGGCGTCGCTAAAACCTTTGCCCAAGGTCGTCAAATCTTTGTAAAAGACCTGACGCGGCGGCTCGGTCGTTCCGTCGACGACGACGTCCGCGCGCGAAGTTTCGGTCGAATTGTCGAGAAAACCGATAATTTGCCCGCGATAAACGTCGCCGCGCGCCGTCGTCTTATTGTACAACTTGCGCATCGTCGGCAAATCGACCAACCCTTTCGCATAGAGCCAACTCGCGTGCCGATAATCGCTCGGCAAAGGCTTGGTCGGGTCGGGTCTTCCGTCGATAATCTTTTGCGCGTCGGTCGACGCCAAATCGGGCAAAGCGTTCAATACGGCGCGCGGGGCGGCGTTGACGTTGACGCGCCCTATGATCGTCGTCGTTTCGTTTGTCGACGCGTAATCCAACAGCTGAAACAACTTTTCCACGTTTGCGTTCGCTCGCGAATCTTTAATTGGAGATTCGTAAACGGTTTCGTCGACGACGACGCGCGTTCCGACCAAATCGAGCGGCGTTTTTAAACTCGTCGTAGGTTGAACGGAATAATCAAGTTGAACGCTCGCAAGGGTTCCGATCGTCAAATTAGAATCGACGGTCGACGCGGAGGAAGCGGAAGAGGCAAAGGAATACCCGGATCGACGCGCGTTTCTTCGTCGAGAATTTGACCCGTCGGAACTTGACGAATCGTCCGCGTTCGTCGTTTCCGCGCCGTATTGACGATAAAGAACGGCGTATTTCGCGAGGTCGTCGCCGACGCGCGAACTTAACTCCTGATAAAGGAACTGCAAGTCGTCGCCGTTGAGATCGACGCGCGCTTCCCCGGTAGGGTCGACGTCTTTCTCCGCGCTAAACACGGTGATTAGTTCCTTCCAAGGAACGTTTCCCGCGTCTTCGGACTTTGACGACGGCGCGGCCAAAAGAGAACCTCCAAGCGCGGAGTCGTTTTTTTTCTGCAGTTTCTCGAAATTGTAAGTAAAACTTTCGTCGGCGCCGTAAAGTTGCGAACGCGTCACGCCGCGCGCCAACAGCAATTCTTCGAGGAACACGGGAACCGCGTTTCTAGGACTATACGGAAGTTTTTTGTCGGCGTAATATTTTGCTTCCGCGCCGTTTGCTCTCGCTTTTTCGTCCGAATCGATCCAGTCCAAAATCGAATCGGCGGCGATTTGCGTCATACCGGGCAACTTCATTAACGCTTCGCGTCCGGCGCCCGGCTGTTCTTGATCCCACGCAAGCACGGCGTCAAGATTGAGACGAGTCGATTCGTCGACCAGACCGTACCGCAAGCCCTCTATTTTCGTATCCGTCAACACGGGCGAAACTACGGTAAATCTTGACGAGGCGGTTCCCGTTTCTTGCGAAGTCAACAACGGCGTTCCGCAAAAATAATTCGGATTATTGTAAACGCCTCCGATTTTGTCTTGTTCGTCGCGTCCCGTTTCCAAAAGCCCGATCAGAAAGACGACCGCCGACCGATCGACGCTCTTAACCAAGGCTTCGTTTCCTCGCGTCGTCGTCGCTTCGCTTTCCGTCTTCATTAAGGTCAACAACGCCGCGCCGCTCAACGTCAACGCGACTAAAACCAGCGCGACGATCAACAACATTACCCCACGACGTCGTCGACGCGACGACAAACGCAGAGAAAAAAAGGATCGCCTAAAAGGACGTTCAGAAAAACTTGTCATCGCCGACTCAAACTTTCAATTAGTCGATATACGCGCGCCGTAAAGCCGACAATTTATAAAGCGTCGGCTTGGGCTTGCCGTTTACGTCGAACAGACCCGAAGTCGGATTGCGTTGAAGAACTCGATTAAATTCGTCAAGCTCGGATTCCGTCGTCGCCAACTCGATTTCGTCTTCGTCGCCGAGATCGTCGACGACTTCCAAAAGGGCGCAAGCGGACGACGGCGCGCTCGACGCAACGAAGCCGGACGCTTCATTCTTGAGACCGCGTTCGTAAAATTCCTCGGAAACGCAACCCGAACTCAAAGTCGCGGGCGGCTCGTCTTGCCAACGCGTCCATATGATTTCTTCGACGACGCGGCGCGACATAGCGGACGAGAAAAATCGCCGCGCCGTCTCTAATTGAGATTTTTCGTTCCACACGAGTTCGCGCGGAACCTCGGCGTCTTCAGGAGATTCGGTCAACAAGGACTCGCCGCGCCTTTTCGCCCTTCGAAAAAACTTTCCCCAATACGTCTCTTCCGACGCGGCGCCATCCCCAAACGCGCGCGTGGACGCGTCGCTTAACGTCGAATCGACCTCCGTCGCGCTCGGACAAGAAGTCGCCAAACATAAAGGAACGCCGAGCGCCGCCCAACGATCAAAAAAACGATGCAATTCCATTGGATCGCGCGGCGCCGTCGTAAAAGGAGTCAAGCCGAAATTAATCTCCAAATAAAACCCGTCGAACACGCGTCGACGCGCAATTCTCGACGCCATTTCGATCGGAGCCATATAGAGTCGACGCTCAAAACGGGCGGCGTCTCCCAACGCCTGTTCAAATCCCAAAAAAACTTGCGCGTCCGACGCGCGACGCTTTATCGCGCTCGCAACTTGAGCCGCTAACAACAATCGCGTTTCCAGAGGGGGCGAATCGACGTCAAGCTCGACGTTTGACGCGACGATCCAACGCTTGGTTCGCCCCGAATCCCTGCGCGTAAGCTCTCCGACGTATCGAAGAAACTTGTCGAGTAAATCGTCCGTCCGACCGCTTAACCACGCCGGAACCTCCTCGCCCCAGCGAATCAAAGGACCAAGCGTCAAATCCAGCCCGCGAGCGTCCGCCTTGGCGACGGCGGCGTCAAAAAGAGTCCAGTCGTAGACGCCGTCGTCCTTTTCGATTTCCTTCCACGAAAACTGCGGTCTAAACGCGCGGAACGCTTTGTCCAACTTCGCGCGTCTTCGACCGGCGGTCGGAAAAAACGCGGAATCATATCCGTCGGTCCAAGATTCGTCGAGCCCTGCGGAAAAACTAAATCGAGTCGTCCAAGGTTCCTTCAGACCGCGCCTCGCCGCCAATACTTTGTCAAGGAATTGTTCGTTGAGACTATGCGCGACGACGCGCGACGAACAAAAGGACGCGTAACAACGTTCGTCGAAGTTTGGCGCGTCTTCGTCCGTCGTCGCCAATTTGGCCAATCGCTGAATTTCACGACGTATCGCGGCGCGCAACGACGCGCGAACCGCTAAACCCGACGCGCTCCAAACCGCGCGTCTATTGAGTATGCGCGAGAGTTGACCGCGCGCAAGTTCCAAAAACAACGGGAAAGGCTTCGTTCTAAAAGGCAAAAGTTCCGTCGAGACGAAAAAGAACCCGCCGTTGGAATCGACGTAAGGAACGTAAAGAGCCCCGGAAGAATCCAAGTCCGCGTCGACGACAAGAACGTTGCGCGTCTCCGAAAACTGTTCCACGCGCGTTTTTGCCGACGCGGGGACGCGCCCGACGCCCGCGACGAAAGCGCGTCGCGCAAGCGCCGAACTCAAACGCCGCTTAGGATAATAAAAGGAAAATTCGCCCATTGCGTTCCAAAACGATATATAACGCGCTCAATCCCATCCCGTTTGCACGGGAATCCGTCCGCGCTAAAATATATACGAGGGAACGCAAAAAATCAACGGCGTCCTATTTTTTTAATGGGAAAAAGGGAAAAATTCTCGAGAAAATTCCCTGCGCGTTCGTGTGAATCGATTTCCGTTAAAAAGTCGATTTGTCTACTCCAAACAATTTTCTCCGCCTGTTTCACGGCGGACGGCGCTCGTCGACAAAACTAAACTCGACGTTTGCGCCTAATAGAGCGACTTCGTTTAATCAGTTCGACAAACCTTTTCGACAAAACGGGGAATAATCGCAAAAAAAACAGAAAAAAACCACAGTTACGACTAGAAAGAAAAACTGTTGTTAGTTATAATGTTTTTCAAGATTAAAACGCGTCGCAACGCGGCGCCCCTTCCTTGGCGCGACGTCGTCCATTCGCGACGTCGTTCGTTCGCTCGGCGTCCCACAAGACTCGCGCGTTCGATTTATACCGAAAATTAGGAGTTTTCAATGAGTATTCAAACTTCCCGACGTGATTTTATCAAGGCTTCGACCCTCGCTGGCGCCGGTTTTATGGTCGCCGCCGGAAGCGCGCCGAAAGTCGCGCGCGCTTCCGCGCTTGAAGGTCTTGCGGTCGCCGGTATTGGCGTCGGCGGCAAAGGCGCCGGCGATATCGAACAAGCCGGTTACTACGCCAAAGTCGTCGCGTTGTGCGACACCGACCGCGGCACGCTCGAAGGCGCCGCGAAGCGTTTCGCTAGTTCGAGTCCTAAGCTCTATACGGACTACCGCGAACTCTACGCCGAAATGATGGACAAGATCGACGCGGTCACCGTCAGCACGCCCGACCATATGCACACGATCATTTCCGCGACGGCGATGAAAGCGGGCAAGCACGTCTATACGCAAAAGCCGTTGACGCGCACGATCGGCGAAGCTCGTTATCTTGGTTATCTCGCCAAGAAATACGGCGTCTGCACGCAAATGGGCAACCAAGGCAGCGCGCTTGATTCTCTCCGTCGTTGCACCGCTCAAATTCGCGCGGGCGTCATTGGCGAAATCACCAAGGTTTGCTTGTGGACGAATCGTCCCGTTTGGGCGCAAGGTCCTAATCGCGATATGACGATGGCGAAGTTTGCCGAACAAACGCGCAAAGACGAAGAAGACGAAGAAGTCGCCAACGACCTCGTCGCCGAAAAAGAAGCGCAAGTCAAGAAAGCGCTTGAAAAGATCGATTGGGACAGCTGGCTTGGCGTCGCTCCGAAACGCGAATTCTGGCCCGGCATCTACCACGACTTCCAATGGCGCGGCTGGTGGGACTTCGGTTCCGGCTCCCTCGGCGATATGGCTTGCCATACGGTCAATATGCCCTACGCCGCGTGCGATCTTAAGTTCCCGACGGAAGTGGTCGCCGAATCTTCCGGGCACGATTTCAATTCTTTCCCGGCTTGGAGCAAGATTTGGTTCCAATTCCCGGCGACGGAACTCCGCGACGCGATCGAAGTTACTTGGTTCGATTCCAAGATCAATCCGGGCGCCGAAATTCTTTCGAAGTACGGCATCGACAAACCTTCCGGGTCTGGTTCTCTCATCATCGGAACCAAAGGCGCGGCTTACAGCTGGGACGACTATTGCGGCTCCTACGGCTTCTTGGCCGAAGGCGGCGCCAAGATGGAAGAACTCCCGAACGTCGATTTCCGTAAGGCTCCTGAAGACGAACACTCCGGGAACAACGACGCGCGTCAAAAGCTCGAATGGATCACCGCGATCAAAGAAAACAAGCCCGAACTGTGCTGGTCCAACTTCCACGATTACGCCGGTCCGTTCACCGAAACGATTCTGCTCGGCAACCTCGCCGTTTGGACCGCCGCCAAAGAAGGCGAACGCGGCGAAACGATCAAGTGGGACGCCAAGAACCTCAAGATCACCAATCTCGACGAACTCAAGACCCCCGGCGTCGCCGACCTCGTTTATCCGAAGTATCAAAACGGATACGAAGAAATCGACTGGTCTTTCGTCAACGAAGGTTGAGTTTAGTCTAAAAGCGTTCGGACGACGTTCTTGACGCCGTTCGTAAACGCTTACGCGCAAAGGCGGCTTGTCGCGCACGAGCCGCCTTTTTCTCGAGTCGAAATATTTATAGAACGTCGGCGAAAAACGGCTCGAACGTTCTAACGTCGATTACCTCGCGCGGACAAAAGAACGGCGAGTTCTTGCGTCCGTTCGTTATAAACGCTTTATTTCACAGGAATAATCAATGAGCATTCAAACTTCTCGTCGTGATTTCATCAAGGCTTCGACTCTCGCGAGCGCCGGTTTCCTCGTCGCCGCCGGTTCGACTCCGAAACCGGCTCGCGCTTCCGCGTTGGAAGGAATCGCCCTCGCCGGCATTGGCGTCGGCGGCAAAGGCGGCAGCGACATTACGCAAGCGTCCTATTACGGCAAAGTCGTCGCGTTGTGCGATATTGATCGCGGCACGCTTGAAGGCAAAGCGAAAGAATTCGCCAATTCGAGCCCGAAGCTCTATACGGACTATCGCGAACTCTTCGCCGAAATGATGGACAAGATCGACGCGGTCACCGTCAGCACGCCCGACCATATGCACACGATCATCACGGCCGCCGCTATCAAAGCCGGCAAGCACGCCTACACGCAGAAGCCGCTGACGCGCACGATCGGCGAAGCCCGTTATCTCGGCTATCTTGCCAAGAAATACAACGTCTGCACTCAAATGGGCAACCAAGGCAGCACGTTTGATTCGATGCGCAACGTCGTCGCCCAAATTAAAGCCGGCGTCCTTGGCGACATTAAAGCGGTTCATATCTGGACGAATCGTCCGATTTGGGCGCAAGGTCCTAATCGCGATATGACGATGGCGAAGTTCGCCGCGCAAACTCGCAAGGAAGAAGAAGACGAAGAAGTCGCCAACGACCTCGTCGCCGAAAAAGAAGCGCAAGTTAAGAAGGCGCTCGCGAATGTTGATTGGGACAGCTGGATCGGCGTCGCCCCGAAACGCGAATTCTGGCCCGGCATCTACCACAGCTTCCAATGGCGCGGCTGGTGGGACTTCGGCACCGGCTCCCTCGGCGATATGGCTTGCCATACGGCCAATATGCCTTACGGCGCTTGCGATCTGAAATTCCCGACGGAAGTCGTCGCGGAATCCTCCGGACACGATTTCAACTCCTTCCCGGCTTGGAGCAAGATTTGGTTCCAATTCCCCGCCAACGATTGGCGCGACGCGATCGAAGTCACTTGGTTCGACGCTAAAGTTCGTCCCGACTCCGCCGTCTTCGAAAAGTACGGAATCTCGAATCCCGTCGAATCCGGCGCGATCATCATCGGTTCCAAGGGTTGCGCTTACAGCCCGGACGACTACGCCCAACGTTACGAACTCCGCGCCGAAGGCGGAGCCGCGATCGAAGAACTCCCGAACATTCCGTGGCGCAAGGCTCCTGAAGACGAACATTCCGGCGACTTCGACGCTCGTAACAAGCTCGAATGGATCACCGCGATCAAAGAGAACAAGCCGGAACTGTGCTGGTCCAACTTCCCGAATCACGCCGGTCCGCTCACCGAAACGATTCTGCTCGGCAACCTCGCCGTTTGGGCGGCTCCGAAAGAAGGCGAACGCGGCGAAACGATCAAATGGGACGCCAAGAACCTCAAGATCACCAATCTCGACGAACTCAAGACCCCCGGCGTCGCCGACCTCGTTTATCCGAAGTATCAGAACGGATACGAAGAAATCGATTGGTCCTTCGTCAACGAAGGTTGAGTTTGACGTAGAGACGTCGATTTTACGGCGCGCGCTTTACGCCGTAATTTTGACGCCGTAAAAGCGTAAAAAGGCGGCTCGTTTCCTTGACGAGTCGCCTTTTTGATTTTTTGATTTTAAAACGCGCAAGAACCAAACGAATGAAGAACGCCTATCTTTTCTTGAGTTTCTTTGTAAAGCCCTCGAAAAACCTATTGGGCGTTCGCTCGTCCTCCAGCGGAGACGGCGCGCGTTTAACTTCTTCGCCGACGTTATGACGCCTAAGCGTCAAAGTTCGGCGTCGATTCGCGGTCTCCTCGTCTAAATCGCCGCGCCGTCCTTCGTTTCGCGTATTCTCCGCAGGTCTTGAAGTCGACGCCTCGTTGGAACCCAAACGACGAAAATTCAAACGCGAAGAATTCGCCGCGCAACTCGACGCATCTGAATCAGAAGACGACGAACCAAGCTCGCTCGCGCTCGCGGGCTCGTTCGACCTCGTTTTCGTCGATTCCGGCTTGCGTTCAGACGACTCCGTTTGATTTTCCAAAACTTCCAAAGAGCGATCGCGTTCTGAAATCCCTAATTTCTGCAGAATCCGTTCGCGACTGTATTTCGCCTTGTCGCCAAAGTAAAGTTTGACGGCTTCCTGATTGGAAAGAACTTCGATCGGCGCGCCCGAACAAAGCACTTTGCCCGAGTTGATAATATAACTTCTATCGGTGATTGCCAACGTTTCGTCAACTTGATGATCCGTGATAAGAATCGCGATCCCTTCGTTTGCCAAATCGCGTATGACTTGCTGAATGCCTTCGACCGTGATAGGATCGACGGCGGCAAACGGTTCGTCAAGTAGAAGAATCTTAGGATGCGCAAGGAGCGCGCGCGCTATTTCAAGTCGTCGTCGCTCGCCGCCGGAAAGACCGCCCGTGCCGCCGTATCCGACTTTCGATTTGCGAATATGCTTTAAATTGAATTTCTCGAGCGCTTCGTCGCAGGCTTTTTTCTGTTCGGAACGAGAATATCCAAGAAACTCCATAGCCGCGTAAAGGTTCTGTTCCGTCGTCAACGCGCCAAACGTGCTATGGTCTTGCGGCAAATATCCCAAACTTCCCTCGCGCGCGCGACGATACATCGGCCAAGAGGTAACGTCTAGTCCGTTGAGCATAACTTTGCCTTCGTCGGCGGGGATAAGTCCGCAAGCCATACGAAAACTAGTCGTCTTACCGGCTCCGTTTGCGCCGAGCAATCCGACGACTTCGCCTTCGCGCACTTCAAAACTTACGCCGTCGACGACGCGACGCGTTCCGTATATTTTGACGAGTTTGTCAACTTTCAAAACGACGTCGCGCTCGCGCGTTCCTAGCGTTTGCGCGTTCGTCGATTTCGGAATCATTCTCCAGTTTAACGCGCGTTCCTTCATAAGCGCCGACTCCCTTCTTCCTTGGATTAATTCTCGTTGGCGCCCGACGTTTCAGGAACGCCGTCTTCGTCGGCTACGACGCGCATTTTCAAACAACACCAACAGAACAATCCCCCAATGAACGCAAACGCGAACGTCATACAACACCAACCGCCGACGGTCATTTTCTTTTCCTGCCTTTTCTATTCGGTAATTCGCGCAAACGACGTTTGCCTCACGTTTGATTCGTCAAAATCTTTTCTTCTTCCAAAACGCGTTCCTCCGATTCGGAACTCCAACGACGCGTTACGACGTAAGAAAGCGCCAAGAGCGCGACGCTCAACGCGCCTAAGAAAAACAGCGTCAACTGTACGACGGGCTGACTCGCGATACTCTTGATTCGATCCCCGAGATAATTCCAACACCAAAGTAGGAAAATAAGAATCAAATACGGCAACGAAACATATTTGACGACAAATCCGATCCAAGCTGGAACTCGAATCTTAGCGCCGCGATTCAATTCCTGATGAAAACTCGCCAAGCCCCAAACATAGGAAACAAGGAACGTTTGAACTACGGCAAATAGGAACGGTCCAAAGTTTGCAAGCCAAAAATCAAAGGCGTCGAGCGCGGCGAGCCCTCTCGTAAACCAACATACGATCGCCGTTCCGGTCAAATTAACCAACCCGGCGACAATCACGCTACGACCGCGAGTCCACCGAAACGCCTCTTGCAACAACGCGACAGTCGGCTGAACAAGGGACATAGAACTCGTCACTGCGGCAAAAAAAAGCAGAATAAAGAAAATAAAGCCGAAAAACTGCCCGGCCGGCATTTCGCCAAAGACGTTTGGCAACACGACGAACCCCATCGAAAACGAGCTTTCGAATCGTTCCGCCGCCTGCGCGCCTAGAAACATTATTGCGGGCGGAATCGCCATCATACCGCCTAAAATCACCTCGCAAAATTCGTTGGTCGACGTCGCCGTTAAACTCGAAAGCGCAATATCTTCGTTCTCTTTAACATAGCTCGAATAAGTGACGATCGCGCCTAGGCAAAGGGACGCCGTAAAAAATATCTGCGAAGTCGCGGCAAGCCACGATTCCGGATTGCATAACGTTTGCAAAACGCCGACTTTTACAAATTCGCCCGACGCCGTCGTAATTTCTCGCGTCGGATTCCACATAAACCCGAGCGCGTCCAGCAAACCTTGACCGGGCGTTCCCGTTGGATTGCCAAGCGAGAGAACGCGAACGATTACCATAATGGAACAAATCAAAATCAACGGAGCCGCAATTTTACAAAATCGCTCGATTCCTTTTGATATGCCGCAATAAACCAACGCGAAATTAGCGCCGGCGCACAGAAGCGTGGCGACGACGACCAAAAACGATCCTTTAAAAAGAGCGCCGTCCGCCCCAATTCCCACGAACGAATTAAAAAAATCGACGTAGCCTTGAGAATTGGAAAAATCAAGACCGGGCGCCGAATTCGCAAAGAGAGAAAAACCTAATCCAACGCTTTTCAAACAACCGCCAAGATATTGGACCGCGTAAAGCAAGCACCAAGATTCGATGAATATGTAGAACATATTGATGACGAAAGGCGCCAGCGCGGAAAGACCGCCGCACATTCCCCACCGTTTTTTTCGCCCGCCGACCGCGTAATAAATTCCAAGCGGAGAATGAAATCCCAGTCGACCGCCGCAACGTCCCAACGCCCATTCGGAAAAAGCCAGCGGAATCGCGACGACCAGCAAAGAAATAAGATAGGGAATCATAAAGGCGCCGCCGCCGTATTTCGCCACTTGCCCCGGAAAACGCAAAAAATTCCCAAGTCCGACGGCGCTTCCCGCCACCGCCAAAACGACGCCAAGACGCGATCCCCAGTTCTCTTTTTGTTGCTTTTCTCGCTCCATATCGCGCCCTCGCCCTTTCCAACGCCGCTCTGACGAACGTCGACGTTATGTTGTTAAAACATTCTCTCGTTAATATAATAACGCGGTTAAATTTGTCAACAATAGGCGCGTCTCTAACGTCGGACGTCAAAAGCGCTAAGGGATCAAAGGGGACTAATCGGAGCCGAAAAGGCTACGATTTATTGCACTGACGCCGGAAGGAAATCAACCAAGTCGGTAACGTCGAGCATGCCGATCGGAGCGTCCGTTTCGTCCAAGACGGGCAATTCGCTAATCTTTCGCGCGGAAATTACGGAGACCGCTTCCGACATATAATCGCCCGAACGAACGAAAGACGGATTACGCGTCATCGCTTCGCATATCGGCTTATCGAAGAAATCGTCCCCGCGCGTTTCAAATAATTTGGCAAGGTCGCTGTCGGTAAATATGCCCGAAAGTTTGTTTTGAGCGTCGACAAGGAGAATCGCGCCCGAGCGACGCCCCGGCTTGCGACAAGAAACGAAGACGTCGCGTATCGTCGTCGAATCGGAAGCGACGCGGCATTGTTTAATCGGTCTCATGCAGTCGTCGACGCGACTCAATCGTCGCCCCAACGAACCGCCGGGATGAAAACGCGCGAAATCTTCGGAACGAAAGCCGCGACGTCTGCTCGCGGTCAGCGCCAACGCGTCGCCGACCGCCAACATAGCCGCCGCGCTCGAACTTGGCGCAAGACGCAAAGAATCCGCTTCTTCAATACGCCCGATCTCCAAAACGACCGTCGCCGCGCGTCCCAAAGCGCTCTTTGCTGAGGAAACGATCGCGATAATCGGAACGTCGCGCGAAGTCAAAGGCGCTAGAAGACGCTTGACCTCCTCCGTCTCGCCGCTATACGACAACGCCAATACGACGTCGTTTGATCGAATCGTTCCTAAATCGCCGTGATACGCCTCGCCCGGATGCAAAAAATGGCTGGGAGTTCCCGTCGAGGAAAGAGTCGCCGATATTTTACGACCGATAAGCCCCGCTTTGCCCATGCCGGTAACGACGACGGAGCCGACGCACGACGCGACAAGCGCCAACGCTTCGCAAAAACGCGCGTCCAAACGCTCCCGCTGCGCAAGAATCGCGTCGCTTTCCGAACGCAAAACGCTTTTGGCAAAGTCGAGCGCGTCGAGTTCGTCGAGTTCGTCCGATTCAAGAACCGTCGAAGGCGTCGGCGCAAGCGCTAAAGAACCTTCGACGCCGCCTTCGTTTAAACGTCTTGAGGACGTTTCAAACGTTCTTACAAGACGCAACTTAGTTTGATTCGAGTCGGTAGCTTGCGAAGTTTGGATAGACATAAGGACGCCCTCGTTTTGGCTAATTTTACGCGTTTCTAATCGCGCCTTTATATTAAAAAAATTGATGCAAAGACGCGCGCGTATTGTAACGTTATCGTCGTTTTTTCGCAAGTTCAAATAGAAAGTCGACCGACGGATGCGTTCCGTCGTAACGCGCCCTATTGTTGTTTATCCAAATTAGATTAAAATGGGGAAGCGCGTTTTGTCGAAATATCGCCTCTACGCGCGTAAGAAACAACTAGCGAGTCAATTACGGATCGAGCAAATGGCAGTCATACTCAACGTCGAACACGTTCGAAAACATTACGGACCAGACCCGGTTCTTGCAGACGTAACCTTTCAGGTTCGCGAAGGAGACAAAATCGGTCTCGTCGGACCGAACGGTTGCGGCAAGACGACGTTGCTCAACATATTGTCGGGGCGCGAAGAAACGGAAAAGGGCGTCGTCGAACGTTACGCCGACGTTTCTATCGGGTACCTTGAACAACGCCCTGCGGTCGATTCGAAAGAAACGGTTCTAGACGCGGGTCGAAGCGCTCTGGGGCATTTGTTGGCGGAACAGCGCGAGGCGGAAGAAATCGCCGTCAAGATGTCGGACGCCTCGTTAAGCGATTCGGATCGAGACAGACTCGCGCGACGATACGACAAACTTCACGAAAATTTATTGCGCAAAGACGCGTATAATATCGAACATCGCGTCGAACGAATTTTACTCGGGGTCGGGTTCCGCGACGAAGACTTCTCGAAGTCGGTCGCGTCTTTAAGCGGCGGCGAGCTTAATCGTTTGGGTCTTGCCAAACTGTTGCTTGAAGAGCCCGACATTATGCTGCTAGACGAGCCGTCGAACCACCTTGACCTTGCCGCGACGGAATGGCTGGAAGATTTTCTCAAAACGACCTCGGCGGCGGTTGTTCTCGTCAGCCACGACCGCTATTTCCTTGATCGCGTAACAAATCGCACGTTCGAACTTTTCGCGGGTACGATCGACGATTATCCGGGCAATTTCACCAAATATCTGACTTTGAAAGAAGACCGTCTCGCCGTTCAGACGAAAACTTACGAAAAATACGTCGAAGAAGTCGAAAAAGCCAAAGATTTTATTCGACGCCATCATTACGGAATGAAAGCGGCGCAAGCGGAAGACCGACGTAAGAAATTGGAACGACTCGAAGCCGATCCGCCCGAGGCGCCCCGCAACGTAACGTCGCCGCCGATGTCGTTTCCCCCTGCGTCTCGCACGGGCGATATTGTATTTCGCGTGGACGGTCTAAAAAAAGGCTACGGGGAACGAACGCTCTTTCGAGATTACTCCTTTGATATTCAACGCGGCGAACGCTGGGCGATTTTAGGACCGAACGGTTGCGGAAAAACGACGTTTTTGCGTTGTTTGTTGGGCGAGGAAACGCCGGACGAAGGATCGGTTCGATTCGGACAAAACGTCGCCGTCGGGTATTTCGATCAGCAACTTAAAGTCGTCGACGATCAAATCCCCGTCGTCGACGCGATCCGACCTAAAAAGAAGGTTTTCGAAGACCTCCAGCGCCGCAAGTTGCTTGGCGCGTTTGGACTTTCGGGCGATCAGCAACTTCTCAAAGTCTGTAATTTGAGCGGCGGTCAGCGTTGTCGCGCGGCGCTTGCCAAATTAGCGGCGGACGATCCCAACGTTCTCATACTCGACGAGCCGACAAACCATCTCGATTTGTGGGCGCGCAAGGCGTTGGAGAACGCGCTTAAAGAATTTGAAGGAAGCGTGATTTTTATTAGCCACGACCGTTATTTCGTCGACCAAGTCGCGGATAAATTGCTCGTCGTTCAGCCGAACGCGACGTATCAAATCGTCGACGGCAATTATTCGACTTTTAGGCATTTGGTTTCAAAAGGCTTGATCGCCGATCCGTTCTTGCCAAACGCGCTAGACGAACCTTTCGCGCCTGAAAAAACGAAGCAAGTCGACGTTAAGGCAAGTTCCGATATGACGCGCCGTTCGTCGTTGGAACACGTCGCGTCGAAACAGAACAAACAGGCGAAATCAAATAAAATCGCGCAGGCGACGCCGACTACGACGTCTTTCAAGACCAAGGCAGGCGGCGGAAAAAACAAGGGCGCCGTTCCCAATCTTGACGACGCTCCAAACGCTAAGAAAACTAACGGCGTTCCAAGTTACAAGTCGGGTTCCAATCCCTCGAAATACGAGGAGCAAAACTTCAAAGCGTCGCAAGGCGCCGCCAAGCCGAAAACCGAAAAGCGCAAGCGGAAGTTTCCGTTTCGAAAAGTCGCCGACATTGAAGACGAAATTTTTATTCGCGAGACTCGAATGCAGTCCCTTAACGAGGATATGCTCAAGCCGGAAAATCTGCGCGACGGCGCCAAGATGAAGGAATTACAAGCGGAAATTAAGGCGGAAGAGGAGGCGATCAAAAAACTCTACGAACACTGGGAAGAAGCGTCGGAATTGAACTGGTAGCGCTATTGTCCGGCGTTTGAACCGCGTTGATCGTCGACAAGACGACAAAGTCGTCGACGCGCGACTACGCGCCTATAACGTAAACCGGCGCGTTCGACGTCGTTAGGAAATAGACGATTATGTCCGAACAATTAACCGCGTCTCAAGCGCGTCTTCAAGACGATCTGCGAGGACTTGTCCGAGGCGACGCGCGTTGCGACGACGTCGTGTTGCAACTCTACTCTTCAGACGGAAGTCCTTTTGAGGAACGTCCGCTCGGAGTCGTTTGGCCCCGTTCCGTTCAAGACGTCGCGACGGTCGCGCAATACGCGGCGGAAAAGAAAATTTCGATTCATCCTCGCGGCTCTGGCGCGAGCGCCGTCGCGGGCGCGATCGGTTCCGGGTTAGTTCTTGATTTTTCTCGTTATATGCGTCGCGTTCTCCAAGCGGGCGACGATTTTGTCCGCGTTCAACCGGGCGCGGTTCGCGAGCGCGTCAACGAATTGCTTCGAACGACCAAAGGACGATTTTTCGCGCCAAGTTCAGGACACGTTCCAACCGATACGATCGGCGGTATTCTAGCGACTAACGTTTTAGGTCCGCGCTGGTTGCGTTACGGCGCGCCGGCCGAAAGCGTTCTTGAACTTAAGATCGTATCCGCGTCGGGCAAAATCTGGGATTTACGCCCGATAGTCGCGCAACCGCAACGAGGCGCGCTGGATTCCAGCGGAGGCGCCGCCTCTTTTCGTCGTAAATTACTAAACGCCGCGCTTGCGGAAGCGCGCGCTTCGGGGTTCGACGACAAATCCGATTTCGACCTTGAATTCGAACTTCTCGCGAGCGGCAAAGTCAATTCTTCCGAATACGGAATCGATTTTGGCGACGGCGCCGGTCTGCGTTCCTTTCGTTCGGAGTTCGTTCGCGCCGAATTCTTTAAACGCGTCTTTGGAAAGGAGGCGACGGCGTTTCGAGAGTTGATGAAAGAAGAGCCGTGGTCGCGCGTCATACGCGTCTTGCGCGAATTTGAACCTAACTTCGATTCGTCGGAAGGAGAAGGCGGCGGTCTACGCGACGTCTTACGCAACGGCTTTGATCCAACGCGATTCTTTGTCGGCACGGAAGGAACGCTCGGCGTCGTGGCGGAAGCGAAGTTGGCGTCGTTCCCCGTTTCCAACGCCTCGTGTTCTTCCGTCTTGCTCTTTGAATCGCTTGAAAAGGCGACGAACGCGGTCTCGATCGTTTTAGAATACGATCCGACTTTATGCGATTTGCTCGACAGTCGCGTCGTCGCTCTAACGCGAGACTGGGATTCAAGATTTGAAACGATTTTGCCTCAAGCGGCGCAAGCGGCGTTAGTCGTCGAGTTGGACGAGACGACGCCGGAAAAATTACGTAGGAAAGTCGACGATTTGGCGCTACGCGCGCGCGAACGATCGGAGTCTTTCGGAGGTCGAACGGCGTTTTCGCCCGATGAAAGAGGGCTTTTTCGCGATCTTCTGCGTAAATCAAGTTGCGCGCGACTACGAATGGCGCCTTCGTTTCAAAGTTTCCCCTATTGGGAAGACGTTCGTCTTCCGATCGAGTCGATTCCCGATTTTTTGCGGGACGTGCAAGAATTGTTTAAACGCGAACGAGTCGTTTATTCGGTCGGAGGTTTCGTCGGTTGCGGTCAGTTGTCGATTCAGCCTATCCTTCCCTATTCAGAAGACGAAGAACAACGCGTCTTTGCGCTCACGGAAGATTTTGAAAATTACGTCTTGAAATACGGCGGTAAAATTGGTTGCGCGAAGGGACTGGGGCGCCTTCGCACGGCTTCGACGTCAAAACGTTTCCCCAATCTTTCGCACGCGTTTGTCAAAATTAAAGACGCGTTCGATCCGGCAAACAGACTCAATCCAGATTGCGTCGTTTCGCCCGAATTACGTCGTTTAGCGGAAAAGCGCGAGAAAAATCTTTCATTGGGTTTAAATCTTTCAGACGACGAACAACGCAAACAAGGACAGTCCGTTGCGACGCTTGCGCCGAAAAAAGCGCCGTTTTCCAACGATTCGGAAATCTTATCGCCGGAAATTTCCGCAGTATTACGAGAAAGTTCGTTAAATTCACGTTCGATTACCAGACGCGTTCCATTTGATTTGGAACGACTTGAACGCGATTCGAAGATCGATTGGCTAAATCGTCCGAAACGTTCGCAACTGGAATTTCAAACGGCGTGGAATCCGACGCTCGTTTACGCGTCGACCTATCAATGCGTAGGTTGCGGACATTGCCGTATTCGAACGCAAGAAACGCGCATGTGCCCCGCCTTTCGGCATACGCCCGACGAGTCGTCCTCCTGTCGCGCCAAAGCCAATTTGTTGCGCGGAGTTCTCGACGGCAAGACGTCGCTGGAAACGCTGACGAACGACGAAGTAAAACGAATCGCCGACCGTTGCGTGAGATGTCATTGTTGCTCGATCGAGTGTCCCGCGCAAGTCGACGCGTCTAAACTGACGTTTCGACTTCAAAGCGCATATCGCGCCGCCGTTGGGTTGGGCTTGCCCGAATTATTCGCGGTAAGAGCCGATTTCGTATTCAATTTGGCGACTTATCTGTCCAAGCCGATAAACAAAGGAATGCGCAATCCCGTCTTTCGGTGGATTGTTGAAAAGATTTTAGGCGTCGCGCAAGGACGAAAAACGCCCTTGTTGGAAAATCGTCCCTATTTGAGTAGAATCAAACGTTCGTCGTCAATTAACGACGCGTTTAATTCTCTGAGTTACGAAGCGTCCGATTCGCAAACGACTCGTAAAAACCGACGCCGTAAAGTCGCGCTCTTTATCGACTCATACGCCAACTTTTTCGACGCCAAACTTGTCGACGCGACGATTCGTATTTTAGAACTAAACGATATTGAAGTAACGATTCCTTCAAAGCCGCGCGTTTCCGGCGCCGTCGCTTTTGCGATCGGCGACGTCGACCGCGCGGAAGATTTTGCGACGCGCAACGTCGCGCTATTCCGCGAAATTGCGCGCGACGGCAGCGAGATACTGACGCTGGAGCCTTCGTCGGCAGTCTGTATCAAGAAGGAATATCCCTATTTTTGCAACGACGCCGACGCGCAAGTCGTCTATCAAAACACGACCGACGTTTGTTCCTATTTGGCAAGACTCGACCGCGAGGGCGAATTGAATCGCGAACGCCTACGCCCCGTCGACGAGACGCCGCTGACGATCGGGTATCACGCGCCGTGTCGCTCGATCGCGTTATCCGGCGCCGCGCTTCCCAACGCAACCTCCGCGCAAACGTTGCTCGAATTAATTCCCGGTCTGCAAATCAAGCGCCTCGAACGCGGCTGTTGCGGGTTCGCCGGCTTCTCCGGGTTCACGAAAAAACGCTTTTACGAAAGCCTGCAACTCGGCGCCAAGTTGTTTTTAGCAATGCGAACTCCCGAAATCGACGTTTGTTCGTCCGAATGCTCCTTCTGTAATCTTCAACTAGCGCAAGGCGTCGCCAAGCCCGTCGCGCACGCGTTGAAACTGCTCGCCGTTTCATACGGCGTTATGGATTTGAAAGACGCTTATGAACGCGTTTTTAACGCGCGCCCCCCAAAAAAGAAACGTTCGTAGGAAAATCGACGTCGACGCGTTTAGATAGAACAAATTTTCAGAAAGTTCGATTTTATATGAAAATCTACAATCGGCGATACATCGGTTCCAAACACAAATTAACGTCTTGGATACGCGCGCTCATACAAGAATATTGTTCGGGCGATTCATTTTTCGACGTTTTTGCGGGGTCTGGAAGCGTCGTCGCGTCGGTGTTTGACCTCTTTTCAACATTTACGCTCAATGATTTTTTGTATTCAAACGAAGTTGTCTACAACGCTTTTTTTAATAATGAAACATATAGTCAGGACAAACTCCTTAAATACCAAGCGTCGTTTAACAACATAAACCCGAATTCTATTTCAGAAAATTATGTCTCTCAAAACTACGGCGACAAGTATTTTGCAAATTCAGACGCGCGCATAATAGGACAAATAC
This sequence comes from Thermoguttaceae bacterium, assembly GCA_045599865.1. Classification (GTDB taxonomy): domain Bacteria; phylum Planctomycetota; class Planctomycetia; order Pirellulales; family Thermoguttaceae; genus RUG369. The sequence goes on from JAZRWW010000201.1 coordinate 19,221, forward strand.
GAGAAGAATTACAAAATTTACATAGCGCAAAGACGTTAAACGATAAAGAATTTTCTATTCTGCTGGCGTCGCTTTTGTATTCGTTGGATCGAGTCGCCAATACAGTCGGACATTTCGACGCATATTTCAAAAACAGCGTATTAACGCCTGCTTTTAAATTCGAGTTAATTGAACCATACGACGTTTCTCGAAAAAAGCTAGTAATTTTTCGTGAAGATTCTAATTCGCTCGTAAAACGAATTAAGTCGGACGTCGCGTTTGTTGATCCGCCCTATAACTCGCGACAGTATAGTCGCTTCTATCACGTTTGGGAAAACATTGCCAAATGGGAAAAACCCATTTTACGCGGCGTTGCAAAAAAACCTCCATTGGAAAATATGTCCGATTATTGTCGTAGCGTAGCTCCCAAAGTCTTCGACGACCTTATTCAAAATCTAAACGTTCGTCATATTGTCGTAACTTACAATAATACGTATAATTCTAAAAGTTCGTCGTCGCTTAACAAAATTACGTTGGAAGAAATAGAAGAAGCGCTTGCAAAAAAAGGCGTTACGCGTCGATTTGAACGTGATTACCGTTACTTTAACGCTGGAAAAACTAACTTAGCGGAACATAAAGAATTCGTTTTTATTACGAAAGTTAAACGACGTCGATGAGTGAAATAATTCGTTCGCCCTTTTTTTACGTCGGCGACAAATATAAACTAATGCGCGCGATCAAACGTTTCTTCCCTCAAACGATTCAAAATTACGTCGAACCGTTTGTCGGAGGCGGGAGTTCTTTTCTCAACGTCAAGGCGATGCGCTACCTATTGAACGACGTCGATCCGTTCGTCGTCCTTCTTCATCAAAAAATATCAAGTTATTCTAACGACAAGCAAAGATTATTCGACGATCTTTTCACGTTAATTGAACGTTATCGTTTCTCTTGTTCCTTCAAGGGAATTACGGCGCCTGAAGAACTTAAACGACAATTTGTAAAAACGTACTACGCCCGGTATAATAAGGAAGCTTACGAGCGTCTGCGCGACGATTTCAACGTCGATAAAACAAACGCGCTTCTTCTCTATTTATTGGTTGTTTACGGGTTTAATCATATGTTGCGTTTCAATAGTTCAGGTCGTTTTAATTTACCGGTTGGAAACGTCGACTTCAATAAAAACGTTTATCTTGCGCTTAACAACTATCTTGACTTTGTAAAATCTAGAAAAATAGAATTTCACAATGACGATTATCAAAAGTTCTTATCAAAATTAACATTAACGGACGACGATTTTGTATATTTTGACCCTCCATATCTCATTTCGTCAAGCGAATACAACAAACTATGGAACGAATCGGAAGAACGACGACTATATGAAACGCTCGACGAACTTAACTCGCACGGAATTAAATTTGCAGTTACCAATTTATTAACTCATAAAGGAACGACAAATCGACTATTTGAACGCTGGATAACTCAATACAACGCTTTCAAAATCGAAAGCAACTATATTAGTTTCAACGACAATTCAGTTAAAAAAGACAGTCAAGAAATGCTCGTATGCAATTACAAGCCAAACGTTTCGAATCCAAGCGTTCCCGATTCGCTTCGTAAACCTTCGCATACTTCGACAAGCGCTTTGGAAACGCCAGACAAACGTTATCTGTTTGACGTCGCAATGTTTAGAGGATAAAAAAGGAAATCGATATGTCTAAGCGGAGATACGCGGAAAAGAAGCCCCTTTCATTTTCCACCACAATGAGAAATCCTGATCGAATCGCCAGTTTTCTGAAATGCGTGTTTCCATACGAAGGGAAAATATTAACGCACGAAATCATTATGCAGATAATGAGTTCCGCCGTTAAAGCAAAGATATATAAGCCGTTATATATTAGCAGAAGACCAGAGTTAAACGCGATTTTTTTGGACGAAAACGCAACCTTTTCCGACGTTCAAATCAAAGAAATCATCGACAATAGTCCACAAAAACATAAAGAAGCCGGATTCGACGCGGGCTGGGACTCGCGCTTTGACACTTATTTTAAACTTCCCAAAGAGTACGGTTTTCTCTACTATCAAATGAACGCGCCAATTTCGATTTCAACTTCTGGACGTATGATAGTTGAAGCTTTAAGCGAAACGCCTGTCAACAATGAAAAGATAACCAACGTATTCCTCAATTCGATGGCAAAGTACCAATCGAATAACCCGTTCCGCAAAAACGCAAATTCTAACGTTCCTCTTCTGTTGTTATTGCGCGTCCTGAATTTGCTAAATCAGGACAAAAGCGAAAAACAACGCGGCGTCTACAAACAAGAATTAAGTCTATTTATATGTTGGTTCAATAACGACGCAGAAGCGCTTTACAAGAAAATTAAAGAGATTCGCGCAAAAGTCGGCTTTCAGTATAGCGACGAATATATGTGGGAAATTTGTCTAAATTTACTCGACGCCGACGAAACGCAACAGAATAGATTTAAATCTTCCCAGATTTGCAGAGAGTTGGTCGACGAGTACATTCGCAAAATGCGAACAACTGGTTTACTCTCATTACGCGGAAACGGTCGTTTCATTGATTTCAATCATTTCGAAGACGCAAAAATCAAGTACATACTTGATAATTACGGAGAAGTGAAAAATTTTGAAAGTCAAGAAGAATACTATCGTTATGTTGGGGAAATAGATTATAAGATACTTGAATTTTCACCGCCCAAAGAAGCCGATTCTTCCGCAATTCGTCAAATAACGCTTAAGAAGTTTGCCCGTGAATATTCCAATGAAAAAATAGTCGAGGAATTACATTCTTTAGCCGACAGAAAAAACAGTACGGATTCCGTTTTGAAATACGTCAATCAGCCGGTAAGGTTGGAATTCCTAATTTCAGTCCTATTGTTGCAACGCTTTAAAAATCTGAATGTAAAACCCAATTACACGGTCGACGACGAAGGCTTGCCCGTCGGGTCGGCGCCAGGTTTAAAAGCGGATATCGAATGTTACGACTCCGATTCTGACAGTATTGTGGAAGTAACGTTGATGTTTGGACGAAACGACCAAATCAATAATGAAATGATTCCCATTACGCGTCATCTCAAGCAGTATAAGGCGAATAGCCAAAAAAATTATGTTTTTGCGACGTTCGTCGCTCCGATCGTTCACGAAGACGTAAGACAATACGCCGCGTGGGAAAAGTTTCGCGACAATCTGGATATTTTAGCTTATTCAATCAAAGAATTTACCGAAACGACGTCTCGAATAGAACGAATTAGCGACCTGCTTCAAATAATAAATTAAAAAAGCGTCGACGTTTCTTTCAAGAAGAAACGACGACGTTTACAGATATGGATTACGGTTCGGGACGCGCGCCTAAGAAACCGGGTCTATCGGCTTCCGGTTTAGCTTCGGCGTCCTCTTTTCCTTTTTGAATCGCGTTCAATAAAACTATCCATTCGGGCTCGTTCTTCGATTGAAACGCGTATTTCGGCGCGAGCGCGTCTTTTTCCGTTGAAATTCCTCGTCCGCCTTCTTCTTTCGGTAGATGCGCGACCAACAAGGGGCTCTTTTCCGGGCGTGTCAAGTTTATCCACGCAAATCTGCCCGTCCAGTCGATGTTTTGCGCGTCGTGAACGTCGGGTAGATCGTGATTTCCGCCAAGAAGATTCTGATGACAAGAGGCGCATTTCTCGTTGTATATCGGCAAAAGTTCCTTCGTAAACCAGTCGGCTTGTCCGGCGCCGTCGAGAGGCGCCCAGCGATCGCGTCTTCCGGCGGATTTCGGGCGCGCGTTGGCGTAGGTTCCCTGATAAATCGCGTTTGAATCGAGCCAAAAATAAACGCGTTTCAGCGATTCGGCGTCGACCTTAACGCCGCAATGCGACTCTGTGAAATATTCGGGAAGACGACTCGCTAGCGCGCCGGTCGTATAAGGAACGTTGACGGCGGAAGTCGTATAGAGAAGCCAATAAAATTGAACAAGCGGCTTGCCCAGCGCTTTTTGCGTCGCGGGAATTTCGCCCGTAAGCATATCGGCTTGACGATAAGAACGACTCTTGAGCGTCAGCGCTTCGTAAGATTCGCTAAAATAACGCGTGGCGTCGCCGCTCAAATCGTAGCCTTTCGCCGGATCGGCGCCGTCGTGACAAGAGACGCAGTATTTGTCAAGCACGGGTTGCATCAACGACGGATAATCGACGACGCCCGCGTCAAGCGTCGCGTTGCCGCCGTTCGTTAAGCGGTCTTCATACGCGGCGTAGAGAAACTCGGGCAAGACGGGCGTATCGGGCGCGCGCAACGCCGCCTTGGGACGTCGACTTGCGTCTTGAGCCGTCGCCGGTATCGAATCGCGGTCTTCGTGGCACCCGACGCAACCGATCGACTCGCCGGGCATAAACTGGACGGCGCTCGTCATTCGCTGAATTTCGCGTCCCTCTGAATCGAGCGCTTGAAAATAAATTTCGCGCAAAGCGGGCGCGTAAAAATTCGCGCTGCCGTCCTCTTCGACGGGAACTTCGCCCCAACAACGCTTGGCATAGTAAGTCGCGACGCCCATCGACGGCGATTGATCAAAGGAACGGTCGTAAAGTTCCTCCGTCTTGCGTATTTGCTCCATAATCCGAATCGACTTGACTTCGCCCCGTTTCACGTAAGGTTCAAGACCTTGATAGACGTCGGCAAGAACGACTTGACCGACGGGATCGCCGTCAAGCAAATTCGTTCGCTCGGGTATTCCCCACGAATCGACGTCGACTTCTTGTCCGTCAATTTCGAAGCGTTTGACGTCGGGCGCGTTCGCTTGCGCGTCGGCAAGTCGACAATATTCTTCGCACGGCTCAAATCCGTCGGTTTTGCGCAACCCGGAGTAAAGCTCGCGCGCCAGTAAACGAGGACGCAAAATTTTTTTCAAGTCGGGATTGGCGACGCGCGTCGGCAAGACGGGCGGACGGGGCGTCTCGACAAGCGCGATCGGACAAAAACAATCGAGTTCGGGCTCTTCGCACAACAAGCGTCGTTGACCGTCGGCGTCAAGAAGCCAAATGCGATAGCGCGCGTCGGAACCGGAAGAATTGGCGCCAAGAACGCCCGCGCCGCCGCAACCGAACGCGCACAACGCGCGCTCTTCGTCAAGCGGAAAAGGATCGCGATAGGCGTAATCGCGCGAAATATCCTCGACGACGGGAAATTCTTTCGTCCAGAACGCGAATCCTTCGTCGCGTCCGGCTTCGATTCCCTGCGAACGGTCGACTATTCCGACGGCGCCGTGCGGGTAGCCGTGGTGCGGCGTAAACGTCGCAAGAACTTTCGACGCGGGCGCGCCGGGTATCGGACGCGCTTGAAGAATCGAGCCAAATTCGCGAATCGTGTTCCCGTAGTAAAGTTGATAAAGCGTCCCTTCGGGATTTTGCGTCCACAAAGATTGACGATAGGTCAAATCGCGGTCGACGTATTCCCAACGCGTAAAAAGCACGCGTCCGTCGGGCAAAATTTGCGGATTAAAATCGGACAACGTGTTCATACTGACGCATTTAATATCGGTTCCGTCGGCGTTCATACGAAACAAATTCGAAGCGGGACCAGGTTGGCACACGGCGCGCCCAAAACGACGCGTCGAAACAAAGATCACGCCTCCGTCGGGCGATTCGACGGGCGAGACGTCAAAAAAAGGACCTTTGGTCAGTTGCGTCAGCCCGGAGCCGTCGACGTTGATTTTCCAAATATTCCAATAGGCAAAATCTTTCGGACGATAAGAGAAGAAAATCGTTTGCGCGTCGACCGAAAGATTCATATCGTAAATCGAACCTTCGGCGTCTTCAAAGATAGTCTTAATTGGTTCTTGCGGGTTGGCTGGATCGACAAGCCTAATCGCGCAACCGGGTTTCTTGGGCGTCGACTGCCAAAGATCGTTGCCGACCGAAAAAGGACGATTAAGCAAAGAACGCGCGACATACAAGAAAGGCGGAACGTCGTCTAACGCCAGCGTTTCGGGATACTCGCACGTTTCCGACTTGCGCCCGACAAGCGGAACGTCGACAAAGGACGCGTTTTCTTGAGTATCGAGTCGAACCTTCAAATTGCGGTATTCGACGTCGTTTTGCCAAAGTCGAAACGCGAACGTTCCGGCGCGGAGCGGATCGTTCGACGAAGGCGCCGACTCGTGAAATTCGCCGATTTGTCGATCGTCGACAAAGAAAACGAAACCGGTTTCGTCAAATTCGATTCGAAGGCGAAAGAACTCGTCGACTGGTATTTCAAAAGGAACGCGTTTAATCGGCGTATAATTGCGTCGATGCGCGCCCAAATTGACGACGTTTTCGGCGGGATTGAAGCCGATTTCATAACCGTTGAAAGCGTCGGCGCCTATTTCAGAATCGGAGATTTTAAAGCAAATTCCCGAAAATCCGCTCGATTTTGTTGGAAAGCGCAACTCGACGTCGACGGCGCCTCGCGTCGCGTTTTGCCAATCGGGCGCGGCGTAAGTCAAACGCGCGCCCGAATCCTCCTTGCCAAATACGACGCCCGATTCCGAAACGTTCCATTCTCCCCCGAAAGCGTCGAAACCGACAAGAGGGCTTGGCGCCTCGACGGGCGTAAAGGGAAGCGCTTGGATTTTTTCGAGAAGAGTCGGCTCGTCGGCACGTCCTACGGTCGAAAGACAAAGCAGAAACGCCGACGCTATTTCCAACGCCGTTGAAAAAACTACGCGAATCGAAAACGACATAACAATTCCTTTGGAAAAGAGACGACAAAAACGCTCGATGCGCAACCCGCGTTCATATTCTATCATATCCGCGTTATTCCGTCAAACAAAAACGCGCGACTTCTGAAAAAACGGATCGTAGAATTCTTTTGAGAAAAGACTCTTATAATAGTTTGACGCGACTTCAACTAAGCGTTATAATTCTAGTCGACGGCGCGTCGTCGTTTGAAAAGAATTCGCGCGCCGCTGTTGGCGTCGATTTGGTCTCGACGTTGTTTGTATGGGCGTTTCGCCTCCCTCCTTCGGCTTTCAGCCATATGGAACCCAATAAATTGAAACGTACTGTTTATTCTAATCTTCTATTGATTCTTCTCCTAACGATTATTGGTTGCGCGCCCGTCGACAAAAAAGTCGACGAAAAAAAAGCCGACGAGCCCGTCCCGGCTCGAGTCGTCTCGACTATTTCGCGATCGATCGTCGATTACGTCGAATTGACGGGGCGAACGGCCGCCGTCGAATCGGTCGAGGTTCGCGCGCAAGTTTCCGGTTATCTTGATAAAATTGAATTTCAGCCCGGCGCGTTCGTTCATAAGGGGGACGTTCTTTTTCAACTTGACGCGCGAGTCTATCAAGCCGTATTAGCGCAACGAAAGAGCGACGTCGCCGCCAAGACCGCCGAACTCAAACAACTTGAAGCGGAACTCAAACGTCAAGAAGCGCTTATCGACAAACAAGCGACGTCGCAGCAACAATTCGACCTCGCGTTAGCGGATCGCGACAAATGCGCCGCCGAATTAGAAGCCGCGCGCGCCAATCTTAACCGCGCGCAAATCGACCTCGATTACGCGACGGTGCGTTCGCCTATCGACGGCGAAACGAGTCGCGAACAGATAACCGTCGGAAACCTTGTGACTTCTGGGTCGACGCTATTAACCAGCGTCGTAGCGGTCGATCCCGTCTATTTGTTTTTCGACGTTGACGAGCGCACCTTGCTTCGTTTCCGCGAAGAATGGAACAAAGGGGACGGCGAAAAACTAGAAGTAAAATACGCGATCGGCGACGGCGAGTTTTCGCGAGTCGCAAGCGTTGATTTTACGGAGCCGCGCATCAACGAAACGACGGGAACTCTTGAATTTCGCGCCGTTGCGGAAAATAAAGCGAACGCCAAAGGCTTGCGCGATTTGATTCCCGGCTTGCGTTTGCGCGTAAACTTCCCCGTCACGCCCGAGTACGACGCGATTCTTATTCCCGAAGAAGCGGTAATTACCGACCAAAACGTCAAACGCGTTTACGTCTTAGGCGAAGGAAACACGGTCGTTTCAACGCCGATCGAATTAGGCGCGTTGCAAGAAGACAATATGCGCGTCGTGAAAAAAGGTTTGAATCTTGGCGACAAAGTAATCGTCGACAATCTTTTGAAAATTAAACCGACTTCAATTATCGAGCCGATCGACGCGCCGTCCGAATCGACGACGCGAATTGTTCGCGAAGACGGAACGATTATTAATTCGGACGGAACGATCGAATACGACGGGCTCTACGAATGGTCGCTTGAACGAAACAAAGCGGAAAGCGACGAACAAACGAACGAAAGCGCGTCTAAGGACGACGTCAAGGGAGACGCGTAACAGAAGCTCCGCTTTAATTATTCGTCTATTACCCGTCGAAAATCGAGCGTCTTTTGAGACGATTCGATTTCGTCGCAACTCAACCGATCGATCGTTCGCAAGAACGACTAGGAGATTCCCTTGGCTCGTTTTTTTATCGATAGACCTATTTTTGCAAGCGTGTTGTCGATTCTCATCGTGCTAATCGGCGCCATCGCTTATACCTCGTTGCCTCTGGCGCAATATCCAAACGTGGCGCCTCCTACGATCAACGTCAACGCCAACTACTCGGGCGCGAACGCGCGTGCCGTCGCCGACTCCGTCGCGACGCAAATCGAAGACCAAGTGAACGGCGTCGAAGGCATGATCTATATGGAGTCGAGCAGTACCAACGACGGCAGAATGAGCTTGAACGTAACGTTCGAGCCCGGCACGGACTTGAACGACGCGCTCGTACTCGTTCAAAACCGCGTTTCGCTCGCGACGTCCAAACTTCCGGAACAAGTGAAAAAAGTCGGCGTCACCGTAAGAAAACGCTCGCCGACCGTCTTGATGATGGTCAACTTTATTTCGCCCTCGAAGACCTTCAACCAAGTGTATTTGAGCAACTTCGTATCGTTGCGCGTTCGCGACGCGATCGCGCGCGTCGAAGGCGTCGGCGACATTTCCCTCTTCGGCGAAAAATCGTACAGTATGCGCGTCTGGCTCGATCCCGCCAAAATGGACGCGCGAAAATTAAACGCTTCGGACGTCGTGAAAGCGATTCAAGAGCAAAATCAACAAGTAGCCGCTGGCGCCTTGGGCGATCCGCCTATCGACGAACCGATCGTCTTTCAATATCCGATGAATTTACGCGGTCGTCTGATAGAGCCCGAAGAATTTGAAGACATAGTGGTTCAAACGGATTCGGAAGGACGCGTCACGCTACTAAAGGACGTCGCGCGCGTCGAATTGGCGGCGTTAAACTCGAGCGTCACAAGTTCGTTCAACGGCTTGCCGTCCGTTACGCTTTCCGTCTACCAGTTGCCCGACGCCAACGCCGTCGCGACTTCAGAACGCGTCCGCGCGGCGATCGCGGAACTCTCGAAATCGTTTCCAGACGGTATTGAATACGTCGTTACTTACGACACGACCCCTTACGTCAAAGAATCGATCCGCGAAGTCAAAAAGACTTTGATTGAAGCCGTTATTCTTGTCGCGATCGTCGTGATTCTCTTCCTGCAAAGCTGGCGCGCGGCGATTATTCCTTTGTTGGCGGTTCCTATTTCGTTGATTGGAACCTGCGCGGCAATGTACGCGTTGGGGTTCAGTTTGAACAATTTGTCCCTCTTCGGACTCGTGCTTGCGATCGGAATCGTCGTCGACGACGCTATCGTGGTCGTCGAAAACGTCGAGCGGCATATGGCGAACGGTTTGAAACCGCGCGAAGCCTCCTATAAAGCGATGCAAGAAGTTTCCGGCGCGCTCGTCGCCATCGCGCTCGTCTTGGCGTCCGTCTTTATCCCCGCCTCGTGCGTGCCGGGCATCGTCGGAATGTTCTATCGAGAATTCGCCCTGACTATCGCCGTCTCGACGTTGATTTCTTGTTTCGTTTCCTTGACGTTAAGTCCGGCGCTTTGCGCGATCTTCCTCTTGCCCAAAGGCGCGAGACGCGATCCGATAACGTGGCTGGTCGACGTTTTGTTCGGCTGGCTGTTCAAATTGTTCAACGGCGCGTTCAATCTCTCGACCAAAATGTACGTCGGCGTCGTTCGTTGCCTTTTGCGCGTTTCGTTGCTTGTGTTGATCGTATACGGCGGTTTGTTCTTCCTGACGACGCGAACGTTCCAAACGACGCCGACGGGCTTTATTCCCGTTCAAGACAAGGGCATTATGCGCGGCGCCGTGCAGTTGCCCGACTCGGCGTCTCTTTTCCGAACGCGTGAAATGATGCGCAAAGCCTATCGAATGGCGCTGGAAACGGAAGGCGTCGCCTACGTTACCGGTATTGAAGGACGCAGTACGATGGTCGACAGCGCCGCGTCGAACGTCGGCTCGTTCAATTTCATTTTGGAGCCTTTCGAAAAACGCGCGCTTACGGGTCGTTCCGACGTCGTTATTCAGCAGGAGCTTCTTGAAAAGTTTTCGAAGTTGACGGAAGGAAAGGTCTTCGTCTTCCGCGCCGCGCCCGTCGACGGCGTGGGATTCGGCGGATTCAAGTTGCAACTTCAAGACAAGAGCGGTTCGAGCGACTTGACGAATTTACAAGCGATCGGAGACGCAATAGTCGACGCGGGCGCGGATTCGCCCGAAGTGTATTCGTTGCAAAACGCGTTCCGAGGCGCCGTGCCGCAGTTGTTCCTTGACGTCGACCGAAAGAAAGTCAAGTCGATGAACGTTTCGATTGAGGACGTGTTCGACACGTTGAACGTCTACCTTGGATCAAACTACGTCAACGATATTAACTTCCTAGAGCGTAGTTTCCAAGTGAAAGCGCAAGCGGACTGGAAACATCGAGGCGATTTGAACGATATTTATCGCTTGAAAGTCCGTAATAAAAACGGAGAAATGGTTCCGTTGGGCTCGTTGCTTACCGCGCGAGACTCGACCGGCGCGCTCGCGTTGAAACGGTTCAATATGTTCCCGTCGTCGGCGATTAGCGGTCAAGCCTCCCCCGGATACAGTTCGGGCGAAGCGATGACGGCGATGGAAAAATTGCTAGACGAAATCTTGCCCGACTCAATGGGATACGAATGGACGGAGTTAGCGTTGCTCGAAAAGCGCGCGGGCAATACGGCGATTTACGTGTTCGTCTTGGCGGTCGTCTTGGTCTTCCTGTTACTTGCGGCGTTGTACGAAAGCTGGTCGTTGCCCTTTGCGATCGTCTTGGTCGTGCCGATGTGCCTGCTTTGTTCGCTAATCGGCGTCAATATGGCGAAATCGGATATGAACGTCTTCACGCAAATCGGGTTCTTCGTTTTGATCGGACTAGCTTGTAAAAACGCGATTTTGATCGTCGAATTCGCCAAAGACCTGCAAGCGAAGGAAAATATGCGCGGATTAGACGCGACGCTAGAAGCCTGTCGGCTCCGTTTGCGCCCGATTATTATGACGTCCCTCGCATTCATTTTGGGCGTCGCGCCCCTAATGTACGGCAAAGGCGCCGGGCACGAAATGCGGTTCGCGCTAGGCGTCGCCGTTTTTGCCGGTATGATCGGCGTTACGCTCTTTGGGATTTTCCTTACGCCTGTGTTTTATTATGTGATTCAGAGGTTTTCGCATCAGACTAAGGGAACGAACTCAAAAAAGACTGATTGACGAAAGTCTCTGGTAATAAAAACGGAGACTCTTCCTTTTTTATATCTGACGACGTTCAATAAAGGCGACCATTGATCTGTTATGTCTACTTGTACGGTTCAACAACATAAAAGGTTTAGTCGCCTTTTTAACTTAATTATATTCAAATAAGGAAAACATAATGTTAGGTGAAGCTCTCCAACTCGTCGAATTTCTAAACGGCGCCAAACAACGTTTTGTTATTCCTGTTTTCCAACGTAATTACGACTGGAAAATAAAGCATTGCGAACAATTGTTTAACGATCTCGTCAAGGTAATACGACGTCAACGAACGTCGCACTTTTTTGGCAGTATCGTCTCTATCAGTCCGGGCGGACATTCCAAAGAATTTCAAATCATCGATGGTCAACAAAGGTTGACGACAACCACTTTATTACTACTTGCAATGTATAACCTTCTCAATGAAGGAAAAATCGAGCCGGAAGACGAAACGTTAAAAGAAAAAATATTTGAGCAATATCTCGTCGATCCATACGCGCTTAAAAAATATCCTATTGAAAAATACGTGAAGTTACGTCCGATAAAAAAAGATCGCGACGCCTTGTACAAATTATTTGACGATCAAGCGGAACCTGTTAAAGATTCAAACATAACGATCAATTACAACTACTTTTATAATCGTATCCAACAAGCTGAAATCATTATCGACGAGTTGTTTTTTGCAGTCGAATCGCTTGAAATTATTAATATTACGTTAGATCAAGACGAAGACCCTCAACTTGTTTTTGAAAGTTTGAATTCAACAGGATTAGCTCTTTCGGAAAGCGACAAAGTCAGAAATTATCTTCTTATGGGGTTAAAACCTCAAGAACAAGAAGAGTACTATTCCAAGTACTGGGAAAAAATCGAAAACTGCGCCGTCGACAACTTAGATAATTTTATTAGGGACTACCTAAGCGTCAAACAGTCGTCAATTCCCTCTAAAAAAGAAATATATTTTGATTTTAAATCATACGTCGAAGGTATGGAATCTAAACCTTCGGTTGAAAGTTTATTATGCGATCTATTAAAATATGCGCGTTTCTATAAAACTCTTCTTGGAAACGATCATACAAACAACGGCGATTCTCGTTTAAAATCCTGTATTCGTCGTCTAAATCGTTTAGAAACAACCGTTGCGCGACCTTTTTTCCTAGAAGTTTTACGTCTCAACGACGAAAATAAACTTTCAAAAGAAGAAACGTTCCAAATATTTCGTTTGACGGAAAACTATATCTTTAGGCGTTTGATATGTGAAATTCCTACTAACGCATTGAACAAAATTTTCTTGGGATTACACAACGAAATCGTTCATTTTGACGACAATATGGATCAATACCTCGAAAAATTTAAATATGCGTTGTTGGATAAACGAGAACATGGGAAATTTCCAACCGATGAAGAATTCAGTCAAACTTTTGTAACCAAACAAATATATCAGATGACGTACAAGAATAAAACCTATATTTTTGAACGTCTCGAAAATTTTGATACGAACGAAGACAAAGACGTCTACAGGCATATTGACGATAAATCATATTCCATAGAGCATATTATGCCTCAACACCTAACAAGCAAGTGGGTAAAAGATTTGGGACAAGAATATACAACGATTCACAGAACTTGGTTGCATCGTATTGCCAATTTAACGCTTACCGCTTATAATTCGCAATATGGCAACAATAGTTTTGAAGAAAAGCGGGATTCCAAGAATGGTTATAAAACTAGCGGAATTCGTATGAATCAACAAATCGCCCAAAAAGTACGTTGGGGTGAAGAGGAACTAGAGGAACGTAGTGAATATTTCGCCAATTTAGCGCTTGCAATATGGGAACGTCCACATACTAATTATGTTCCTTCCAAAAAAGAATTGGAATACTGTACGTTACAGGACAACGTAGATTTAACAGGTAAAGACGTTTCAAAATTCGTTTACAAACAAATGGAACAACCTGTCAGAAGTTGGCAGGAAACGTATGAAAACGTTCTCAGGCAACTTCATTCAGAGAACAAAAGCGTCTTGTACAAACTGTCGCAAGGAATGAAAGAGTCCGATAAATTGGCAAAATATTTCAGCAATAAAGGAGAATCGTTATATGATCCCCTTGAGATAGACGCCGAACTTTATATTGAACGTAGGATTAGTCCGACAATGAAGCGGAATATTTTACGTCAGTTGTTTAAGTTGTTTGGGATAGACGCCAAAGAATTAATTTTCTATTTTAGAGGCGTCGATACTGAAGATTTTGGATCGTTCACTGAACGTCGCGCTCTTAGGCAGGCATTTTGGGCTCATACGATTCCGATACTTCGTAAATATACCCAAAATAGCGGAGCTTTTAACAAAGTCTACAAATCCTCGGAAAATTGGTTAAACGGCGCCATAGGAATACGTCATTTTTATCTGACGCCAATAGCCAACTATGATCAAGCCAGAGCATCGTTGTCTTTCGTCAGTAATGATAAAACAAAGAATAAACTTGCCTTTGACGCGCTCTATAAGCATAAAGACGAAATTGAAAAAGAACTTGGAGTAGCTCTTGTTTGGGAACGTAACGACAACGCTAAATCTTCAAAAATATATTATGTCTTGAACGACGTCAGTATTACTAAACGCGAAGATTGGGACAAGATGGCGGAATTTCAAGGAATTTGGTGCGCAAAATTTTACGATAAAATTGTTGTTCCTTACTTGAAACCGATTTTTTCTCAACGATAGCGCGTGAAGAATACGTAGGCTGGGGAACCAAGAATCGAGAGAAAGACGTTTTTCTTTCGATTCTTGGTTTAACGTATAAAGTTCAAACTTAATTTCTCTATTTTTGGGGTGGAAGCGTTCCGCGTGAACAAAAATTTGGAGACTCAAACGCTCAGAATTGGCAACGTTACGTTTAAACTAACCTTGGAAGAATTCTAAAATTCTCAAGACCGGCGTGGATTTGTAGACGTTGTATCTGTTAAAATTTGTTCAATAAAGAAAACCGTATACGTTTTTGGTATTGCATAATTTAATTTTTTTGCTATACTCGCCGAATCCTTTTCTGACGCGCTTGTTGCAGTTTCCGTCGTTTACGAGAGATTGACAAGCGATTTTAATATTTTTTATAGAGTGGCGTTATAAGCGGGAAAGAGATTCTCTCGCGCTAGACGGGCAGGTACAATAAGAATGTTTTGGCGTCAGGTTCGAAAAGAATTGAAGCGGTTCTGGCGTCTAAATCAGTCGTTTTTGTACGGTTTGACGCTCACGGCATTGTTTGTGATAATAGAATTTATGGTCAAACGTCGGACTGGGGGTTGGGCGGCGTTTTTGCTTGCGTTTACTGGTCGGCAAGACGGGAAGTGCGATTTCTTTTCGTTTTGCCTTTATGAGCCTAGCTTTTTTATGTTTTTGGCAAGCGCGTTTGTTCCAGTCGTCTTGGACGTCCTTGATCTTAGTCGTTACTCTCGCCGCGTTATGTTTGGCGATTGTCTCGTTAGTTTCCTTTTGCTTTTTGCGGGTAGCGGTTGCATATGGGCGATGATGAATTGTTGCGCGTTGTTGACGCCTCGCTCTTTTTTCACGCCGGATCTTATACTTTCGGTCGTCGCCTCCTTTGTTTGGTGTTTTAGCTCTTACTTTTTACTGTTTGCGTTAAGGTTGATGTTTAGCCTTCGTTATAAAAAACAAAACTAAAACTTTTAGAATTAGCGGAAAGACGGGACTTTCTAGGCGGTGTTTCGTGTCAATTATTAGGTCGATCGTTTTAGGTTTTGTGTTTGCTCCTTCTGTTTTCGCGGCGGTTATGGTATGGAAATTAATGAAAGCAAGCGGAAAAAACGTTTCGGAGGAATCGTCGCTTTTTTCCAGAACCGCGCCTTTTCAACGCAAGACGAAGAAGCGTCGCGCCTACTCCGATATTCCTACGTTTGTTCACGAAAATAAAGGACGAGCGTATAAAGGACGAAAGACGGTAGAAGCCGCGCGACGGTTTGCTAAGACGGCGTTTAGCCTAAAGCTTAAGACGGCGAGCGACTGCTTTGACGTATTGAACAAGTCGTTTTGAATAGAAAAGCGTCGTTATGAGCAAGTACTGTCGCATACAAATTAGAGGTTTAAAAGGTTGCGAACTTCTAGAAAGAAAGGAACTCGACGAGTTGCGTGATCACGTCGAGAGTCTGGAGAAAATCAGTAGCGTTTTTTTTCAGGCATACGGAGTCGACGATTCAGTCGTTCGTATGAACAAGTCGATTTTGAAGGCGGCTATGTTGGATTATGCCGTCGACGTTAAACGTCTGAAAGGGTTGCATCCGATAGAGAATATTAACGATGACAAGATTAAGGCGTATGAATGCGCTTGGCTTTTGAAAAGAAAGCCGATTCAACTTTTGCAAGACGATAGCGATTACGTTTACATTAACGAAAAATTCGTCGCGTGGCTTCTAATGGAGCATCTTGTCGGCGATCTTGAGAATTCCGACAAATACAAGTCGTTGGAAGAATTTTACCAGGGCGCTCTTTATCATCTGATCTATCGTTCTACCGAACCGCAGACGCTGGAGTTTATGATCGTCGCGTTCAAATCGGCGTTGGAGGTCTTCAAAGACACCGATAAGGTCTGAACGTGATTTAATTTCGCGTAGTGGAATTTTGTTCGTCCCCTTTTTTTCAGGATGTGACGCAATCACGGCGTTTTGCAAGGTCGCTTCTTTTTTTCAATTTTTTACAGGGCGTGCGACCGATTTAGAAAGACGCTCGCGAAAACGCATTATCGTAAGACGATCCGACGTTCGTGATTCAAGGTTCATACCAAGGAAGAAACGAAAACAGAGACGATCCCTGATATTGCGTTCAAGCGCGGCGTCGTTAAGTCCATAGTAATCCGCCAGAATTAGACGTTTAAACAGCTTAGCTCGTCGTAGTGAGACGCGCCCTCGTCGGAATAAACGCCCGATAGAAATTTGCGGAAGTCTTCCCAAGGAATCATTTTCGATAAATTGGCAAGCAAATTATCGGATTCGTAATATTTCAGTCGTTTGAAATAAAGTCGCAAACAAGTCGTAAGCGTTCGCGGAAAGTATTCCCCGAAATTTCGGCGATTGGACTGGACGCAAGGCTTCGCGTAAGGATTTGTTTTTCGCACAAGCGAAAAACACGCGAAAACTGCTCGTATTACGGGCGGATGGCATCAATCTTAATAACCGACGCCTAGTTTTCCGCGATGGATTACAAAAATGTAACCGTTCACAGAAACTATAACGACTTTTTGTCGACTTTAACAAAGACGACGTAAAGCGCGCTCGAAAAAACGCCAACGCCTTCCCACGCGCTTACGCCGGAGAATTCATATTCGGCAAGACAATTTTGAACGTATTGCGGGTAACAAAGATTTGAGGTTGCTCCGCGCAGTCGGCGTACAAATTAAATATTCTTCGAACGCCTGTTCCGTAACTTTCAATGAGACGCAAACGATGGAACGCCTCGGCAAGATTTTTGTTTCTTGGCTGAGAAATTCCAGAGCGAATATCATCGACGGAGAGTCCAAACGGAAGTCCGCCAAGGTCGACGAACTCCGTTTTATGGTCGGTAACATTAATGATAACGCTGCCGCTAAAGCCGTAATCGCGGTGGACGATCGCATTAAGCAGAGCTTCGCGAACGGCTTCCTTCGGATAATCCGATTTATCCGTCCGCACCATACCTTTGATTACGGAACTTGTTTTATTACAAAGCGCCAAATAGTTCACGGCGTCTTCAAATTGCTTGAAAATCGAGCCCCCGAACTCTTTGCTGTCCCGAAATTCAGTGCAGGCTTCGTCGCGGAACACGGCGATTTTTATCGTATGCGCGCACTGGTCGGAGAAAAGTAAGGCAAGGTTGGTATAGACGCCTCCCTTCTTTTGCGTTATGCCAAGCGCTCGATATTTTTCCGGATTGAATTCCACGCCGTAGAACTTGAAAGCCCTTTGAGCGGCTTCAAAGGTCAGATTCTGCTCAAGAGAACGATTTTCTTCAAAGGAGTCGCCGTCGCTATCCTTGATCATTTGACGAATCTGCTCGTGGGAAGCGGGAACGCTTGACGTACCCTGACGCACGAAAACGCCGCTTGGTTTTATTCCTTTTTCCTTGAGATAGTAGGGTTTGTTCGTACCCTCGCTAACTGCAATATGCACGACTTTATCAGCGGGTCGTATCGTAGCGCGCGCGAACATAGTAACGTCCGGCATAATTGCGTCGCGTATGCCGTTGGTAATACTGGCATACTCCTTATCAACGTCGGTTAGTCCAACGACGTTCCCGTTATTGTCAACTCCAACGTACACGTCGCCCCCGTCGGTATTGGCAAAGGCTATTACTTCTTTATAGATTCCCTCGGTAAACTGAGACTTGTATTCAATTTTCTCGGTTTCAAAATTCATCGGACGCCCCTGCCGCGCGTTCCCCGCTCTTTAAAAATAAGGGAAATATCCAACCAAAATCGACGTCTACAAAACTAGTTCGGTTTTGTAAGCAAATTCAACCAACGCAAACTTACAACCCTAACGAGCCCCAAGCGTATGCAATTCCCGTTCCTATTAGTTTTATTATAACGCTCTCAAACATCCTTAACAAGGGGTTGCGCCGTTGGTTTGCCGGGATTTTCTTCGCTTTAACCGTTTGCGACGCGAACGAAGAGAAACGACGTCGCAAGTTACGTTCGTCGTCTTTTGGTCGTTCTTTCCGCTCGTCTAAAGACGGACGGCTTATCGCGCGTCGCTAGCGAGGCGATTCTTACTCAACCTTTTTTTAAAACGTTTTGTCCCATTTTGTTCAAACGTTTGGCCGACAACGATAATTTCGCAACGCTCTAAGCATTTCGCGCGCAACGGCTTTTATCACGGGCACGGCGACCGAATTTCCGCATTGTTTTTTAACTTTGCCGTAGGACGACACGATTTTATAGGAATCGGGAAACCCTTGTATTCGCAACATTTCCCTTTCAGTCGGTCTTCGTTCGTCGTTAATTAAAATATAATTTGCGGAAGCTCCGGCGCGCAAAGCTGAAGAATACGGATGCGGCGTAATAGAGCCCGCCATATTTTCGTGCGATATATACGGCTTGGGGTAGTTCTTGTCCTTCAGCCTAGACAATCTCGAAATTCGAATTTTATCGTTGACGTAATATTTGGAATCGACGTTTTCTTCCAAAACGTCTTCTAATTTCGGTCGTTGACTTATCGGCAACGGCTCGGGAAAACGAAAATCCACGTCGTCTAAAAAACCGACGATAATAATGCGCTCCCTCTTTTGCGGCGCCCCGTAATCGAGAGCGTTTAAGACTTTTGCGTAAACGAAGTACCCCAGCGTTTCGAGATGATTTTTGATAACCTTAAAGGTTTTGCCGCCGTCGTGCGCCGTTAAATTGCGAACGTTTTCAAGCATAAACGCCGGAGGTCTTTTTTCGCTTAGTATGCGTTCTATTTCAAAAAACAACGTGCCGCAAGTCTCGTTTGCAAACCCTTCTTTTTTTCCGATGATCGAAAACGCCTGACAGGGAAAGCCGCCCAGTAGAATATCGAAGTCGGGAATATCGGACGCGCTGATTTTGGTAATGTCGCCCGAGGGATGCTCGCCAAAGTTCGCTTCATACGTTTTACAAGCGTCTTCGTCAAATTCCGAAGAGAAAACGCAACGTCCTCCGACCGATTCAAAGCCAAGTCTTATGCCTCCAATACCGGCAAATAAATCGATAAAACGAAAGGAGTCCCACATTTTCTCTGTCGTCTAAATTTTCGGCGCTTCCCGTCTTTTTGAAAACTAGCGAAGCATACGGCAAAATTACTACAAATCCCCAAGGACTCGTTAGCGCCGTATGATTTTTCAAACGCGCCTTGTAAACCGAACGAGTTCTTTAACGTCTGAACGACCAAACGCCGCGTTATTATATCGTTTCAAAGCGTCTACAACAATACCTTGAAACTTCCGCCTATCAAAAGAATTTTCCGTCTATGACGCCAAATCGTAAACGTTTACGGCAAGTATTCTCGAAAAAATTTATTTCAGGAATTAGCCGGGTTTATTGAACCAAGGGACGATATTCATAGAATATGAATTTATCAACGTGCGACGCAAAGTTTTCCCTCTTGAAAAACGGGACGTCGTACATAAAAATAAACGTTATCAAGGAATAAAGACAATGAATTTCAAAAAGAAGTTTAGCATATTGCTTGCAAAGGCGAAAAACCGCGCCAACGCGGGCGCCCAGATTACTAGAAAACGTTCGTCAAAATCGCGCAGACTGCAAATCGAATCCCTCGAAAACCGCGAATTACTCTCGGCGACGGCTTGGCTCGACGCAACGTCCGATTCCCAGAGGTCAAATGTTTCCGTTTATGAAGCGGCGTCGACCGTCGCGCCGATTCCCCCTCTATTGATCGACGATTTGCTTGTCGCCGACGGTCAATCCCCTGAAAAACTAACCGAAAAGTATGTTTTCGGGTTAAGTAGTCGTCCTACTTCGACTTACACGATTTATCTGGATTTCAACGGACACGTCAATTCTGGCGGAACTCAATGGAGCCAATTAGGATATAAAAAGACAATTACCACGCCCGCATATAGTCTTGATTCCAACGGCAATTCTTTCTCCAACGACGAATTGAAGTCGATTTATGAAATATGGCTTCGCGTTTCCGAAGACTTTGCGCCTTTTGACGTGAACGTTACGACGGTTGAACCGTCGACAAGCGCGTTAATTAAAAGCGGCAAGAACGACAATACTTACGGCGTTCGCGTTTGCATCGGCGGCAGTTCTTCCGATTGGCTTAAAAAAACGGCGGGCGGCGACTCCATTGTAAATTCTTTTACGGCCGACAGCGACACGCCCGCCTATGTGTTTTCCAAAGAGTTTTCTGCGGCGAAGAACGTCGCCGAAGAGGTTTCCCACGAAGTCGGTCATACGCTGGGACTTAGTCACGACGGTTATCCGAAAGGCGAATATTACCCCGGCGCCAACGGTTGGGCGCCAATTATGGGCAACGGGCATTCCCAGCCTCTGACGCAATGGAGCAAAGGCGAATATGTCGGCGCGACTAATAAGCAGGACGACCTTAAGATTATAGCGACGCGGAACGGCTTCGGCTATCGTTCCGACGACTTTGGAAACACGACGGCAAAGGCCAAAACTATTTCCGTCGCAACGTCGGGCGTTTGCGCAAATGGGATCGTTGAAAAGAATACGGACGTCGACTGCTTCAAATTTGAATACGGCGGCGGAAAATTGACGCTGAACGTCGGCGGAATCAAATCTATTACTAATTTGGACGCGCTTGTCAAACTTTACGACGCTTCTGGAAAGTTGCTTCAAACGTTCGATCCGTCGGATTCTCTATCGGCGACGGTTGAGATGACGGGGCGCGCCGTCGGAACTTATTGTCTTAGCGTCGAAGGAACTGGTTTAAAGAAAAACGGCTCCGTAATTTATACCGATTACGGCAGTCTTGGACAATATTGGATCGTCGCAACGACGTCTTCTACTCCCCTCGTTGCGCCAAGCGACTTTAAACTTGGAACTTACGACGCGAAGACGCAAAGCGTTCCGCAAAGTTGGAAGGACAATTCGAACAACGAAGACGGTTTTCTAGTTCAATATTCCACCGACGACGGAAAAACTTGGAACAAATCTCAGACAATGAGCGCGAACGTTACTTCGCGCGTCGCAAAGGGCGTGAAGAGTAACTTAACCTACCTGTTCCGCGTTTGCGCTATCCGAGGGAACGAGTATTCCGACTGGGCGTATGCGGAGTTGAAGCCGGGAATTATAGAAGCGCCAAGCGACTTTAAACTTGGAACTTACGACGCGGCGACGCAAAGCGTTCCGCAAAGTTGGAAGGACAATTCGAACAACGAAGACGGTTTTCTTGTTCAGTATTCGACCGACGACGGCAAAAATTGGCGCGACTCGCAAACAATGAGCGCGAACGTTACTTCGCGCGTTGCAAAGGGCGTGAAGAGCAACTTAACGTATCTGTTCCGCGTCTGCGCCGTTCGAGGGAACGAATATTCCGACTGGGCGTATGCGGAGTTGAAGCCGAGCGTTATAGAAGCGCCAACCGACGTTAAACTTGGTTCTTACGATGCGACGACGCAAAGCGTTTCACTCAGTTGGAAGGATAATTCGACCAACGAGACGGGTTTTCTGGTTCAGTATTCGCCCGACGGCGGTAAAACGTGGCTTCTTTCGGAAAAAATGGGAACTAACGCAACGTCGCGTATTGCGAAAGGCGTTAAGCTGAATATGAAATATCAGTTTCGTATACGCGCTTTTGTCGGCGACGCCTATTCCGACTGGGCGTATTCGGAGATACTGGACGCCGACGTCATAGCTCCAAGCGGTCTGACGCTTGGAACCTACGACGCCCAAAAACAACGCGTTTCACTCGCTTGGAAAGACAATTCGACCTATGAAACGGGATTTCGGGTCGAGTATACGACGAACGGCGGCAAGACTTGGAATCGCGCGGAAATAACGGACGCGAACGTTACTTCGCGTATCGCGACGGGCGTTAAGCAAAACGCGACGTATCAATTCCGCGTTTGCGCCGTTTACGGAGGCGCTTATTCCGATTGGACGTATTCAAAGGTACTGGATACAAGCGTTAAAAAATAAGCGTTTTCTCACTTTTCACAGAAAAAAACGGGAGAAAAAAAATCTATTCTCCCGTTTAATTCATAAAGATCGTCGCACGCGACAAATCGCGATTCGACGTCAAGGCAAGACGACGATCCGCGTTTGGTTCTTTTCAAGTTTCAGCGACGCCTCGCCGTCTTTCGATTCGATTTCGACAATTTCGCCCGAATCGGGATTCAAAACTTGCCAAACGCCGTTTTTCGAAACGTTTACGTCGCTACCGACTCCGCTAAACGCGTTTGACGTAGCAAACGTCGCCGTTCCTTCCCAGCCGTTCTCGTCGACGCAAGTCAGGACGAACACGAATTTTCCGTCGCGAACAAACGAGCCCGGCGAAACATTCGGCGTCGGCGGATCGAGAACAAGACGCGCCCCGGCGTTGTCGGCGAGGGCGGCTTTGATCGTTTCCGGCTCGCGCCAATTTTGCAAGTCGGACGCGTAGACTTCTTTTAAATTCTTATTGTTCCAAGAATAAGCCTTTTTCTCAACTCCGACGGGGTAGACGATCGCCGAAAATTCGAAGTCGCTTCGGACGGTTCTCGAGCCGTCGAGCTTTTGTCCGGCGCCGTTCGCGATCAACTCTCGAATCGAACGGTCGTCGACGAAAATAAACGGAATTTGCGCCTTGGTCAACGCGATTCCCAGCCCGTTGAAGGCGTCGCAAATCGCGTGCATTCGCGCTGTTTGCGAAGCGCCGTTAAACGTGCCCGCCATTGGCAAGTACTCTTCTTGCGCGATTTCGATCGGATAATAGAGCAACACGGGTCGAATCGGAGTCGCGTCGCGCAAGACGGCGTTCAAACGACCGACAAAATCGGCGTATCGACGATGCGTTCCTTCGTTGCGATACGGGAATTGGCTCCCGCCGTCGACGGAATAATACAAATTAAATTCGGTGATTCCGTTTGCCGCCATAATTCCTGCGGCGGCGTTCATTTCGTCGATCGTCGCGAGGCGCGGATTTGCGGAATTGCGTTGAATATGATCGCTAATTTCCGTCATCAACTTGCGTTCGCCGATCAAATACGCCGCCGACGCCGGAAAAACGCTCGTCGACCAGTTGCCGTTGAGCTGGTCGGCGGGCGCGCTCGTCAACAAGTCTTGGCCGGGCAGTTGGAATTCTTTTAAAACTTCAAGTTTATTGCCGTCAAGAGGAACGTTGAGAATCATTCCTTCTTCAAGAAGCGTGTGCCCCGACGCGACGGGACCGTTCGGCGTTTCTTCGCAGAACTTGCGAATTTCGCCGAAAAACGCGCTCGTATGCTCGTCGGCGATCATCGCCCAGAAGTTCTTACGAACCGCCCTGTCCTTTGCCGAATCGCCGCCGAAGAGCGAATTGAAATTCGGGCGCAGGTCTTCGCCGTATCGCGATTTATAGACGTCTTCCAAGTCGGCGCGCCACGGAACGGCGGGCAA
This sequence comes from Thermoguttaceae bacterium, assembly GCA_045599865.1. Classification (GTDB taxonomy): domain Bacteria; phylum Planctomycetota; class Planctomycetia; order Pirellulales; family Thermoguttaceae; genus RUG369. Next base: position 42,878 of record JAZRWW010000201.1, read on the forward strand.
TATTTTTTTCGACCAGTCGAGCGGGTCGGCGACGCCGTGTTTCTCGCGTTGTTCCGGCGTCATAATAGGCAAGAGACTCATACCGAGCATCGTCGGCTCGTCGGTAAAAAACGCCTCGACGCGTCCGTAAAGTTCCGCGCCGAGCGCTTCGCGGTAACGTCGATGCGTTACGTCGACAAACATTCGTCCGGCTTTTGGGTCGACCGCGTTCGGACAACGCCGCGCGGTTCGAAGCGTGTCCATCGACGCGAACGTGTACTCGTAGCTTGCGCGCGAATAAAATTTTTCGGGAACGTCGGCGGAATCGTCGCAAACCAATTCGAGCGCTTCAAGCGTCGGGTCGGCTTCCAAGACGCAACCGCCCGCCGAAATGCTTGGCCAGCCTTGTTCGTCGTAAATCCAAAGCCTCATTCCGGCTTCGTCGGCTTTTTTAACGCCCGCGACAAATTTTGCCCAGTTGTCGGCGTTGCGCAAATAGCCGTTTGCAAAATCGACGTTGACGACAAACCCGCCGATTCCGCAACGGTCGCGATAACGCGCGATCACGTCGTCGTTGATCGTTCCTCCGTGGATAATTTGAAGCGGTCGCGCCCAATTCGGCGGATTTTGCCAATCGTCAAGCCAATTTGGCGCCGACGGTTCGGCGGTTTGAGCGTCGGACGCGGACGGGGCGGAAATCGCAAGCAAAGTTGCAAGCGTTAAAAAAGCGAATAAAAACGACGCGCGTTTCATCGGCGTTTCCTTTCAACGGAGCTTTTTTCACATTTTTAAAAGCGCGGAAAACAATTCAACGAAGTTAATACGTGCAAAAAACGCGAGATTTGCAAACGGACTGAACGCGCAAACTTGCAAGCCTCGCGAGTTGTAAAACGAACGGCGTCGCCGTCGAACAAAGCGACGACGGAAAACAAAGGTCGAAACGTCAGCGCGCGCCGGGCGCTCCGTTGACGATCTCCTCTTTGACCGCCGCGCCAAGTTCAAACGTAAACGTCTTGTCTCCGTCGGGCTTGACCTCGAGTTTTAATTCGCCGGGCTTTCCATATTTGGCGTCGACTAGATTGAAATTTTTCGTTTCTGGAACCTCTTGTCCAGGCATAGCGCCGGGGATCATATTGCCGGTTTCTTCCGTCGCTTGTTTCGAGACGGTGACGTCGTATGTTCCGGCGGGGGCGCCTTGAAACTTTCCGCGCGTTCGCGGCTCGCAAATCCCTTTGTCGTCAGTAGTCCCTCCCGACGGGTATTTCGAGTTTTCGTCGGTCGGTATCATATTGACAAGCGCGCCGACAAGGGGTTGACCTTCTTGAGTCAAGACGATCTTGATCTTAACCAATTTCGGCATATCGGACGGACGCCCGCTCTTTTGACAGCCGACCGTTGAAAAAACAAGGGAGAAAACGAACGCCCAAACCGCGACGCGCGTCCAAGTCGAACAATATTTCTGCATTATCGAATCCTTATCAAAACGGAACAAAACCGCTAAACCGATTAGAAAGTCGGTTCGGCGACGACAAGCGTAACTTATAACGACACGGTTTCGCCGCACGCGGGCGTTCCCATCGCGCCCCAAACGCCGTAAGCACTCTTCGTCGTGACGCCCGGCTCGACCCATTGGGACGGGTTGCCGGCGTCGACCGTCTCGCTGACAAAGCGCACCGATCCGTCGAGCATCGCGACGTTGACGCCGCCGCTGTGTCGGCTATTCGCAGAAATAACGCCCCAACAACCGGGATTTGCAATACCGTCGACGATCGTTCCGCAAGAGGGCGAGTTTGGCGGCAAGACGGAGGTATACCCGGCGGCGAAAAGTCGTCCGTCGCTCATAATCTTCGCGCGATTGTTGACGCTTCCCGAGATCAGTTGGTTCGGATTGCTCGGAGAAATAGCGCCGTTAAGACAGAGGCTCGGGCGCGCGTAATTGCCGGGCGTGTCGTTCGTCATCGTAACGCCGTTCGTAATGCCGCCGTAAACGTCAAGACTATTGTCGCCCGGTCCGCATGACTCGGAAATAGCCGCTGTCGAACTCGTACCGTCGGCGCAAGCGGCAAGCGTTTTCCATTGGTCGGGGGCAAATAGTGTTCGGGAACCGACCTTAAGACCGGCGTACAAAAGTTGACGGTCGTTAATGTCGACGCAATACCCCGAGTCGCCGCGACAAAGCATAATGTTAGAACGCGCGTTGTTTTGATAATACGGCTCGTTGGCGTAGGGATCGGACGGGCAGAGAAGGGTCGGAATAACGCCTTCGAAGCCGGTTTGACCGCCGAGGGACATCGCCCAGCCGTTGGAAACGGTCGCCGCATAAGCGGTAATCGCCTGCCAACGCGCCTGTTGCTCCATAAAGGGGAGCATAACGCAAGCCGCGCTCATCACGCCGCCCGTCGCGCCGCTAGCAAACCAACAGCCTTGGTTCGGCGCTTCCAAGCCCTTCAGCGTACAACGCGCCGCCGGAAGCGCGTTGTTGACGTCGTGATAGTTCTGCATTCCCAACATAAACTGTTTCATATTGTTGGTGCATTGCATACGACGCGCCGCCTCGCGCGCCGCTTGAACCGCCGGAAGAAGAAGACCGATTAAAATGCCTATAATTGCGATCACGACGAGAAGTTCAACGAGCGTAAAGCCGGATTTGTCGACCGTCCTCGATTTAACGTTGATAAAATTCATAGCGTCCTCTTAACGAAGGCGTCAAAGCGTTTTGCTTCGACGCAAAAAAAACGATAAAGTAAAAAACGAATAAAACGCCGCCGCGTCGCCTAAGTCGTCCCAAAATTAAGCGCCAAGGGACGCGCTCGTCAACGCGCGGTTCCGTCCCAAAGCGCGCGCAAACCGCGCAAGTCTTCATACGACCGAAACTTCCGTTTCAGGCGTCTCTATTATATCGTTTTATGGCGCGTTTCGCAAGTCCCCGGCGTCTGTTAAATAATCTTCAAACGATCGCCGTTCATATGTAAAAAACGAGAGAAAAGCGCTTTGTCTTTTCTCTCGTTTATTTTTAACGTCTAACGTCTAACGTTCAAACGCCGTATTCAGCTCAACTTTTCAGCAAGCCATTTCTTGGCGGCTTCGAGAGCGTCTTTCGTTCCGTTCGGGTTCTTCCCGCCCGCGTTCGCCATATCGGGTCGTCCGCCGCCGCCGCCTTGAACGAGGGGCGCGACGGCTTTGATCCATTCGACCGCGTTCAATTTGCGTTCGACAAGATTTCGAGTCAGCGCGGTCGTTAAGGCGACTTTGCCCGCCGCTTTGTCGACGTTTGCAAAGAAGATAGCGGCGTCTTCCGACTTGCGTCGTAGTTGGTCGATCAATTCGCGCAACGCGGCGGCGTCGGCGCCTTCCACGACCAAAGAAACGAAGTTCGTTCCGCCGATTTTTTCGGCTTTGGCGAGCAAATCGTCGACCGAGGCGACGTCTTTTTTCGTCGCGTCTTCAAGTTCCTTACGGAGCTTTTTATTGGCGGCGACAAGCGTTTCGACGCGTCCGACGATTTCGGCGATCGGCGCGCGCAACGCGCCCGCGAGCGTCGTTTCGATCTCGTCCGATTTTTGAATTTTGGCGACCGCTTCCATACCCGTATAGGCGGTGATACGTCGCGTTCCGGCGCCGACGCTTTCCTCGGAAACGATCTTGCAGAATCCGACTTGCGCGGCGTTCTTCAAGTGCGTGCCGCCGCAAAATTCAAGGGACGGTCCCATTTTGACGACGCGAACTATATCCGGATATTTTTCGCCGAAGAGCATCATAGCGCCCAATTTGCGCGCTTCTTCGATCGGGGTCTCGTCGCACGTCACCGGGTAGGCGTCGAGTATTAACTCGTTGACGTCTTTTTCGACGGCGACGAGCGTCTCGCAATCAAGCGCCTGATGGTGCGTGAAGTCGAAACGCAAGACGTCGGCGTCGACTTTCGAGCCCTGCTGTTCGGCGTGTCCGCCAAGTCGCTTGCGCAACGCGGCGTGAAGCAAGTGCGTCGCGGTATGCGCGCGAGAGATCGCCGCGCGACGTTTGGCGTCGACTTGCGCCGCAACGACTTTGCCGACTTCCAACGTTCCGCTAGTCAAAGTTCCGACGTGAACGATAAACTCGCCGTCGTATTGCGACGTTTCGACGACAAATTTGGCGCCTTCTTGCGCGAGAATCGCGCCGGAGTCGCCGACTTGCCCGCCTTTTTCGCCGTAGAACGGGGTTTTGTCAAGTACGACGCGCAGTTTTTTATCGGAAGCGCTCGCGGCGTCGACAAGCGATTCGCCGTCGAGAATCGCCAATATTTTGGCGTCGCTCGCTTCGAGCGTCTTATATCCAAGGAACTCGGGCGGATTGTTCGTCTTTTTAATTCCTTCGAGCGGGTCGCGTTTGAAAAGAAGGTTCTTTTCGGCAAGACCGGAAAGCTCGCCGTGACGTTCCATTTCCTTTTCAAAACCTTTCCAATCGAATCCGAAATTACGCTCGCCGGCCAGCGTTTCGAACAACTCGGGCGGGAACCCGTAAGTTTGATACATTTCGAAAGCGTCGACGCCCGCGACGGTCGCGCGTTGTTCCGACTCCATCGTCTTAAAGACGTTTTCGAGTCGACGCAAGCCGCCGTCGATATTCCCCATAAAGTGTTCTTCTTCGGAGGAAATCACGCTTTGAACGCGTTCGATCGTTTCGGAAAGCTCGGGATAAGGAACTTTCATCAAGTCGGCGACGACCGGGACGAGCTGGAATAGGAACGGTTTTTTCATTCCCATTTGAACGCCGTCGAGAACCGCGCGACGCAACAAACGGCGAATAACGTATTTTTCTTCTTTCGGACCGGGGTAGACGTTTTCGTGAATCGCGAACGTACAAGCGCGCACGTGGTCGGCAATACGGCGCAGGCGGCGTCCGTTTTCGTTCGTCAAGTCTTGATCGTCGTATTTTTGCGAACAGATTTCAGCCGCCGCGTCGACGAGCGGACGCAACGAATCGATGTGGAAGTTCGTTTCGACGCCTTGCAAGACGGAAGTGACGCGTTCGAGCCCCATGCCGGTGTCGATGTTCTTACTCGGCAACGGTTTCAAATTATCGGGCGGATTGCCGACGCGGTTGAATTGCGTAAAGACGAGGTTCCAAATTTCGACTTCGCCTTGCGGGGTCTTGTGGTAAATTTCGGAACAAGGACCGCAAACGCCGTCGGGACCTTCGCTCGGCGCGGACGCGGGCCAGAAGTTTTCGTCTTCGTCGAGATATTGCAGTTTTTCGGCGGGCAATTTGATTTCTTCGAGCCAAATCTTCGCGGCTTCGGAATCGTCTTTATAGACCGTCGCGGACAACATCGACGGATCGATCCCCAACCATTTTTTATCAGTCAGAAATTCCCACGCCCAATGAATCGCTTCGCGCTTGAAATAGTCGCCGAAGCTGAAATTGCCGAGCATTTCAAAGAACGTATGGTGAAACGCGGTTCGCCCTACGTTGTCGATGTCGCCGGTACGGAGGCATTTTTGGCAGGTGGTCGCGCGCGTGAAATCTAATTTGCAACGTCCAAGGAAATGATCCTTAAACTGATTCATACCGGCCGGCGTGAAAAGAACGGACGGATCCCAACGAGGGACGAGAACGTCGCTAGGACGGCGAACGCATCCTTTGGTTTCAAAAAACGTCAAATACTTTTCACGAATTTCGTTTGTCGTTAACATTTTTGTCGTTTTCGATCTGATTGTCGTTAAATTGGCGCCGCCTTCAAACGCACGCCGTAATTAATGTTGATTATGTTCGTTGAAACCGCCCGATTCGACGAAGAACAAGGCGGCATATTTTGCCAATTCGTCGTAATTTCGTCAAGGTTGATAGTTGGCGACGGCGATAATCGCCCAAACAATAGCAAAGCAAATCGCCAAGCTGATAACGAACCCCCAAATATCGACCGACGTCGGACGTTGGAATTCAAGACCGCCAAATTTGAAGAGCCGCTTGTCGTCAAATCGGCTCGGGTTTTCGTAAGAGAGCCTCATCTCTTCGGCGTCTTTTTCCGGGTCTGGATCGACCGGCGTCTTCATCTTGACGTAATATCGATCCAACGCTTTTTCGTCGGCGCGCGGCGTGACAAAGCAAATCAGGATCATAAAGACGAAAGGTAGGAACAAACGCGTCGGAAGGCGCAACGTTTCCAACGTTCCGTTGCTTTGCGTTTTCAAATCGACGCCTAAATAGTCGTAAAGTAGGAAATCGAGTTCGAAAGAGCCCTTGCCTTTGAGCGTAACGCCCAACGCTTCCAATTCGTCGATCGATTTAAATTCGTTGACGACGCGAACGCAATTCTCGGATACTTTTTCGGTTTTCGTCTTAGAAGCGTCGAAAAGTTCGAGCGTCGGCGCGTTCGGATCGACAAATTCCTTGCGCCCGTCGACTGTTTTCGCAACGACTCGTCCGTCCGAATTAAAGGCGAGTTCGTTTCCTTCGGAGTCGTAAGGCGCGACGCCCTTGCCCCAGTAGATCGCTTTGCCGCCGGTCTTAAATTCGTCGACGGTCTCGTCGCCGATTTTAATCGCTTTTGGCTCGGCGCCCAATTCTTTTTGAATCGCCGCCGCGCGCGCTTGTTCGTCCAAATCGGATTCAAACTTTTCTTCCAACGCTTTTTTACGCGTTTCCCACAATTCGCGCATAGCGTTTCGACGTTGAACGTCGGTTAAGGACGCTTGACGCGTCTCGCGCGTTACGACAAACTGATTCGTCGCCAGATATTTGGGATTGGTCGTCGGCGACTTGTCGAATTTGGCGAGATTCATCGGAATCACGAAGAACAGAATAAGCGTGACGACGATCGTCGTCCATGCGGCGGTTTTGTTCGCGCGTCGCCAATACATTCCGATCCAGAAGGGCGCGGCGAAAACGATCGGAATTTCCCACGCGAATTTGAGTTGTTCGAAAACGTTCATCGACATAATCGAAACGACCGTCGCGCCGATAATTACGACCGCGCCGCAAATTCGACCCGCCAAAACGCACGCTTTTTCACTTGCGTTTTTGTCGACGTAAGCCGCGTAAACGTTGCGAACGACCAATCCGGACGAAACGAGCATATAACAGCTTGCCGAACTCATCAGCGCCGCAAGCAAACACGCGAGCATAAGTCCTACAAGTCCCGCGTTCATTGGCCCGAGTAATTCGCGCGTCGCGACGCCCCAAACTTTGTCGGGGTCTTCCGCAAGTTCGACGTTGCCGGCCAGATACGCCAGCGCGACGAGCGCCGTCAACGCCCAGCCGATCGTGCAAAATCGCTTGAGTAAATTTCCGGCGACAAGCCCGAATCGCGCGTTGTATTCCGTTTTGGCGGAGCCGCCGCCCGTCGCGATGAAGTGCGGCTGACAGACGATTCCAATAAGATTCAACAGCGTGATCGCCAAAATGTAGTGAAGCGGAAATTCGCCGCCTTTGGGGCTCGTCATAATTTCGAAATATTCGCCCGGAACGCGCTTATGAAGCACGGTAAATCCGTCGAGAATATTTGTCGGGCGTTTCGAGTCGTCTTGCGAAGCCTCAAGCGACGCTCCGTCGACGGACGCGGAAGCGACGACCGCGTTGGCGTCGCGCGTCGCGTTTTCGTCTTTAACAAGCGCGTTCAAGCCGACGGGTATGAGAACGACCGACAAAAGAATAATAAAGAATCCTTGAATCAAATCGGTCCAATATGCGGCGCGCAGACCGCCAAGAACGCCGTAAATAAGAACGCAGACCGCCGTTAAAATTACGACGAGTTGATCGATCGGCGCGTTGAATCCGAAAATCGTAATATAATCCGCGCCGACGAGGGGCGCCGCCATCTTGCCGATCGCCGTCATACCGACGCCAAGATAAACCATATAAAAGACGACGCCAAAAATCGTGTAACCCAAAGCGATAGAACGACTTTGATAACGCTCTTGAAACCAATCGCCGAGCGTGATATGGCGCATACGACGGAACCAGACGCCGCAAATCCAATAAAAAGGCGTTACAAATAGCCAAAGCAACGCGCTCCAGACGCCGCTAAGTCCGTTGGTAAACGTCGTTTTCGCCGTTACGACGGGATCGGACGCGTTAGTGCCGCAACCGAACGCGGCGAACGTCTGCATTATTTTGCCAAAACAGCGACTGCCAAGAAAATAGTCTTCCTGTTTTTTAACGAAAAACATCGACGTTACGCCTATTAACGTCATCAGGACGAAATATCCGCCCAACACGGCGTAATCAAGAGTCGTTAAGCCCATATGAAATAATCCGTCTAAAAATAGCGTTTAAATTAGTACGAAACGCAACCTCAAAATTCCGTCGCCGTAATTTACGACGATTTCCACGTTAAAAAACGCGATTCGTTAAGTATCGACGTTTTACGATCAAAACAAACCTGGCGTTCCTTGTTGGGAGAACCTTCGAACGTCGTTTGGTTTTCACAATATTATGAAAAGACTCCCTATCCTACTTCCGCAAACAAGTTGTTAGTTTCCGATTTTTCGTATTCGCTTAGGCGCTTGCGCGCGCGTTCATAGTACGTTTCGTCAAGTTCGAACCCGACGTAACGGCGATTCAACCTTGACGCCGCTAACAACGTCGTTCCGCTCCCGCAAAAAGGGTCAAGCACGACGTGCCCCGCGAGCGTCGACAGTTCAATTAACGCTTCCATAAGTTTTAACGGTTTTTGAGTCGGATGCAATCCTTGGTCGTTTTGCGTTCGCATTGACGTCAAAATATTGGAACAAGACCGAAATCGTCGTTCGAACGCTTCCGCGTTAAACGCGCCTAGTTCGTTTTCCGCAACGGAATCCGCGATCGTTCCCCCTATTTTATACGGTTTGACAAACCACAAAACGGGCTCGAACAACGGCTGTAAATTTCCGACGCGCCATCCGATCCATTTTTCCGCGTTCTTTAGATCGCCGCGACGTTCAAAGACGCAACCGATACGTTGCGCGCGCCAAGGCGCCCTGTCCTTTTGCCACGCCAGCTCGTCTTTGTACGTAAAACCCGCGTCTTCAAAAGCGCATACGCAACGATGCGCCAAGCGTCGTCCGGCAAATACAAAAGCGGAACCGCCCGGCTTAAGGACGCGTAACCACTCTTCGACCCAAGAACTTACCCAATCGTAATATTGTCGGGGTATTTCTCGATCCGCTTTCGACCAGCCGTTTAACGGCTTGCCTCGTTTCTTGAAAATCGCGCCCGCTTTTTTTTGCGCAGGGCTCGAACCAAGATAGGCTCCGTTCGTGTTCTCGTGAAGCACGTCCCAATCGTCGACTCCAATGCCGTAAGGTATGTCGCTAAGGATTAAATGAACGCTATTCGACGCTAATTCCGGCAATAATTCCATACAATCGCCGCAGATTAACGCGTTTGGGGTAATCATCTCTTATCAATCCTTGATACTTTGTTCTATTTTTTTTAACATTCCTTGAATTGTACTGATACTCGTTTTATAATGCAAAGCAGTAATAAGGCGTTCTATTGCTTCTGTTCGTGAAAGACTTTTAATTTTTTGAATTTCATTACGCCAAAAATCAATACCCAACTCTCCCTGACGTATTAAATCTTGTCCAAATTGTTTAAAAGATTCCCTCCAATGAACGTAAGCAACATTCGAAAATTGTAAAATATGGTCGTTAAACTCTTCTAAAAAACGATTTTTTGAATCGTCTAACGAAACCTTTTTTGACCTACCGCCCGAATAATTCCATATTGTGGAATAATTAAATTTTTCTCCTTCTTCTACGCCGTATTTTATGAGGAAAAAAAGTACTTCCCAACTAAACAAGCAAACGTTTGCATCCATTGCCTGCCGATAAACTTGGCTTTTAAGCAAAGGATATTGAAAAAACGGAGCTACTAAAACAGCATAGTCGGCGCTTTCGTTTTTTCTCCAGTCGTTCAAAGCTCCAATTTTAAAATCTTTCGCATTCTTCGCCGTCCTACTCAATCGGAACGCTTTTGCGTCGGCGACCAAACTATAACCATAAATCCGACTATATGCAGTTACGTCGGACGAATCGCCTCTACTTTGTGATACGCGCGCGTCAAATCCTATAAAATTCAACGCTCTAGCTAGGGCAATATCCGAAGCCTTAGAAAATAACTTTTCCTCCGTTGAATCTTTTCCAAACGACTCTGGAATGGTTCCCATATGTAACAAGAGAGAAAGTATATTTTCTTTGTCATAAGAAAAGATCAGTTTCTCAAGCCGATTTGTAGCGTCGATGAACCTTTGGTTTTTGTTCTTAACGTTGTCAGTAGCGCTTTTTTCAATTATTTGTAGAACGTTTTTCATCTCTTACCGTCATATACCTTCGCCAGTGATTAGAAAGAGTCTTTAAACGTCCTATTTTGTTTCAAGCGTTCGAATAATTTCCAAACAAGAAACGATCTTCTCCACGAGATCGTTAGGCGTAAACCAATATTGACAGGTCGACTCAAAGCCAATACGCGAATCTTCTTGCGTCGCGTATAATTGTTTTTTCGCCAAATCGATTTCGTCGCGTGTGATCGCGATCATTTGCGTCTTGAGTTCTTCAAGACGCGCCTTTTGTTCGTCGTTTAACTCATTTTGCGCCAACAGAGCAATTCGTTCGTCGCGCAAAAGAATAAATCGCGTTTGATTGGCGACGCTTAAAAAGACGACGCCCGCAAATTCGGCGTAACGTCCTTGACGCTTTGCTTCGACGCGTCGTTCATTGGGCGCAAATTCGGCGGCTTCTTTCAACAACTTGGCGCCGTCAAGGAACCCGCGCCCAGTCTTTTCCATTTGGGAAGCGAAAACCTCGGGCGGATAAGGACCGCGCCACGCGTCTAACGCGTCGTAGGGAATCCCGACCATCGAAGCAGGCCAGCCCGTCGGCTCCAATCTCAGCAGATTAGCCGCGCCGATCTGATTAGGGGCGCAGTAGACGACCGAACCGCCGTAAGGGAAGTTTTCAAACGCTTCCGACACGACGCGCCAACCGTCTCGCGCTAACTTTTTACCTTCGTCGCCAAAATATTGGCGCGCCAGTTTGTCGAGGACTGAATCGACCGTCGCGTTTGCGTCGACGGCGAATTCGTGAACGACCTCTAAATTGATCGACGGAAAACCTCCAAGCGACCAGCCCGCCATCACCCCGTCGACGCCCGCGCTTGAGAGATTCTGCGCGTGCCTCGCGACGAGTTCCAGCGCGGGTATGGAGGGAATCGACGCAATTTCCCACGTCGAATTAAATTGGCATTTCGCGATCGTTTTTAATCCGACGCTTTTTGCCGCCGCCCAGTGTTCCTTGGCGCGCGGTCCCGGTCCGACGACGGAAATCGAATATTCCCCGATAGAAACGGGAACGCCGCCGCGATTAATCGGAATCGCCCATTCGCTTACCGACTGCAACCAGACGTTTTTAGGCAACGCTTTGACAATATCCGTAGCAAGCCCGTGACCGCGCCAGCCCCAGTCCCAAACGATAACTTTGGCGTTCGGCGAGGAACGGTGAACGCCCTCTTCCATCGCGGCGTTAAGGTCGACGATTAAATCGACGTCGGAACGCTTGGAACAACGCGGACAACCGGCTTGTCCGCCGTGCGAAACGCAACTCGTCAAATTTTCCGAGCCGGTAATCGTAAAAATTCCGCCAAGTCCCGGAACGTCCGCAAAAAGATAGGCGAGCGAATCGCTCAACCAGCGTCGAACTTTCGGCGACGACGCGCACATCGCGCAATAGGCGCCTTCCGTTACGCCCTTTTCTTCCGCGTGATTATCAAAAAACGTCGCGGGCATAGCGCGCGGCTCGTTCATATACAAATAAACGTCGATTCCGTATTTCTTGGCGCGGTCGACTAAATCGCGGAGATTCGCGCGACGAATTTCGGAATCTTCGCCAAATTCGGGAAAATCTTCCGTCGCGGGCGTCAAATCGCGCAAAAGCGCGTGCAACCAAACGCCGTTGACGCCGCGATCCGCCAATTTTTTCAACAGCCCGTTCGGATACATTTTTGAACTGTCTTGCAACAACGGATCGCCAAACAACGCGAAATAAGAATGAAGATAACAAATTTCAAATTGCGAAGATTTTGTAGATTCTGGAACGTCGGAAGACTCTTCCGCTAATTCGTCTGATTCAAATTCCTTCAAAAATTCAAATCGAGATTCACCGTCCATTAGTTCAAAGTCGTCGCCAAGGACTTCGCGAACCTCCAGGGCGATTCGTCGCATTTCCGCCCAATCGCTCGCGGTCGGCTCTTCAAAGCGCAAGGGCTCGCAATACGGCTTGGCGCCAAGTTTGACGGAAAGAAAATCGTCTTCGCGCAACTTTTTCGCCAACTCTTCGGGCGTCAATTCCAACAACGTTAAAAGCTGTTCGTAAGGAAGAATCGACCAATTTCGACGCAAAAGCGTGATATAAACTTGTTCCGAATCCCAAGTCGCTTCTTGATACCCCGGCAAGCCCAATATGTCGGCGACGCGGCGAACGTGTTCCGGCGTCGTTCCCAGCGTTCGCGCCATCGCGTCGATCGGCGCCAAATTCCACGACCTCCATACAAACGCCGCTATTCTACTCGGAAAATGAGGGATCGGTTCCGCTTTCTTGTCCGACGTCGGAGGCAAGACGGCAAGATCGTCGGCAAAGGACGCGGACGTTAAGACGCACGACGACAATAAAACCAAAACTACCAAGAAACGCCCTAAAAGCATCCAGACTACCGATACGCTTGTTAGGCGATTAGACGTCGACGTCGTTTTCATAATTCAGCGTCCTTTGTTTTTCTACGCTACCTGTTCTAATAAAAATTTAGCGATAGTTTCCGTCAATTTAACGGGCGCGGCGTTTCCAATTTGCCGCATAGTTTCCGACGCCGCCCCGCAAAACGCGTAGGAGTCTGGAAACGTTTGGATTCTCGCCGCTTCGCGCGTCGTGTAATATCGAAAAGTTCCGTCGGGAAAAGCGATCATATTTTCGCCGCCCGGCACGCCGTGGACGCCGGCTTTAAGCGCTTTTGAAGGCTCGTCGTAAGCGCTGCCCGTATGACCGGGATAGGGACGCGCGCCCGGTCTAAACTCGTGATTTAACGCGTCGTTCTTTTCGGACGGATCGGGCAAACCCGATAAAGCGTCGCGCACAGTCGCATATCGGGCGCTCGCGGGCGAAAACAGCCCGAACTTTCTTTTCAACGTTTCGACTCGCTTGCAAGCGTCGGAAGTCTTTTCGGGTCGATTCTTTGTCGCGACTTTATGTTCGTCCCAATATCTTTCGCTTACCCATTGATCCCAAAGCAATCTGTCAAGCGAGTGAGTCGGCGTCGGAAAGGAAGGCCAAACGTCAATATCCCGACGAACGCCCGCGATGAAAACGCGACTTCGACGTTGAGGAACGCCATAGTCGGCGGCGTCGACTAATTTCCAAGCGACGCGATACGAGGACGAAGGATCGACGTTTTCCAGATCGGCGACGACGTTTCGCAATCGCGTCCAATGTTCGCGCCACGACTCGTCTTGCTCGCGTCGTATGCAAGGACAGGTCGTCAAATCGACGATATATTCAAAATATGGAGCGAAACTATCGCGCAACAAGCCCTTGACGTTTTCGAAAAGAAAAAACTTCGGGCGTAATTCCGCGATCGCGCGCGCCGTTTCGGGAAACATATTTCGCGCGTCTTGCGCGCCTTTTCCTACGCCGCCCAATGAAAAAGGCTGGCAAGGAGGTCCGCCGACCACCCCGTCGATCTCGCCGACTTTTTCGCGCAACAAACGATAGTCGAACTCGCGAACGTCGCCTTCAAAAATCGTCGGCGATTCGTCGCGCGTCCAATTAGCGCGCAACGTCGCGCAAGCGTCGGCGTCAAGTTCCAACATAGCGCGATGAACGCATCCGACGGCTTCCAAGCCCAAAGCCATACCGCCCGCGCCGGCAAAAAGTTCGACTATTTGCGGTTTGTTCATTTTCAAAAATTTGAAAAACGTTCTTTCAAAAAGAAGGCGAACGACCTCGAGGTCTCAAGGTCGTTCGTTTATTTCGTCAGGCTTTTTTCGCCGCGTAGAATCGCGCGTTTGTCGCGCGTTCGTCGTTCAGTTGCGCGACGAGCGTTTCGACGACTTCGTCGACCCCGACAAGACTCGACGAAGAATCCCAACGCCACTTGACTTCGACTTGTCCGTCTTTCAAACTCTTGCCGATCGTAATTCGCACGGGGAACCCGATCAAGTCGGCGTCCTTAAATTTGACGCCCGGTCGTTCGTCGCGATCGTCAAGAATTACGTCGACGCACGCCGCTTCGAGTCCGTCGGCGATCTTTTGCGCCGCCGCCATACTTTCCTCGTCGGTCGCTTTGACCGGGCAAACGCAAACTTCGTAAGGCGCCAGCGCGACCGGCCAAATAATCCCGAAATCGTCGTGACTCGTCTCGGCAAGACCGGCGATAATACGGCTTACGCCAATACCGTAACAGCCCATAATAATCGTTTGCAACGAACCCGACTCGTCCAAATATTTCGCGTTGAGCGCTTCCGTGTATTTCGTTCCCAATTTGAAGACGTGCCCGACTTCGATCGCGTTTTGCATCGTCAAGGGCGCGCCGCAACGAGGACAAGCGTCGCCGACGACCGCGTTGCGAACGTCGCCGAAAAGATCGACTTTGAAATCGCGATCAAGATTGACGTTGACGAGGTGTTTTTCGGGCTTGTTGGCGCCGACGACGACGTTGACCATTTCTTTGATCGTCGGATCGGCGACAATTTTAACGCCTTCTTTTAAGCCGACGGGACCCGCGAAACCGACGGGCGCGCCCGTTACGCGTTCGATCGTCGCTTCGTCGGCAAGTTCAACCTTGTTTGCGTTAAGCAAACGGCGCAACTTGTTTTCGTTGACGTCGCAATCGCCGCGCGCAAGAACCGCGACGGGCTCGCCGTCGACGTCGTAAATCAACGTCTTGACGACCTTGCGCGGCTTCGCTTTCAAGAACGCGCAAACTTGCTCGATCGTATGCGCGCCCGGCGTGTCCAATTCGGCGATCGGCTTTTCTGCGACGTCGGTCGGCTTGACGTGTTCCGTTTCGCCGATTTCCGCTTTTTCAACGTTCGCGGCGTATTGGCATTTCGGACAATACACGACGTCGTCTTCGCCGTTGGGAGACGGAATCATAAATTCGTGCGACGCGTCGCCGCCGATCGGTCCGGATTCCGCTTCGACGGGCAAATAAGGAAGCCCGCAACGCGTGAAAATCTTGCAATAAGCGTCGTACATTTTTTTGTACGTCGCGTTGAGCGTTTCAATATCCGTATGGAAACTGTACGCGTCTTTCATCAAGAATTCGCTCGTGCGCAAGACGCCGAACTTCGGGCGTTCTTCGTTGCGGAACTTCGTTTGGATTTGGTAAAGCAACAAAGGCAACTGGCGATAGCTCGAAACGTACTGCGAAACGATGCTCGTAATTTCTTCCTCGTGCGTCGGGCAGAAAACTACCGGCGTTTTCGTTCCGCCGCGAACGAGCGTCGACTTAATAAGAACGTTCCCAAACGCCTCGACGCGGTTCGTTTGTTCGTAAAGAGCTTGAGGACAAAGCGCCGTCATAAAGAGTTCGACTCCGCCCGCCTTGTTCATTTCGTCGCGAACAATGTTCGTCGCCTTATGCAACGAGCGCCAGCCAAGGGGCAAATACGCGTAGGCGCCCGCCATCACTTGAGAAATCATACCCGCTCGAAGCATTAAAATATGACTGGGAATCTCCGCTCCGTTCGGAGTTTCTTTCATCGTCGGAATCAGCGTTTGCGACCATTTCATTTTGAGCCTTCTCCTTCGCTCTTGCCTTCTCGATTACAATCTCAACGCGCAATCAACGCGCGACGTCGGCGCGATACGACCGCGCGTATTAATTATAATAGGCAAGCGCTTTTTTTTAAGGGGCGCCCGGAGTCGTCGCGCGTAAAGAAAGTAAGAGAAAGAACGTTTTGTACGAACGCGCTTAAACAACGCGAGCTTTTAGCAAGTCGCAATTATTAGACTTGTCGAGATTTTACGACAAAAGAAGTCCAACGCGCGCAAATTAACTTAAAAAAGTAAGCGCTCCCGAGATGAATTCTTGGAAAGTCCCCGAAAAAATTCGGCGGTTAGTTAGATCAAGACGACGCGCGAGAACCGACGGATGGGATCGGTTCGCAAAACGTCGATCACGCGACGAGGGAAAATACCGAACGTTTCAACGGTTCGTTAAAATCGGAACTTTTTGGTTATGAAGGCGTCCGCCGATATGTAATCGGCGGGGATTCGCTTCAAACTTGTAAGCGTTTACGAGTTGAATTCTCGGAATATTGCGCGAATTACCAGCCCACATTACCGCTTCTGTCGGCGTTCGCATCGCCGAGGAATCCCTTGGCAACAGTAGGATCTCCGCTCGTTAAAATCAAGTCGGACGATTCAAAGAGAAAGACGTCGTAATTCGGCGCGCAATACGACTCGCGCGCGTCGGCGGTTTGAATATGTCGTTCGTTCATTATTTACCTCTATATTTCTATGTCTTATGATCGCTATTCTTGAAAATTAACGCAGGAAAGCCGGTCCGTAAATTTTCGCGTTCATCAAATCGTCGAACGCGTCCTCAAACAGGTCGTCGACGTCCTCGAAGACCGTCGAAAGCGCCTCCGTCTTCGCGACGGTCGCGCCGATCTTTTGCGTCGAAAACGCTTCGAACGTCTCGCACGTTCCGTCGAGATAGACGACTTTCAACGAAACGTCGAACGTTCCGTCTTGCGCGTAATAATGCGCCGCAAGCCAAGATTCCGACAAATTTTCCGACCG
>JAZRWW010000202.1:0-1640 GCA_045599865.1 Thermoguttaceae bacterium
GGAAAAGCGTCGCGGACGAATCGGCGCGTAAGCGCCGCGCGATAAGCCGCTCGTCTTTAGACGAGCGGACGGCGCTTCGCTTGACGTAACGCCAAACCAAATTTTTTACGTGTTTCACAGTCGACGCGTCGTTTGAAAGCGCGTATTTTTTTGCAGACCCCTCAGACGCTGATTTTTCCATGCGCGTTGATCGCGGTAAACGGGCGCTTTGAGATTTGGCGGATAATTTCGCTTTTATTACGGACGCGTTTTTGGCGGCGCCGTCCGCTTATCTAAAGATAAGCGGCTTATCGCGCGCGTCTTACGACGCGATTCCAACTCGAACCTTGTTCGAAAAATTCCGTGAACGCTTACAACTCTTCCGATAAACTCGATTCTCCGTAAACGGGAGTTTTGGGGTTTGTCGGATAATTTCGCGTTGATAACGACGCGTTTTCGGCGGCGCCGATCCGCCCGTCAAGACGGGCGGCTTTTCGCGTGCCGCTTGCGCGGCGTTTCTTGCGTTGCGTTTTTTGAAATCGTATAGAAAATCGATTCGACGATTTTATCGGGGGTAGCGACAAATTAAAACGTAATTATAATAAGGGAAGTTTGGAGAATTGGGAAGCGGTCGAGCCTATGGAACGACCGTCGGACTTTGGATATGTCGCCGTCTCAATGTTTCGCCGCGTTTTGGCGCGCGTCGCGTTGGGACGGTCGTTAGAAAATCGGTTCTTTGGCTATGGAAAGAACAAACGCTTCTTCCTCTGAAATTCGCAACGACGCCAATTCGGCGCCTAAAAAGCCTGAAGACGAAAACGCGCCTTCGACTTTTCAGCAAGTTCGCGAGATTTTCGAGTCGTTGGCGATCGCGCTTTTTTTGGCGTTCTTATTCAAAACGTTTGAGGCGGAAGCCTTCGTCATTCCGACCGGCTCGATGGCGCCGACGCTGAAAGGGCGTCATAAAGACGTCCTTTGCGAAGAATGCGGGTATCGGTTCCAGACGAGCGCGAGCGAAGAAATCGATTCGTCTTGCAATCGTCGAAACGGGCGCTACGTCGTCGCGGGCACGTGTCCTCAATGCGGATTCACGCAATATTTCGGGGACGAGTTCCCCAGTCCGAAACGCGACAAGCGCGCGCCCTCGTATTCCGGCGATCGAATTTTAGTCAGCAAATTGACGTTCGATCAACGCGAAGTCGAGCGCTGGGACGTTTCCGTCTTTCGTTCGCCCGCCGAGCCGAAAATCAATTTTATCAAGCGCATCGTCGGACTGCCCAACGAAAATTTGCGCGTTCAGTACGGCGATTTGTTCGTTCAAAGCGTTCTTGGCAACCAGAACGACCGATCGACCGCGCAAGACGAGTCAAGCGCCAAAATGAAATTCGCGCCGACGGAAACGGCGCCCGACGTCAATTTGGGAACGCTCGATTTAGTCGGAGGTTCTAATTCGGTCGATTCAAAACAAGTCGATAGTTCCGGCTTCGAAATCGCTCGAAAAGACTACAAATATTTGCGGCATATTTTGCAGACGGTCTACGACGCCGACTACGAGCCGACGAAATTTGACGCGTTAGGCTGGCCGTCGCGCTGGAGCCCCGACGAATCGACAAGCGCGTCAAATAGGAATTGGGCGCGAATAATCGACGGAAAAACGACGG
>JAZRWW010000203.1:0-5068 GCA_045599865.1 Thermoguttaceae bacterium
AACGCCTCAAAAAGGACGCGCCGATTTTTCGTCGTTTCTCCAAAATAGCGACGATAAAATTATTGAAGATTTGCGCCGTAACCAGTTCGCGACTCTGTTCTTTGTCGAGCGCCTTGACTTGCGAAGCGCGCGACGCCTGCAACGCGTCTAATTTGGCGCAAAATTTCTGAAACGACGTCGCGCTAGAGGCTAATTTAAGGACGTAACGCAAGGTTTCAAAATCCAACGCGGGCGAAAGAAACGCCAACGAACGCGCCTCGTCGGAATAATTGGGAAAGCGCGTCTTTAATACGTCGACGATAGCCTCGAGTTCATAACGCGCGGAGAGGGAATCGCGTTCCGAATCGTAAAGCTCGAGCGCTGGTTCCGATTTTTGACGTTCGTTCATTGAAGTTTGTTTCCTTGCTAAGGCGCGTCGCGCTATGATTTTATCGAGGCTGCCGCGATCGATCGCGGCGCCGTCCTGTTCCAATCTAACCGCCGCAATAAATTACGGCGGCTTACCGCGAACGGTTATTCTTTAGTTTTGCCGATCACGATATAAGAGCCGTTCTTGTCTTTTTCGATCGACTCGTATGGAACGTTCAGTTCTCGCGCGAGAATCTCCAAGACTCGCGGACCGCAAAAACCGCCTTGGCAACGTCCGCTACCGGGTCGACAACGACGCTTCACGCCGTCGACGGTTCGCGCGCCTAACGGTCGACGAATCGCCTCGACGATCTCTCCTTCCGTCACGCGCTCGCAACGGCAAATAACGCGTCCAAACTTCGGATCTGTCCTCGCCAGTTTCGCCTTTTCCTCGTCGGAAAGGCTAGCAAAACGCGTCTCGCGTCGTTCAGGAACAAAATCTTTCTTTTCACGTAATTCAAGTCCGGCGTTTGCCAACAACTCGAGCGAATATTTCGCGATCGCGGGCGCGGACGTCAAGCCGGGCGACTTAATGCCCGCTAAATTCAAGAGTCCGTCGACGTCGGGATCAAGTTCGATAATGAAATCTTTGCCGCTCGGTTGCGCGCGTAATCCGGCGAAATTTCGGATCGAATCGCGGAAATTGACTTTGTCGCTAAGAAGCGCGGAAGTTTTTCGCACGAAATCCAGACCGTCGCGCGTCGTTGAAAAATCGTCTTTGTCGTCGCCGTCTTGCGCGTTGGGACCGACGAGCAAATTGCCGTGAACGGTCGGCGAAATCAAGACGCCCTTCCCCAATTTCGACGGGCACATAAAGATCGTGCGACTCGTCAAATTTCCCTGACTCTTGTCGAGAATATAATATTCGCCCTTGCGCGGGTTCACGTCGAAACGCGGTCGTCCGATCAAACGCTGAACAGAGTCGGAATTCAAGCCCGCCGCGTTCACAATATAACGCGCGTCGACAGAATTGCCGTTTTTAAACGTCAGACGAAAGAATCCGCCCTTTTGCGTCAAATCCCGTTGCAGGGCGCCGTCTTTGTCAAATTTTTCGATTTTGACGACTTCGGAATTTAACAAGACACGTCCGCCGTTGACGACGCCGTTTTCGGCAAGCGCGGTCGTAAATTCGTATGCGCCGACGATTCCGCCGGTCGGAGCGACGAGCGCGCCGCAAATGGAAGGCTGAAGATTCGGCTCGAGCGCTTGAACTTCTTCGGCGCCGATTAGTTCCAGTCGTTCGACGCCGTTTCGCGTTCCGTTTTCGTAAAGTAGACGCAACTGCGCCAAGTCTTCCTCGCAAAGCGCGACGATAAGGGATCCGTTTTGACGAAACGGAACGGAAAGCTCGTCGCACAATTTAGGATAGAGGCGGTTCCCCTCGACGTTAAATCGCGCTGTTAAAGAGCCGGTCGGCGGATCGTAACCCGCGTGAACGATCGCCGAATTCGCGCGGGAGGAGCCAAGCGCGACGTCGTTCTCTTTTTCAATGAGAACGGTCGAAAGTGAAAATCTGCCCAATTCACGGAACAGCGCGGAACCGATCACGCCCGCGCCGATAATCGCTACGTCGTGTTTCATTTTAAAATACGTTTAGCAAATCTCTAAATTAAAAATCTTTAGATTGAACCCTTACGCGTCGCGCGCGCCTTACTTTGACAATAAATTCCGTTCCCAGAATTCGAGCGTTTTATTTCGCAAATGCAAACTTGTTCCGGAGCCTTCAAAAATACCGTGCGAACGAGACGGATACTCGAAAAATTCAAAATCTTTTCCGAAAGCGATCAGCTTGTCGACCAATTTTTCCGACGTCTGAATATGGCAGTTGTCGTCGCCCGAGCCGTGGATCAGCAGGAGTCGACCTTGAAGATTCTGCGCGTAACTAATCGCGGAGCCCAATTCGTAACTTTCGGGCGTCTCCGTAATCAAGCCCGAATAACGTTCTTGGTAGATAGTGTCGTAATTACGATAATCCGCGACGGGCGCGATCGCTATTCCGCAACGATATAAATCGGGATAATTGAAGAGCAAATTTAAGGTCGACGTGCCGCCGCCGCTCCAACCCCATACGCCGACGCGCTCAGGGTCGATTTTCTTATCGAAGGGAGCGCGCGCTAGTAAAACGCGCAACGCGGCCGCTTGATCGCTACGACCGACGGCGCCAAACTTCTGGTAAATCTTCTTTCTAAATTGCCTACCTTTCGGGGCGGGCGTCCCTCTTCCGTCGATACTGACGACGACGCAACCCCTTTCCGCGATCGCGCGATGATACAAATAAGTCGCGCCGCCCCACGAATCGACGACCGTTTGCGAGGCCGGCTCGCCGTAAACGTAAACTAACAAAGGATAACGTTTAGCATCGTTTTCGTTCCAGTCGCGCGGATACATAATCCAGCCGTCGAGCGATACTTTTTCTCGCGCGTCCTTCTCTTCCCCTTCGCTTTTTTCAAAATCGCACTTTTCGTCGATTTCAACGGAAAAGAATTCCGACTTGCCGAAATTCTCGCGCGCAAGTTTTTCTCGAAGCGCGGCGGCGTCTTCCAATAATTTGACGACTCGCGCGCCCGTTCCGTCGAGTCGCGTCAATTCAACGCGCGTCGGAACGTCGAAAGAAGAGCGACGACAAATCGCCCAATTAGAATCGGCGGAAATATCCCACGTTTCGAAGCGTAGGTCTTGCGCGTCGACTTCCGAACCTTCGAGAGCGACGCGCGCGTTCTCGCCGGAAAGACTCGCGCGAAAGAGCGAACGACGCGCGGCTGACTCAGGAGACGCGTAATAATAGACGCCGATTTCGTCGCTCGACGCGTCGTAGTCAAAGGCAACGAAACTGGCGTCGATTCCTTCGGGCGTGATCGGCTCGAGCTTTTCCGGGTCGGCAAACGACGTCAAATAAAGGCGGCGCCAACCGTCGCGTTCGGAAATTCTGACAAATCGCTCGCCGTCTTTCAGCGGATAGATCGGATAGTTTTCTTGCCAAGCGCCGCCGGGATCGGCTTCCGTAAAGAGCAGAGACGGGGCGCCCGATTCGGGATCGATGCGATACGTTTCAAAACAACGTTGCGAGCGCGGCGTCTTTTGCACGAGCAAACCGGCGTTTTCGCCGGAATACCACTCCATTGAGGGCAGGTAGTATTCCGCGTCGTCTTTGAAATCGACAAAAATCGATTTCGCAGTCGCGTCCCAATTTTCCTCGCCTTCTTCCGGCAAAGTTACGATTCCAACCTTCGCAGTCGCGTTTGGACAGCCGACGCGCGGATACTTGAAACACGTCAAGCGCGGATACGACTTCAAATAAGACTCGGCGCGCTCTTCGCCGCTCGATTTCGACGCAATCTCGACTTTGCCGCGCGCTAGGTCGACTTTATTCGCGCCGGAAACCGTCGCGAGTCCGATATTGTCGAGCATTGTGAAAAGCGGCTCCGACGAGGAATCCAAGCGCCAAAAAGCGATTTTCTTTCCGTCGGGCGACCAGCGGAACCCGTCGCGACAGTCGAATTCTTCCTCGTAAACCCAGTCGAAGGTTCCGTTGATCACGTCGTCGTCGCCGTCGAAAGTCAGTTGAACGATCTTGCCCGACTGAATCGTCTCGACGTAAAGATTGTTCTTATAAACGTAGGCGACGCGCGTTCCGTCGGGCGAAATTTTGGCGAATTGCAACGAAGAAGGCTCAAAATCCGCGCCAAGTTTACGTAAAATCGAATTTTTGCGGTCGTGAATCCAATAATCTCCGCGCGTGTTGCGGCGCCAAACTCGTTTCGAATTCGTATAGATCAACAGTAGATTCGAGTCCTCGGAAATAGAATAACTATGAATCGAAAGTGATTTTTTTGAGTCCG
This sequence comes from Thermoguttaceae bacterium, assembly GCA_045599865.1. Classification (GTDB taxonomy): domain Bacteria; phylum Planctomycetota; class Planctomycetia; order Pirellulales; family Thermoguttaceae; genus RUG369. The sequence goes on from JAZRWW010000203.1 coordinate 4,248, forward strand.
AATCGTCGTTCGGATCGTCGTAGAGGAGTTCCGACGCGGCGACGATCCGCGTTTGTTCTCCCTCGGGCGTCTCCAACACGACGTCTTGACCGCCTTGAACCTCTTCCGACTCGACGCGTTTGACAAACGCGGCGCCGGTCGGCGCCCACTGCAAACCGACGCCGCGCTCCGAAAATTCGCCGCTCGCAAAGATTCGTCGCATCGAAATAGGCTCGCCGCTCGTTTGTTCGTTTTCCTCGGCTTGAACGCGATTAGACGCGCCAAGCGCGCCCAAACTCGCAACAACGCAACAAAAAAAGAGAAGACGACGCAACGTTTGCGCGTCGTTGTGTTTCCAGATTATCGGCATATCTTCCCCAACCTTTCGTCCGCTCGTCCCCTTCGATCAATTCGCAGGCGCGCCAAGCGTCCTCTAATTATCAAGAAAAGAAAGAAGAAATTCAAGAGTCGCAAGAAAAAAAAGTCAAAAAAATTTCAAAAAACGACAAAAAAAGCTTTTTAAAAGTAAGCGTTCACGGAAAACGACGGGCAAGAATCGCCGCGAAAGCGGCGCGCGAAAGCCGCCCGCATTGCGGGCGGATGGGTTGCGCATGTCCGCGCTTCTGGGATCTACATACGGGACGGATTAGGCGCTTAATGAACTCGTTTGTCGAGCGTCTCGTAAAATTCCGCCCATCCGCCCGCAATGCAGGCGGCTTTCGCGCGTTTTTCGCTTCTGCGAAAAACGAATCCCCGAGCGACGCTTTCATTAAGTTCAACCATCGAATTTTCGGGAATACTTTTCGTGAACGATTACGATTTTTGAGACGTCGGAATTGCGG
>JAZRWW010000204.1:0-36552 GCA_045599865.1 Thermoguttaceae bacterium
TTCGTCGCGATTTCGCGATCGCCGGTTCCGCGTTTTGTACGGCGATTAAAAAAACGACGCGACGCCTTGGTCTGAAGGAGATTTGCGCTGAAAACGTCGTTTGGCGTTTTGGAGAATTGGTTAAAAGTTTAACGGTCGTTAAATCGCCGAAGGTCGACTTTCTTTTAGGCGATTGGAACGATTTTTATCGACGAACGAAAAAATACGCCGACGCCCTTCGCGCGCATTCGGTCGCGCAAAAACAAATTGCGCCTTTCGATAGCGACGTCGCTTGTCGTTTGGAACTTTCGCTTCTTGAATCTTGCGACGAGGCGTCGCGTTTGCCCGACGGAATTTTCGAGGCGTCGCGCGCTTGCGATTCGGACGCGCTTGAAGTCGACGCCGAGTCTTTAGGACGCGCTTACGGAGCTTTGTTGAAAGAAGCGGCGGAGTTGAAAAACGCGACGGAAAAAGCCTTTGCGGAAATTGGCGCTAAAGACGCGATAAACGAACGAAACGCTTCTATCTATCGACCTATTTTTAAGGCGTCGACGGAGCTTCCGCCCCGTTCGAAACGGTTCCTTTCGGACGATTGGGCGACCGTCGCGCCGCGCTTGAGACGTTGCGTCGAAAGCGGCGAAAAATTAGTTAAAACGCGCGCCGCCTTTGAAGACTTCAATTTGAACGTCGTTTTAGATTTCAACGCCCAAGCCGCCAAGCGAGAACTTGAACTTGAAACGATTCCTCGCGGCGTTTTCGCTTTTGCGAACGTTCGCAAGCGGAAGGAGTCGACCTTTACGGCGTTTGAGGGTTTGTCCCTTGGCGACGCGCTACTTCCGACTTTAAACGGCGCCGAAGGTTCGTTCAACAAGACGGAAAAGACAGACGACGCTTCTTTCCTCGACGATTTTGCGAGCAAAATAGATCGTCTGATTCGCGCGACTACACGAATTGCCGTCGATTTGGGCATTAACGCGCCTATCGACGAGAGGACGACCGTTGCGATTCGTCGTTTGACGGCGCCGTTGAAAGAACTTGTCGCGCCTACGGATAGTTTTTTTGCACGCGACTGGCGCGAATTTAGTCGCGACGCGCGAACGTTAATCGACGCGCGCGTTCAAAACGAAAAGGCGCGCGACGTCCTAAAAGATTTCGATTTAGATAAAACTACGTCGTTCGACGTCGGCGCGGCTCGTGAAAAACGTCTGAACGTCTGCAATTCGTTCTTTCTTTTCCGAGGAGGAAAAAAACGCGCTTTCGTCGAAGAAATCAAGACGACGCTTACAAAGGACGGCGCGACGGCGTCCTTTACGTTTGACGATTTGTCGAATTTGTTCGACGCGATCGAAAGCTACGTCGCGACCACGCGAATCGTCGACGATTTAGCGCCAACGCGCGCGACGCGTTTGGGTAAGGATTGGAGCGACGCGAGTTTTGATCCGCGACAAACGGAACGACTTCTGGAATTGGGCGATCATATCGTAAAAGCGCTTGACGAGTCGTCGTTTGGCGGTGAAAACGATCGTAATTTAGATACGATCGGACGTTTTTGGTTTGCTTTAGAATCCGATTTGTCTCCTGAACGCGCCGCGCTTCAAGAGTTTAACGACGCTTGGGAAATCTACGCGCGGAACGTCGGACGGTTTGTCGGGCGCGTCGAAACGATTCAGGACGATTTGAAGCGCGCGCAAGAGGAATTCGACAAATACGCCGCGCTTTGCGAGGAACGATTCGGCGAAGATTGGCAAGGCGATCAGTCTGATTGGACGGCGTTGTTGAAGTACGTCGATTCGGGCGATCAAGTCGCGGAAGCGATCGGCAAAATATGCAAGGCTATTTCAAGAGAAGAGAACGTTCCGATTTTTTTACGAGCGTTCGGCGCGATTTGGAATCGAGAAAAGATTGAAAACGGAACGCTTGGGCGCGCGTTTTGCGATTTTTGCAACGTTTGGGATCGTTGCTTTGCGCGGTTACGAGAGTTTGCGCCCGCGTTTAACGCTTGGAAAGAGAATTATCGACTTCAAAACGAAACGATTCGTTGCGAAAAGCCTATCATAAGCGAACGATTTTCCGCAGAGTCGAATCCGACCGAATGGGAAAACGTCGCTGAAGTGGGAAACGAGATCGTCAAGTTGGTCGGTAATTTTTTTGCCAACGCCGAGACTCGCGAAACGTTTTTGAAGAAAATCGACGCGCTTTGGAACTCGTTAAAAAACGAGGACTCCGAAGACCTCGCCTTGGTCGACGAGTTCTTGACGACTTGGAAACGATACGAAGAGGCGTCGGAACGTTTTTTCAACACGTTGGACGAACTACCGCTCGGAACGGGTATGTTTGCCGTCGACGACAAGGAATCGGAGCCGCAAAAGGTCAATTTGACAAACCTTGCCGCGTCGCTTGTCGCGTATGACGACGCGTATTCGGAATTTAAACGTTGCGAATCGGAATTGACGGCGTTTGCGACGTTTGCAACGCGAGACGGAAGATACGAGAACGAAACCGCCAAACGCGCGCTTCAGGAAATCGAACAAATCGACGCGCAAGTTCGGCGCGTTTTGACGAGCGTACAAGGCGTCGACTACGTTCAAGCGCTAGGCTCCGCTCGCGATAAAATCGGCGCTATTCTTGCGCGCGCGACGAACGAAAGCGCCGTTGACGTCTTTTTCACGCGCGCGCAAGAACTTGAAAACGATTTTCGGCGTCAAGAAGAACTTGGGCGCGATTTGCGGAACGCGTTAAAATTCGAAGGCGAATTTGCCGACGCGACTTTTGCCGACGCCGAGTTAAACTTCGCGCTTCGCATTTTAGACGCTAAAGACGATTTACGCGCTTGGATAAACTGGAACCAAGTTAAAGCAAAGGCGGAAATTGTTTTTCCAGGGTTAGTCGACGCGATTACGGCGCGTGAAATCAAAATTCCTCAAATTGTCGACGTCGTTCGTTATATTCTCTACCAGAAGTTTGTCGACGACGCGATCGACGAAACGACCGCGATAAAAGAGTTTATTAATCGACCTGAAAATCGCGAAAGAACGATCGAACGTTTTAAAAGTTTAGACAAAGAATATACGGAACTTGCAAGGCGTCTTGTCGTCGCGAGACTTGAAGAAGGGTTGCCGACGCGAAGGAACGAGGACGCGCCGCGCGAGACCGAATTGGGAACGTTGCGCCGTGAAATTAATGCGAAACGTCATCGCAAGTCCGTTCGCGCGATTTTGGAAGACGTTCCGACTCTTCTTCCTCAACTCAAGCCTTGTTTGTTGATGAGTCCGCTTTCAGTCGCGCAATATTTTCCGTCTGATCGCGACAAATACGATTTCGTTATTTTTGACGAGGCGTCGCAAATTCCCGTTTGGGACGCGGTCGGCGCGATCGCGCGAGGCGAGCGGCTAATCGTCGTCGGGGACTCGAAACAACTGCCCCCGACGAACTTTTTCCAACGCGGGGCGTCGGACGAAGACGACGAGTTAAGCGACGTTAGCGACCCGGAAAGTATTTTGGACGAATGCGTCGCCGCGCAAATCCCGGAAATTCAACTGCGTTGGCATTATCGGAGCAGGCGCGAGGGGTTGATCGCTTTTAGTAATTCGCACTATTACGGCGGTCGTCTTTATACGTTTCCTTCCGTCGACAAGTCTAATACGGGCGTTCGTTTCGTTTACGTCGAGAACGGCTTATATGATCGCGGCGGCTCAAAAACGAATCTCAACGAGGCGCGCGCGTTGGTCGCCGCAGTCGTCAAACGTCTTTCCGATCCCGCGTTTGCAGGGAAATCGCTCGGAATCGTAACCTTTAACGAAGCGCAAAAGAACGCGATCGAAGACTTGCTCGACGAAGAACGACGCAAAAGACCCGAAATCGAGCCGTTTTTTGATTCGGAGAAAGACGAGCCCGTCTTCGTTAAGAATTTGGAAAACGTCCAAGGCGACGAACGCGACGTAATGTATTTTTCAATTTGTTTCGGACGAGACGCGCGCGGCGTCGTTTCGGGTAATTTTGGTCCGATCAACAAGGAAGGGGGCGAACGCCGTTTGAACGTCGCGATTACGCGCGCCAAGGAAGAAAACGTCGTCTTTTCGTCAATTCGCGCAAGAGACGTTAAATTGACGGCGAACGCCGCCGTGCGAAACGGCGTGCGCGACTTGAAAGAATTTCTCGATTACGCGGAAAGCGGCGGAGTTCGGTTGACTTCGCTCGCGACGTCGGGGTCGGATTGCGACTACGAATCGCCCTTCGAAGAAGAAGTCGCAAAGTTTTTGCGCTCCAAAGGATACGAAGTCAAAACGCAAATTGGTTGCTCGAATTATCGCATCGATTTGGCGATCGTCGCGCCCGACGGAACGGACGAGTACGTCGTCGGAATAGAATGCGACGGAGCCGCCTATCATTCGTCGGCGACGGCGCGCGATCGCGATTTTTTACGTCAAAACGTTTTGGAAGGCTTAGGCTGGCGCATCGTCCGCGTTTGGTCGACGCGTTGGTTTTACGATCGTACAAACGCGGAGAAAAAATTACTGGGCGACGTCGCCGACGCCTTTGAAAAATGGAAGCGCCAACGCGCGCGCGAAAAATCGCAATCTTACGACGTCGCGGAACAAAACGACGCGGAACAAGACGAGTCGCTTGATTCGCTTGGGAACGCGAACGAATCGACGCGCGCGCCGTTCTATGCCTCTTCTTGCGAGATTCCGAACTCCAGTTCTTTCGTAAAGGGAGAAGAGCCGAAATTCAAAGCCGAATCTCACGACGAATTCAAACGCGCGTATCCTTCGCTCGACTATTTAAATCAGGGTGTGTTTCGCGATAATTACGATTTTTATGACGAAAGAACGCTCCCTATCATTGAAGAACAAATCAAAAAAATCGTCGAGGTCGAAGGTCCGATAACCGAGAATTTAATTCTTGAACGAATCAAAGGCGTTTGGAATTTTTCAGGCGCAGGAGCGCGAATCAAGAAGATTGTCGAGTCTTGTTGGCAAGACGTCGCTCAAACGACGCAAAGCGACGGAACGCGCGTGTTTTGGCGTTCCATTAACGAGTCGTCGACTTTTCGATTTTATCGAACGGGAGGAGATCGTAAATTTACCGATATTCCTTTGCGGGAATTTTTTAACGCCGTCGAACGCGTTAGAGCGGAATACGGGAATTTTTCCGACGAAGACTCTCTTTATAAGGAGGCGCTAAAACGCTTTGGAATCCAACGCTTAACGCAAACGGTCAAATCGACGATCGAACGGGAAAAGAGTTTAAACGTCGGGGAATACGACGAATAGAAGTTCGTTTTACGCGACGATTCTTGCGCGGACGTTTTTTCTTTAAAACAAGGATCGTCGTAAGGTCTTGAAAAAAGAAACGCTTGACGTTACAATCAAGGGCGACTTGAACGCGCGTCGCGGAAACTGTTTCGTTTGACGCCGTCGTTTCGTTGTCATTGATATTTTCAAGGAAGCAAAGAATGAAACTTTCACGCAGAAATTTTTTAAACGCGACCGCGCTTGGCGTCGCCGCCGTTCCAACGTTCGTTCCTCGCGCGACGCTTGGCAAAGGCTTTGTCGCGCCTAGCGAGAAGCCGACCGTTTTAGGAATCGGGGTCGGCGGAATTGGCAATTCCCACATTAAGGACGCTTCCGCGACCGGCTTTCAGATCGAGGCGCTTTGCGACGTCGACTGGAACCACGCCGAAAAGACCTTTAAACTCTTTCCCGACGCGCGCAAATATAAGGATTTTCGCGAGGCGCTCGACAAAGAAGGGGACAAAATCGACTGCGTTTATTGCGGAACGCCCGATCATACGCACGCGATCATAACTTTAGCCGCGTTGCGCGCGGGCAAGCATACGTGTTGCGTCAAGCCGTTGACGCGCGCGATCGAAGAAGGACGCGCCGTCGTGGAAGAAACGCGCAAAGCGGGCGTCGCGACGCAAATCACGACTAGCCCCGCGACCGGCGAGACGGGCTGTCGCGTCTGCGAACTGCTCGAGGCAGGCGCTATCGGAACGGTGCGCGAAGTGCGTTTGTGGAGCGAACGTCCGGTGTGGCCGCAAGGCGCGCCAGCCTTGCCCGATTGGGTCGACCCGATCCCCGAAGGATTCGATTGGGACATGTGGCTTGGACCCGCGCCAAAGATTCCATTCGCCGACAAATGGCCTGAAAGTTCGCCCATTCCGAAAATGTCGCCGCAGAATTGGGGCGGCGCGGCGGTCTTTCATCCGTTTAATTTCCGGGGTTGGACGGCGTTCGGCACGGGGGCGCTCGGCGATATGGGCTGTCATTGGGCGAATATTCCTTATCGCGCGTTGAAACTTGGGACGCCTTCGCGCGTCGTCGCTTCGACGTCTCGTTTTTACGGAGACGCGTTTCCGTTGTCAAGTCTTGTAACTTACGATTTTCCGGCGCGCGGCGATTTGCCCGAGGTCAGGCTCGTGTGGAGCGACGGCGGGATTCGCCCCCCTATGCCGAAAGATTGGCAAGGCGATTCGTTGCCTTCCGAGGGCGTTTTGTATATCGGCGACGAAGGCGTTATGTTCAACGATCAGATTCTCGACCCCGAGCGCGCGAAGAAATTTGCCGACGTTCCCAAAAAGCTCGTCCGTCGCGGCAATGTTTTTGCCGAATGGCTTGAAGCATGTCGAGGAGGCGAGCCCGCCGGATCAAATTTCGTCGACGCTTTGCCGCTGTTAGAATTTGTCTTGCTTGGAACCCTCGCGATTCGGAGCCGCAAGCCGGTTGAATTCGATTCCGCGACTTGCTCGATTCCGAACAATCCCGAAGCGAACGCGCTAATCGCCGCAAATTATCAAAACGGATGGACTTTGTAACGGTCTGCGCGACAAATTAAAACGCGTCTAACAAGCGTTTGCAAGAAAAACCTTGCAAACGCTTGTTTTTTGTCTTGACATATTCCAGCTTGAAAAAGCGATTCTACGACGCGACAATATAAGCGATCTCTTTTGAAAATAACGCATTTGTCGTATTTGTTATATCCAGTGCAACCGACATTATTATTATTATTATTATTATTACGGTTGTTTTATTTAATAAATTCGCCTTAAACCTTTAATCTGTCCGTGTAAGAATCGCCCGTTCCGATTACAATTAGAGCTTATGGACGTCGTTTTGGAACGGACGTTCGAAATATGCTTTTAATCGCTTCTTATCCTTGCAAAAGCGAGGACGAGAATTAGAGAGAACGAAGATGAAAAAAAATTTGATTAACGCGACGTCTTTGATCGGCGTCTTTTGTTGTTTGGTCGCGTTTGTCGGTTGCGCTCCAAACGACGGTCTTTGTTCCGTTGAAGGAACGGTTACGATAGACGGTCAACCTCTTGAACACGGCACGATCAATATGGGGCCGATGGTCGGTCAGCCCGGCACGGCCGTCGGAGGCGAGATTGTCAACGGCGCTTACAAAGTTCGCGCTTCCGAAGGCGAAATGATCGTGTCGATCCGTTCGCAAAAGAAAGTTCCGATCGACAATCCGACGGAAGACGAAAAGGCGCACGGCGTTACCGAACGTCAGGTCGAACAAATTCCCGAAAAGTATAATAGCAAGACCGAATTGAAGTTTACCGTCGTCAAGGGAAAGAACGTTCAGAATTTTGAGCTTGTCGGCGATTCCGCCGAATAATTGACGCCGAATAATCGAAAACTTTTCTCCGTTAGGCAAAAGAGACTTTTCACGTCGAACGGTCGATCCGCTTCTGTGACATAAATTGAAGAACTTGAATATTTTCGCCGTTCGCCGTTTTTATTTTTCAGCTTAGAGGAACGTTTATGAAAACGCAATGCAAAAAATCGGGCTTTACGCTCGTCGAATTGTTGGTCGTTATCGCGATCATCGGTATTTTAATCGGTTTGCTTCTACCCGCCGTCCAAGCGGCTCGAGAAGCGGCGCGTCGTATGCAATGCACGAACAATCTTAAACAACTGACGCTTGCTTGCCAGATGTACGCGGACGCTTACGAAGGCAAGTTGCCCCTTGCCGTTCAGGTCGGCGGTCGTAGTTCGGATACGGCGGCGGAAGACGCGGAATTCACAGACACTTTCTCCTGGCACGCGCGCACGCTTCCGTATATCGAGCAAGCCGCGATTTACTCCACGTTCGACTGGCGCTACGGCGTAGGAAACAATCGCAACTACGAATACCGTATTCTTTTGATTCCTTCGCATCAATGTCCGACGGAAGCGCAAGCGATCGGCGAACGCGCAAGCAAGCAGTGGTGTATGCGTCGTACTTGCTACGTCGTCAATCTTGGCTCGTCGAACTATCACAACGACGACGTCGCCAACTGGGACAACCGCGGGTCTTACAAAGCGTATCACGCGCCCTTTAAATACAACAAAGCGGTTCCTATGGCCGAATGTATCGACGGCACCTCCAACACGATGTGTATGTCGGAAATTCAGATCAATAAAAACGAAGACAAATATCAAGGCAACTACGGAACCGTTATGTACAGCAACGGCGCCGGCTTCACCTGTTTCCTTGGACCGAACACCACTTATGAAGTCGACTACGGACGCGCCGCGTGGGATCCCGCCGAATTCAATCCTCCGATGTATTGCCACGGTTCCGGCTGGTGGGGCGGCGCGACCTTTGCCGCGCGTAGTCATCACTCCGGCGGCGTCAACGCCTCGATGGTAGACGGTTCCGTGAAGTTCGTCAGCACGACCGTCGACCTCGAAGTTTGGCGCGCGGCTTCCACGAGCGACGGCGGCGAATCGAAAGCCAGTCTCTAATTAAACAATTAAATCTGCGAGCGTCTTTTGAGGACGCTTCCTGAAAAGAAAAAACGCGCCGTTTCAAACGACGCGTTTTTTTTTTGTCTCCGATCGGAGAAAAGATCGATCAAAAAGAATCGATCAAAAAAAATCAATCGACAAGCGCGTATCGATTCGCGACGACTACCCCGCTGACCAACGCGCCGACGATTCCGACCATGCCTTGGTCGGCGCCGCAGACGAAGAGGTTTTTGAGGGGCGTCAAACCGTCGTATTTTTTCTCGGAAGCGCCGTAAATCGCGCCGCGTTCGCGTCCGGTGAAACGTTGAATCGTGAGGGGCGTGAACATATCGACGTCGACGACGTGTCCTCTGAACTCGGGCACGAATCTTGCCGCCGACTCCAACGTTTTTTCGTACCAACGCAATTTTTCTCTTTTGTATTCGTCGGGCGACAATTTTTTCCATAAGTCGTAATTTGCCAACGCCGTAATTCGAATCATATTCTCTTCAAGAGGTTGCGCGTAGGCGAAATTATTGGGCGAACACACGACTCCGCTACTCAGGTCGACCAACGCGTCCGGGTTGCGATACGAGAAACGGTCGGAATCGTTGAAAAAAACGATCGTTTTGTCGTGTCCAAATCGACTCGGGGGAACGTCCAGAACGCTGATCGTTTCAACGAATCCCAACTTGCCCGCCGGACGTTCTTCCGCCGCTTGATTTAAGCCGCACAATCGCATCGTTTCGGGCCAGCCCGCAGAAGAAAGATAGCGTTTCGCACGGATTTCTTCGCCGTTGTCAAGTACGATTCTGTCGACTTCGCCGCTTCGCGATTCGATACGACTCACGCCCGTCTTGAGTCGAAGTTCTCCGCCCAAATTTTTGAATTTTTTTAGAAGTTTTAACAGAATGTGGCGTACGCCGTCGTAAGGGCGTGCAAATCCTTCCAAAAAAATCGAACGGAACATCACGCAGAACTGTCCGAATTCCATATCTTGTTCGCGAGCGCCCCCGTAGTAGAAGAGGGGACAAAAGAGCATATCGACAAGCAAGGGATCGGAAATAAAACTGGAAACGTATTCGCGCGCCGAACCGCCCGCCGTGCCGATTCCGAGTTGGTCGTATCCGCTGAGACCTTCGACCATTTTACGGAACCCGTCGATTTGCGAGGGGAATTTTTCCGCGATTTCCGTTTCGAGTCGTTTGAAGTCGTTTGTAAAATTTAAGCGAACGCCGGGAAAAGCGATCGCGGAACCGTTCTGTTGCGTCAAGCCGAACTCGTCCCAAGACATACGAAGATGACGGATAATGCGAGAGAGCGGTCCGCTTTTCGTTCCTTTGGGCGCGTAATTCGTCATCGCGTGCAGACCGACGTCAAAATTTCGACCGTTGCGGCGATAGAAAGAATTGAGTCCGCCGATCATATTATGTTTTTCAAGAATACAGACGTTGCGATCAAATTGCGCCATACGAATACCGGCGGCAAGACCCGACATTCCTGCGCCGACGATAACCGCGTCGTAGATTTTTTCCGACATTATTTTCTCAAGGCGTTGGTAAGGAACGCGCATACGCGCAAAAACAAGGACGAAAGGCTCGACGTTCAGAAGTCGACTTCTGAAAAACGACCGCTTAATTATACAATAACGTTACGTTGTTACAAGGAGACGAACGTTTTCTTTTCATATTCTGCCGCCCGGTCTTTTGACCGGCTTATAACGATCGTCGAAACAATCAAGAGCCGTCCCGCAATTTTCGACGTTTCCCTTGAAGTTTTCGAAAATTCTGCGCAACATATCGGGATCGTCGGCAAAAACCGTCGCCCATATGCTAAAATATTGAGAGGCTTGTCTTGCAATATGCTTTCGAAGTATTTTGTCGTTTGGTCGCGTACTCAAATCGTTCTTTGCGTCGACGGCGTTATTCCAGGTTTCTAGGCGACTGAACCATCTGTCGTCAGGCGGCTTAACTCCGTTTGTTGGATTTCTATCGAGTCCAACAAGCGTAATAAGCGCGTTGGCTTGGTCTTGTATTTCTGGAAATTGGGGATTAGCGACAACTACTCCTTGATCTTCGTAGGCAAGCGCCAGAAAAGTGTTGTCCCGATCAGGCCAAAGGTAATCGTCAATATTTTTTTCGTTAATCTTCGTATGTCCTTTTATTGAATTACAAATGGGACAAGCAAGTAGAAAATTGTTCCACGTATTTCGCAATCCAGCCGTTTGTAGATTTCCCTTAGGTTGAACGTGTTCGACTGCTAAATTCGTTTCCAACTTCATCTCGCAATAAGAACAAAATTTACCTAGCCTTTCTATCAAATATTTTTTTGCATCTTGATAACGTTGAAATAGAATCGGTTTTCCATTTTCATCAACGGGCGGCGTTCCGCGTTCGATCGGTCTCATCGTCAATCCTCGTCGCCAAACGCAACGCGTCGTTTGGTTTCTAAAAAGGCGCTGTAGGCGACGTTTTCGCTAAAACGCGCGCTGAGTTCGTCAAGTTTTTCCTTAATGCGTTTTTTTTCTTCTTCCGAGGCGTTCTTTCCCTTTTGTAACAATAGAAAATATTCTCGCGCCGTATCGTACATTTTTTGGTAATGGAGACTTCGCTGAGGAATTTCGACGCCCATTACGCCTTCCAATATGTCCTCTATGCTTCGATTCGCATACCTTTGTCCGGGACCTGGATATGCGAAATTTTCATTGAACTCGTCTTCGTCCATAGTACTTTCGTCTTGACAGGCTTCAAGGTCGATTACTTCGCCCGACGAAGCAGATTGTAAAATGAAAGGCGAGTGCGACGTTACGATAAACTGCAACGACGGAAAAGTTTTTTTTAGGTCGTATACGACGCGTCTTTGCCATTTAGGGTGTAAGTAGAGGTCAAGTTCGTCGATTAGAACGATCCCTTTAGTTTGTTCTAGCGCCTTTGTCCCTAAATGTGGATTCATAATTGCAATTCGCCGCGCAATATCGGTCGTCATCGAAACCATCGAACGGAAACCGTCGCTCATATTTGAAAAGTTTTCCCTTGTTCCATCGTCGTATTTCAAACTTACGTCGTCGTATTGAAAACTGTAATATACGTCGGGATTATTAGGAATCATTGAACGAATCGCTTGCCGTACTAGCTCAAATGGAACGTCTTTTTTTTCGGTTTCCATTTGGATTAATTGACGACGTTTGAGCCAACTTTGAACTGTTTTGACGTCGTTTCGCGGATCCAACGAACCGACATAACCGTCAATCTCTCGTTCGACGCCACAAGGCTTGCCGCTATGTTTCAGAATAGGCGTAAGTCGACCAACTCCGTAATACCCTAAAAAAGGAAGAGTAATGGATTGTCCTGAAATTATATGCTCATAGTCTTCTTTTGCTCTTTGCGCAAAAAGACTCTCTCTTCCAAAGGTTGTTCTACCTTTTTCAGTATTTCTAATGCAGTTTTGTTCGAACGTCTTGCCGTCATAGAGTATTTTAGCGCGCAATTCTATAGGATAATGAAAAGTTCGTCTGATTTGAACGTTTCCTTCTTCGTCAGAACTTGAGCGTTCCTCAACGCGAACTTCCTCGTTTCTGATTCCGCGATGAACTTTCATCATTCCCAATAGTTTTGATTGATAAACGCCCAAAATAATAGAGATCGCGTCCAGAACCTGCGTTTTTCCTTTAGCGTTGTCTCCAATTAACACGTTAAACTGCGGATGAAAGCCGAAGAATTGAGACTTGAACTTACGAAAATTTTTGATTTCAAGAGCGTTTATTCGCATTGTTCAAAATCCTCGCGACGACAAGACGTTGGCGTCGACCTTTAGCAGGCGAATCATACAAAAAACGTCGAATCCTCCGAAATCGGAAAATTCGACGCGACGTTATTCAAGCGTAATTCAAATCAAACTATATCAATTTGACCATCTTGGCGATCGTTTCAAGCACCGGACCCGTCAGATCGAAGGAGCCTTCTTGATAGCTCCAAATCGTTCGGCACAACTCGTAAGCGCCGATCGTCGCAAGAATAAGGAAGATCAAGCAAGGCACGAGGAAGATTAAGTCTTTGCCCGTGTAATTCGTCGAAGCAATAGGCGCGCGCGAAACGGACGCGACGGGTTCCGACGAATCGACCGGGGCGCCAAAATCGGAACTGCCAAAGGCTTCGTTAGAATCCGTTTCTTCGAAGGAAAGACCGGCGGACGTAGACTCCGCAGGCATATCCGGCGCGGCGCCAAAGGGCGAAGCGCTTGCGTCGTCGGATTCGCCGAAAGAGCCGAACGGATTATCCTTATCCTCCAAACTCGAGTCGTCCGTCTCAAACGGGTTGGAAGTTTGCATAATCGACGAATCGTCGACTTCCGTAAGGAACGGGTTCGTCGCGGAGTCTTCGAGGTCGAGAAACTGAGGCGTACCGACGTCGGTCAAAGACTCTTCGCTGGAGACTTGCCCGACCTCTTCCGCCAACTCAAAAATGCCTTCGTCGGAGCCCGCAAGTTCCGTCGGGGCGTCGGCGTCGGTCTTTTGTTCCAGATTCAAAACGGGCGCGTCTTCCGTAGCTTCGGGCGCCAATTCGAAAATACCATCCCCATCCTCTTCTTCCGCTACGGCGGCAACGTCGTCGTCAAGCGAGAAATCTCCGTCGGAATCGCCAAGCAATTCCAGACCGCTGTCGCTACCCAGATTTAAACCGCTGCCAGACCCGGAGCCGGAACCGCCAAGGACAAGTTCGCCCTCTTCGTCGCCCAAGGAGACGTTCGAACCTTCAACGTCGACTTCGTCTAGCAAGGACAAGCCGCTGTCGCTTCCCAAGTGAAGCAGGTCGTCGTCCGAAGAACTCGTTTCGCCCGCCAAATCAACGGCGGAAGAGGATTCGACCTCGGCGCCGGGCTCGTCTTCGGCAAGAGCGGACGCTTCGTCGACCAAGGACGAAGAATCGTCTTCCTTGACCAACAAGAGATCGTCGTCTCCTTCCTCGGGCGCAAGCGCCAACTCGTCGTCGACGACGCTCGGTTTTTCTTCCGTCTCTTCGGCAAGAACCAAGTCAAGATCGCCTTCCTCGGGCGCCAACGCCAACTCGTCGACCTCTTCGTTCTTCGTCAAACTCAACGCGTCTTCTTTAACGCTAATCTGATCCGCGCTAATCCGATCCGCGCCGATCTGATCCGCGCCGATCTGATCCGCGTTGTCTGCGGCTCTGTCGAACATCGCGTCGAAATCGGCGGAATCGGCGGCCAACATCGTCGGTCCCTCCTCGTCGCCTTCGCCGCTCAGAAGGTTGGAATTGGCGGAACTCGACTTTTTAATGCTGTCCGCTAAATACGCGTTGATATGATCCTTCATAAATTTCCAAGTGGAGCCGTCTTTATAACCGCGCAAAACGCCCTGTTCACGAAGACGATTGACTTCGCCCGGCGCAAGATTCAAAACATTAGCGGCTTCTTCAAGGGTATAGTATTCAGGGGCATTGTACATACGAACGTTCCTAGTAAGGCTGATATTTGAAAATTCTCCCGAAACGCGGCTTCGTTTGCAATCGGAGCGGCGAGTTATCCGACACGCGGAAAAATGCGGCGTCGGACCGCGCCTCTCGGGAAGTTCGACTCCAGTAATACAACTAACCCTTCGACGTCTCGTTTGAACGCCGACGAAAGGCTTGACGCGATTTCTTTCGATTCGCGCCAAACGTCGTCTCCGTCTATTTCGTCTTTTTTAATTTCGAAAATTATTGTTCGACGTCTATTTGGGATTATTTTGATTATGCCGTTTATTACCGACTCTCGTTTTAACTAAATCGACCGTTCGTTACGGCGTCGATTCAAGTTGTTCTCTAATTTGTCCAGGACTCAGACCTTCGCCGTTGAAATTCTCCAGTTTCAAATCCAACTCGAAAGCGCGCGTCGCCACTAACTCGATCGTACTGTTGACGCCTCGGCGCCGAATCCAATACACGCAAATTCTCTTCGTTTCCGAGTCGACGAGGATAATTTGACGTCCCGACTCGTCTAACGGAGAGTCGAACGCGTACAACGGGGGCACTTCCAACGGTCTTGAAAAACGCGCCCTGCCTTCGGAATCGAACGCGACGCGGGGCGCGGCGTTGGCGTCGACCGACGAGCGGTAATCGTTTGAATCCGAATAGCTCGAACCGACATATGAGGACGACTGCGCTTTCACGCTTTTCTCGACGTCGTTCGAACCTCCTAACGCCAATCCTAGGATCAAACCTAACGCCAATCCTAACGTAATCTTGACGTTTCCGTTGTTTTTCGTCGCTTCTTGGTCGTTCATTTTTCACTCCTTGACGTCGTTCGCGCATTCCCTGCGTTCTAACCGACAGCCTTTTGTACGACTTGATTTATATTGTGTTATTTGCCTAAGTTCACCGTCTATTTTATATTTCCCATCGTAAAAAATCAACGGCAAAGATTAAATTTTATCGCTTTTTTTTAATTGTTCAAAAGAATGTAGCGATTAAAACGACTATTAAGACAGAAACGAATAAACAATAGAGGTTGAATTTAAAAGGATTTATAGAATTCTATCTTGCGTTGGTTCTTTCAAAAGCGCTTGCGCGTCGTTAAACTTGCGCGCAAACGCTTTCGTAAAGGGCGACTTTTCAGGGGTCGCTTTTCAGAAGTCGCTACGTGAAAACGCGGAACTATCGAGGCGTTTTCGAACTAAGACCTCCGGCGGCGGGCAGATACTCGAGCCTTACGTAGTCTGCGACCATACGATGCGCGCTGAATCTCCACGCGAGAGTGGCGATCGAATTTTTCATATACTCGATCCATTGCAAGGGCAATCCGTGTTCGTTGCGGTCGTAATACATAGGAATAACTTGTTCTTCCAAGACCTTGAGCAGGGACGCGTTGTCGCGCTCGTCGGTGATCGCAGGATCGACGTGCGTCGACCCGTCGTTGATTGCGAAACCGTTGGAACCGTCGTAGGCTTCGTTCCACCACCCGTCAAGAATCGAACAATTCAAGGCGCCGTTCAAAACCGCCTTTTGACCGCTTGTGCCGGACGCTTCCAAAGGACGACGCGGATTGTTGAGCCAGACGTCGACCCCTTGGACGAGATGACGCGCGACGTTCATATCGTAGTCTTCCAAGAAGAGAATACGATTTGCGAATCGCGGATCCCGTCGTACTTCGATAATTTGCCTGATGACGTCTTTTCCTTGTTCGTCGCGCGGGTGCGCTTTTCCGGCGAAAATAAATTGAACGGGGCGCTCGGGATTGTTGACGATACGATCCAAGCGTTCCTTGTCTTTTACGACGAGATAAGCGCGTTTATACGTTGCGAAACGACGCGCGAAGCCGATCGTCAACGCGTTCGGATCAAGGAGGTTCTTGGTCGCTTCGAGCGTTTCTTGATTCGCGCCGAATCGTTCGAGACGACGCGCGTATCGACGACGCGCGAAATCGATCAGGAGCGTTTTGAGCGCGAAGTGCGTTTCCCATAACTCGCCCGGATCGATATTGTAGACTTGCGCCCACACGTTCGGATCGATCGATTCTTCCGTCCAGTTTGGCAAAGCGCGTTCAAACAACACTTTCATTTGCCAAGCCATCCACGTCGGAACGTGAACGCCGTTCGTAATGTGCCCGATGGGAACTTCTTCGAGCGTCTTTTCAGGCCAAAGCGAATGCCACATCTTGCGCGAAACGTATCCGTGCAAAGAACTCACCGCGTTGGCGTAACGCGACGTCTTGAGCCCGAGAACCGTCATACAGAATTCTTCATCGTCGTCGTTCGGGTTTTTGCGACCAAGCGCCATAAATTCCGAGCTAGTCAAGCCCAAGTCTTTATACAGCGGCTCGAGATGTTCCTCGACCAAATCTTTGCCGAAGTAATCGTGTCCGGCTTCCACCGGCGTGTGCGTTGTGAAGACCGTTTGTTGGGCGACGCTTGTAAGCGCGTCGCCAAAGGACCAGCCGCAATATTGCATCTTTTGACGAATCGCTTCTAAAGTCGCAAAGGAATTGTGACCTTCGTTCAAGTGGAAGACGCCCGGCGTAATTCCCATTGCGCGCAACGCTTTGACGCCGCCGACGCCGCAAACGAGTTCTTGACGAATGCGAGTTCGTTTGTCGCCGCCGTAGAGATTGCTCGTCAGCTTGCGATCGTCTTCCGAATTAAGATCAAGGTCCGTGTCGAGCAGGAACAGGGAAACGCGCCCGACTTGAATACGACGAACTTTCGCGTAAATAGATCCGCTCTTCGTATCGACCTTGACGATTAATTTATTGCCGTCGGCGTCGTAAACCGGCTCGAAGGGGAGGTCTTGCGCTTCCGTTTCAAGATAGTTTTCTTCCTGCGCGCCTTCGGCGTTGATCAGTTGCTTGAAATAGCCTCGGTCATAGAAGAGTCCGACGGCGACAAGGGGAACGCCCAAGCCGCTCGCGCTTTTCACGTGGTCGCCCGCCAAAATTCCGAGACCGCCGGAATAAATCGGCACGGACTCGTGCAAACCGAACTCGAAGGAAAAATACGCGACGGGACGCGACCCAAGAACCGTCGCGTTTTGACGGGACCAAACGGTTCGCTTGGAGACGTATTGCTTAAAGCGACGGTACGCGACGTCAATTCGCGTCTGAAGCGCAAGTTCCAAAACGCGTCGTTCAAAATTCTCCGGCGTATATTCGCGCAATAAGACGATCGGATTGTGTCCAAGTTCGCGCCAACGGATAGGATCGAGCGCTTGGAAGATTTCTACGACGTCAGGGTGCCAGCTCCACCACAAATTACGCGTGATTTCGGCGCATTTTTGATAAGACGTTAAAGGCGAACTCGACAATTTTACGGCGTTCGCTTCTGTCATGTTGTTTTCTCCGCAGATTTCAGTTGTTTCGGTACTTGGCGTCGTCGCGCGTCGTCCGTCGGCGCGAGACGCTTCTCGTCGGCGCCGTTTTTTATTTTGATTTCAACGCGCAACCTGTAGCCGACGAAAACGAGTCGGTCTATTGTGACCGATATTTATTATTTTGTAAAGGCTTAATTTTGACGTCTTAGACATAAAAGAACAAATTCGACAAAAAAAATAAGAATTATTCTCATAACTATCGAGAAATAAAACAGTTGCACACGTGTTTAATTAACTGTGGAACAAATTTGATCGAAGCCTTCCGCCAATAAAAAACGCGCGTCGTCTTTCGGCTCGACTCCGCGCGTTTTGATACTGTCGACTTCGTACAATCTTACGTTGCGACGGACGGATTATTTGGCGTCCAACTTGTCAAAAACGTAAGACGCCGCTTCAAAGGAATCGTCGTAATTCGTCCAATGTCCGATTTCAGGACGGTCGATTACCAAGACTTCTCCCCCCAATTTTTGAATCGCGCTCGCAAGTCGTCTAGCGCTGTCCGGGGGCACTACCGTGTCTTGACCTCCTAAAGTGATCGCTATTTTAATTCCGAGGAAACGTTCGGGAAAATATTCTCCGCTTCGATTCTTGTATTCTTGCGGAACTTCCGATTTTGAACCGCCGAAAGACGCGGAAATTGCGTCTTGGAAATTTTCATACTCGATATGATTGGCGGTTCCGTTGCAGGCGATCGCGCCGTCGATTAACTCCGGGTGCAAAGCTATGAACGAAAAAGTCGACGAGGCTCCCATCGAGCCTCCGGACAGAACGACGCGATCGATCCGACGTTTTGCTTTTTGTTCGGCGATAATTTGAACGAGATCCTTTTCGGCGGCCGGTCCCATCCACGACGTCTTCGCGCGATAATCGGGCGAGACGACGATCGCGTTATGAGTTTCGGCGACGTCGTTAAAAGCGCGAAATTCGGCGTTCTTTCCAGAAAAGCCTTGTTCGCAGTCGGAACCGTGCCCGTGAAGGATAATAAACAACGTCGTCGTTTTCGATTCGTCGAAGGTCGGAGGCGCGTATTCAAGGTAACGTTCGAGGGAACCGTCAAAGGCTTTGAATTGAATCGACTTTGCCGGAAGCGGATAGCGTTCGGGATTGTCGGCGCCGTAAAGAACCGAGACGCCAAGAAACGCGACAAGCGTCGACGTCAACATAGAAAGCAACGAACAATAACGATTAATTTGCATTTGTTTTAAACTCCGATCGTGGAACGCGGTTGGCGTCGGGAGGACGCTTGCTCTTCGAGAACGATTATACCAGAAAAGGATCGATTTCCGACGTCTTTTAACGACAATGTTCGTTTTTTTTTCGTTTTTTAAACGCATTTTTTAATTATGAGGGCTTCTTAAATAAAAAAAAATAATAGAAGTCGGCGCCCCCCCGTTCAAATCGAACGTAAGAAAGATATAATGTAACCGTCGTTTTATTGAGAAAAGCCGACGCATTTTCTGGACCTCGCGCGGCTTTTTGACGATAAAGACGAAGCGTCGCGTAGGTTTTACGCGCAGAGTTTAGCGCGGAGACGCGACGCTCGTGTCGGACGAAATTTCCGACGCTGGACGCAAAATCAGGAGCGCGCTTTTTCCTATGAGCGAAGAACTACAAGAAGAATGCGGAGTCGTCGCCATCTATCATTTGCCGACGTGCAAACCCTCGTCGTTATGCCCTACGCAAGGACCGAACGAAGTTTCTCGACTTATTCCGAGAATGTTGCTTGACCTGCAAAATCGCGGACAACTTTCCTGCGGCATGACGTCGTACAATCCGAGTCGCGACCGGTTGTTGAACACACACAAGGGCAGCGGCACGGTTCCTGAAGTTTTTCATCAAAACGAGCCTCCGAAATACGCGCCCCTTATGGATTCCTTGACAGGACCGGCCGCCATCGGGCACGTTCGATACGCGGCGATCGACGAAGCCGATCCTTCTTACGCGCATCCTTTTGAGCGACGGCACATTAAAAAGAACAAATGGTTCAGTTTCGCCTTTAACGGGCAACTTGCCAATCATAACGAACTCAAAGAAAAGCTCTTAGCCAAAGACGAGAATTCTTGTTTTGCGCGCGACACCGACGGCGAAATTCTTTTGCATCTTCTATGCGGCGCGCTGAAAAATTCCGAGCGCGATCTTTTGACGGTCTGCCAGTCCCTGACAAAAGAACTTGACGGCGCTTACACGATCGTGTTTTTGAACGCGTTAGGCGAGATGTTCGTCGCGCGAGATCCGCGAGGGATTAAACCGTTGTGTTACGCGTTCGACGGTTCGCTCTTTGCGTGCGCCAGCGAGAGCGTCGCGCTCTTTAACCTTGGTTTCGACGCAAAAACCATTAAAGACGTTAAACCGGGCGAAATGATTTGCGTCACCCCAAAAGACGGAGTACAGGTTCTACAATTTGAAGAGACGGCGCGCGCGCAGTACTGTTTTTTCGAATGGGTCTATTTTGCGAACGCGGCGAGCGTCATCGACGGAACGAACGTCTATTTGGCGCGCAAGCGACTCGGCGAAGAGTTGGCGCATATGGAAGGGAAGAATCCGGCGTTTCCTAAGGACGACGGCGTCGAAACGATCGTCGTTCCGGTTCCGGATTCGAGCAAGGCGGCCGCCGACGGTATGGCTTACGAGTTAGGCGTTCCCTGTTTGGAAGGACTGATGCGCAACCGATACAGCGGTCGAACCTTCATCGAAGGGGGCGAAACGCGTCAACGAAAAGCGCAAACGAAGTATACGCCGATTCCGGAAGTACTCGAGGGAAAGCGCGTTATTTTGGTCGACGACTCGATCGTCCGTTCGACGACGATGCGCGTTCTTCTTAAACGTATTTACGAAATTGGGCGCGCAAAAGAAATTCACGTTCGTATTTCCTGTCCGCCGATTATGGCGCCCTGTTTCTACGGGCTCGATATGTCGACGTACTCCGAACTTTTCGCGACGAAGTTTATGTTGGAACATTACGGCTCTGAAGCGATGCGTTCCAAAGATTTGACGACGAGATGGATAATGACCCCCGAAATAGAGGTCGAGATGGCGAAAGATATTGGGTGCGATTCGTTGCGTTTCCTCCATGCGCAAGCCATCGGACAAGCGATCGGCATTCCTCCCTTTAATCTCTGTCGCGCGTGTTTCAACCACGAATATCCGACCGAATGGGGATACAAACTTGCCGACGAAGCGCGAGAGAAATTTATTGCGACGCTTCCGCAGGTTAAGCGGTAGTCGATAGACGAGTAGATTTTGTTCGTTTCGTTTAAACGCGCCGACGTTTTTATTTGACGTCGGCGTGTTTTTCGCGTATATTAGAATCAAGTCGTATTTTGTTTTATGTTTGTCGTCGCTTTTTTAAAGGAGAAAAAATGACCGGCGCGTTTCAAAAAGACAAATTGTTAGTCGAAGTATGCGCGGATCGAGCCGAACTTGGGCGTCGCGCGGGCGAAGCGGCTGCGGAAGCTATTCGCGAGACGTTGCGCGTTCAGGAAGTAGCGCGCGTAATTTTTGCGGCGGCTCCTTCGCAAAACGAGACGCTTGAGACGCTGACTCGCGCGGAAGGAATCGATTGGACGCGGGTCGTCGCGTTGCATATGGACGAATACGTCGGTCTGCCGATCGGATCGACCGCACGTTTTTCGTATTATTTGAAAAAACATTGCTTTGAACTTGTTCCGTTCAAAGCGATCTATTATCTTGACGAGGAACGAGGCGAAGACGTCGAGACGATGCGAAATCGTTACGAAGAGATTCTTCGAAGTTTTCCCGTCGACGTCGTGTGTATGGGAATTGGCGAAAACGGACACGTCGCTTTCAACGATCCGCCCGTCGCCGATTTTAACGATTCGAAACTGGTAAAATTGGTCGAACTAGACGACGTATGTCGACGTCAACAAGTCAACGACGGCTGTTTTCCGAATTTTGAATCGACTCCGACGCACGCGCTGACGCTGACCGTGCCTGCGCTTGCAAACGCAAAAGCGCAAATTTGCGCCGTGCCCGGCGCGTTGAAGGCGCGCGCCGTCAGAAAGACGTTGCTCGATCCGATCTCGACGTCTTGTCCGGCGACGATTTTGCGAACGGTTCCAAACGCCCAATTGTTCCTTGACGTCGACAGTTTCTCCAAATGCGACTTCGGCGAATTTTAACGGCGTTCTTTGGATTCAAAAAAACGGACTTGCGCAACTTATTACGCAAGCCCGTTTTCGTTTAAGGCGTCGACTAAATCATTCTTTAACGCGCTCTTTTACCGCTTTGATCAACAGCGGCACGATTTGATTCAAGTCGCCGACGATTCCGTAATGCGCGATCGAAAAAATCGGCGCGTTCGGATCGGTGTTGATCGCGATAATCTTCGCGGAGTCTTGCATGCCGGCGCGATGTTGAACGGCGCCGCTAATGCCGCAGGCGACATACAACGCCGGACGAACGGTCGTGCCCGTCTGACCTACTTGGTAGTCCCCGTCGACGAATCCGCCGTCGACCGCCGCGCGACTGGCGCCGACCGCGCCGCCTAACGCGTTCGCTAGGTCGAAAATTTGTTGGAAATTCTCTTTACTTCCGACGCCGGCGCCGCCCGCGACGACGATGCGCGCGCCCTTCAAGTCGACTTTCTTTTCTTCGACAAAGCGATCGAGCGCTTCGACGACCAGCATTTTCGGATCAAATTCCAACTTTTCCTCAACGATCTCGCCGACGCGCGCGTCGTCGGGCGTTTTCTTCGGGAAGACGCCTTCGCGAACCGTCGCCATTTGAGGCCATTGTTTGGGATTAATGATCGTCGCGATGATATTGCCTCCAAAGGCGGGACGAATCTGGAGTAAAAGATTCTTGTATTCTTCTTTCGATTTCGGCTCGACAACGTCGTCGATTTGCAAATCGGTGCAGTCGGCGGTCATACCGGAACGCGCGGCGGAGGCGACGCGCGGCGCTAAGTCGCGCCCAAGGGGCGTGGCGCCGTACAGCACGATCTGCGGGGCGTGTTTCTCGATAAGCGATTCGAGAACGAAAGCGTAAGGCGAGCTTGTGAATCGCTTTAAACAAGGATCGTTGACGACGTAAACTTTGTCGACTCCGTATGCGAAGAGCGTTTTACTCAGATCGGCGACGTTGTAACCGGGCAAAACGGCGCCAACTTTGACGTTTAATTTGTCGGCGAGTTCGCGAGCTTTACCGCATAATTCGAGCGCGACGTCTTGGAGTTTGCCCTCTTCTTGTTCGGCGAAAATCCAAACTTCGCCTTGGGGATTCTTTCTATTCATTGACGTTTTTCCTAGTCGTTGTAGTTGATTTTGGGAATCGTGAAAGGAGAGTCCGTTGGGACTATTCGCACGTTGATTAACCTAAAACGCGATTAACCTAGTACGCGGTCTTTGACGAGTTCCCCGACCAAGCCGCGAATCCCTTCTTCCGTCGGCTCAATTTGCACAAAACCTTCTTTTTTCAACACGATCGACTGAACGCGGAAAACTTTCGTCGGCGAACCGGCAAATCCGCAACGATCTAAATCGGCGTTAATGTCGTCGAGCGACCATTGTTCGAGTCGATCTTCGGGCGCCAACGTCGTCGGATCCGCGACTTCGAGCGGAACGCGCTTGCGTTTATTGCGCATCGTTTTGATCGCCGATCGAGGACGAGGTTCGTTCGCCGCTTCAAGAACGGTGACGAGCGCGGGCAATTTAACGGAAACCGTTTCCCAACCGTTTCCTAGGGAACGCTTTAAAGTCGCTTTGTCGCCCTTGACGTCGATTATTTCAAGCAGATAGGCAATTTGTGGAACGCCGAGTTTTTCAGCGCATTGCGGACCCGTTTGAGCCGTGTCGCCGTCGATCGCCTGACGACCGCAAAAGACGAAATCGAACTCGCCGACCGTCTTTACGGCTTGAGCCAAAATATAACTTGTCGCCAACGTGTCGCTGCCGGCCGCGCGACGATCCGTGACCAAAATCGCCCGATCCGCGCCGCGATAGAGGCAGTCGCGCAGAACGTCGGCCGCCTTGGGCGGTCCCATTGTAATTACCGTAACCGTTCCGCCGAATCGGTCTTTCACTTCAAGCGCCGCTTCAAGCGCGCTCAAATCTTCAGGATTAAAAATAGTCGGAAGCGCGGCGCGATTGACCGTGCCGTCTTCCTTCATTGCGTTTCCAGTAATCTTGGAAGTGTCGGGCGTTTGTTTGACCAACACGATCGAACGATAAGAGGACACTCAAAACTCCTTGTGTTTTATACTTTACGCAAAACCTTGCCTCGAGTCGCAGGACGACGCGAACCGAATCAGAACGACGAAACTCGCGTCTATTTCCGATAAATTCGCGTCGTCCGCGCGTCGACAAGGCGCGCGATCGATTTTTTAAAAGAGACTGTCGCAAAAAGCGTTACTTGGCGCGGTTGCGAGTCGTTGCGACTCCTGAATTTCTTGCGGCGGACGGCGCGCTCGCACGAGGCGTCGTCGCGGCGGGAACCGTTCCTGCGTTAGGCGTTCCCGTCGCGTTTGCGGACGGCGTTTGAACGGCGTTGGGCGATTGGAACACGGCGGCGTTAGTCGTCGTTGCGGTCGTCGCGTTAGGCGCGGCGGCGGTCGTTCTAGCGGACTGCGCGAAAACGCCGTCTAACGTCGCGGCTAACGATTCGACGCTAATATCGACCGCCGCGACTTTTCCGTCGCCGCCGATAAGAATCAAGGTTGGAATTTCGTCGATCCCGTAATACGCCGCCAACGAAGTCGCTTTTGCGTCGACCGTCGCGCGATCAGAAAGAACAAGCCAAGGAATTTGGTTCTTTTCGACGTAAGTTTTCGTGTCGGCAATTTTATCGTCAAGGCTGTAACTGACGATTTCCAGACCTTCGTTGCGGTATTTGGCGTAAAGGGCGCTCAACTGCGTGTGAGTGTCCGCGCAAGACTCGTTCCAAGCGGCCCAGAAATCGACGACGACGACGTGACCTTCCACAAGACCGGCGTCAAAAGGCTTGCCCGCAAGATCGTAACCCTTCCATTCAAATTTCGAGCCTTCAAGTTGCGATTTGCGAATCGCGCCTTCAAGAAGTTGCAAAGCGTTTTTCGCTTCAGGGGCGTCGGACGCGGCAAGTTGCTTGCGAATCGGCGTCCAAATTTTAGCGGGCAACTTCGGATCGTTTAGATTAGCGGCGACTACGGCGACAGGATAAACCAAGTCGACCATCATATCGGACGTCTCGGGATGTTGCGTGATAAAAGCGGAAGCTTCCGCCATCGCGGCGATTAATTCCCGCTCGGTTCCTTTTTCGTTTTCGGCGACTCCGGCGACTTTTGCTTGAAGATAGACGCCCTTGAACGCCAAGGCGGCGTCGCGTCCTTCTTGCAAACTTTGGACGCGTTTATTTTTTGACAACGCGTCCGTATAGGCTCCCAGCTTGGCAAGATAATTAGCGGAATCGATCGACGCTTGATAACATAACGCCTGACCTTTTAAGGAAAGCGCGTCAAGAAACGACTCGTCGTCCAAATTGGGCGTCTTGAGAACTTGATCGGCGATCTTCGTTACGGTCGCCAACATCTTAGCAAGCCACGCTTCGTATTCTTGTTCCGTTTCGAATACAACTTCGGTCGCCAGTAGAGATTCGGCTTGCGCGATTAACTCTTTAGTCGTCGCGTTTGCGGGAACGACAAATTCGGAGCCGTCCGATTTCTTAGCGGGCGGAACCGCTTGCGTCGTCGCGGCTTGAGAAGTTTGAATTTGTTGTTGAACCTGTTGCGTCGGGGCTTGAGTCGTTCCGAACGTTTGCGGAGAAGCGGCGGTCGCTTCCGCCGCAATATCCGCTTGTAGCGTATTGGCGGCGTTACGCGCGCCTAATCTGGAACCGATAGCGTCGCGCAATCGCTGCGCCGAAGCGACGTCGGCGGTTAAAAGAACGGCGCACGTCAAAGCGGCGGCAGATAAAATTTTCATCGTTTTCATTACGTTTTCGTCCTTGAAACAAAGGAAACGAAGCGCGATCCAACACGGCAAACGCCGCGTCGTTCCAACGCGTCGATCAAAATAACGCGCGTCGACGCGCGCAAATCCCCGGCGAGGAACGCGCGAAAACGCGCGTCGAGTATAACAAATTTTTCTCGTTGACAAAACAGGAATTTTATTTTTTTGCGTCGCGACGTCGAAATAGAACTCAACGCGTAAAGACCCCGACTTCGGCGGGCGGATAGGAACGACGTTTCTTTGGCGGAATCTCGGCGTTTAATAACTCGAAATCAAATCGGTCGTCCGACTCGACGACAAAAATTGAACCTTCCGGGGCGCGTTCGCGCAACGCGTTTAATAGGTTTAACGTTTCCTCCTCGCGCTCGATCCAGAAGTCGTAGGGAGGCGAACAGAAGACGAGCCACGGAACCTCGCGCGTCAAACTTGCCTGAGACGAAGATTCGATCGCGGATTTTCGCACGGGCGCATCGGGATCGGTCGCTTTTAATTTGCGTCCCCAAAAGAAAACGTCGGTCGTTATCAATTCAAATTTTTGAGCGGCGCCCGGTTCTTTCTCGTCTAAAATCGCGATGTTTCGACGGGTTACTCGCGCGGTGGGAAAATGAATTTCGAACATAGTCGCCGACCGCGCGCCGCGACTAATCGCTTCAAACGCCAACGCGCCCGTTCCGGCGAATAAGTCGACGACGTGCTTGCCTTTGACGTTTTCGCCAAGTAGATTAAAGACCGCTTCACGAACGCGTTCTTTCATTGGACGAACGCGACGATCTCCGCCGTATTCAAGTTTCGTACCGCGAAAAGTTCCGCCGATTACGCGCAACCCTACCGCGTCCCCTCGAGCGCCCGGCTCGCTTCCGACGTTTT
The DNA here is from genome assembly GCA_045599865.1 of Thermoguttaceae bacterium. Classification (GTDB taxonomy): domain Bacteria; phylum Planctomycetota; class Planctomycetia; order Pirellulales; family Thermoguttaceae; genus RUG369. Next base: position 26,365 of record JAZRWW010000204.1, read on the forward strand.
GGTTGCGTTTGGAACGCTTAGGTTTTTCAAGCGGCGAAGACTCTTGTTTTTTCGGATCGTTCCGTTTGACGCTCTTTAAGTTTGCATCGGAATCGAAGTTGCGTCGACCTCGTTTCGATTCGGCAAGAGACGCCCGACGTCGACGTCGAAAATTGGCGGAACCTTTGTTCCAGAGATCGGAATCCGAATCGCCGAACGCGTCGCGGACGTTTGCGTTTTCTTCAACTTGGCGCGCGCCGTTTTTTCCACGCGACGAACTTCCTTCTTTGGACGCGCCGAATCGTTTATATATTTCCGCGCTTGAAAGAAAAGGCGTGATAGCGACGTCGTCTTCGCCGAACGCAAAACGATCAAAATCTTCGCGTCGTTCTTTTCTTGACGCCGTTTTTTTGGTAAAATTTCCCATATTTTCAAATTTAGTAAAAAAGGGTTGGAAAGCGACTTGTATTTTCGCTTCTCTTTCCTTATACTATAGCGGTCTTTTCGCGTTTTGGTCGTCGTCGCGTCTAACGGACGCGTAGTCGCAACGCGCGTAAATCGGCATTTTACCCGAATTTTGCGCGCACGCCAAGACGCCCTGTCGACAATCTTGAAAAAATACTTCGCGCGTCGATTTGTTTTTTTAAGAGAAGTTCCCCCTCGACGGACTCGGTTCGTTGAAACAAATTGAAGAAAACTGGAAACGTTATGAAGAAATTACTCGTATTCGCGTCGCTTTGCGTCTTTTCGACGTTTTGCGTTCAATTCGCGGCGGCTCAAACGGTCGCGTCTAACGCGCCCGCGCAACCTCAAGCGCAACCTTTGACTCGAGGCGACACGCCCCAATATCAAAAGTTCGTCGACGAAATGAAAGCGTACAAAGAATCTCTCAAGCAGATTCACGCGTTGATTGAACAATATCAAACGGCTTCGCCTGAAGAACGCGACAAGATTACGGCGGAATTTACGCCGCTTTATGAAAAACTTGCCGCGCAACGCAAAACGCTCGTTCCTTCCGCCCTTGACGCGTACAAATCGGTCGAAGGTCAAAACGACGAAATTCGCGCTTTCCTTTGTTCGATGTTAGAATGGTCGACGACGAATTGGGAAAATTACGAAGTCGCCTACGAAATTGCGAAGGTCGTGTTCGATTATCCGTTGCCTTCGATCGACAAATCGGACGAGCTTTACGCATACGCCGCCTTTGCCGCGTTCTGCACGATGAATCTTGACGACGCGAAAAAATGGCGCGACGTCGCGATCGAAAAGAAAGCGTTGGCAAAAGTCGATCCGCGCGACGAAATGCATATCTCCTCGTTCTTGACTCGCGTGTTGCCGCAATATGAGGAAGCGTGGAAGAAGGAAAAAGCGATTCGAGAGGCGGAAGCGAAAGACAATCTGCCGCGCGTTCTTATCCGAACGACGAAGGGCGACATTACCGTCGAACTCTTCAAAAACGAAGCGCCGACCGCCGTCGGAAATTTCCTTGAATTGGTTTCGAAAGGATTCTATACCGACGTGCCTTTCCATCGCGTTCTGCCCTATTTTATGGCGCAGGGCGGCGATCCGACCGGCACGGGCGCAGGCGGACCGGGATATTGTATTCCTTGCGAATGTACTAAACCGAACGCGCGCGATCATTTCCGCGGCTCGTTAAGTATGGCGCACGCGGGACGCGACACCGGCGGTTCGCAGTTCTTCTTGACGTTCGTTCCGACGTACTTCCTAAACGGGCAACACACCGTATTTGGGCGAGTCGTCGAGGGAATGGACGTTCTGTCCGACATACAAAGAATCGACCCGGAAAAAGAATCGGAAGTCGCGCCCGATAAGATTATTGAGGCGAAAATTTTACGCGGCGAAACTTACGAGTTTAAAAAGTTGCCCGAGCGTCGTTAATTGCGCTTTGCAAAAAGCGGCGTTCTTTTAAGGCGCGTCTTTACGTCGATCGTTATAATTTGACGTAAGGACGTTTGTTTTAATAATTGTTTTGGCGTCAAGCCTACTGAAACGTCTATGGAATCTACCAAATCCGCGATCGCGCGTAAATATATTTTGCTTGTCGACGACGATCCGTCGATTATCGAGTCGACGCGTCTTGCTTTGGAACTTGCGGGCTACGAAGTCGAAGCCGCCCCCGACGGCGAGATCGGTCTGGCAAAAGCCGAACGTCGTCGACCCGACTTGTTGATTTTGGATATGATGACGCCTAAACGCAGCGGATTCCTCGTCTTGGAAACGTTGCGTCAAGTCGACGATTTTCCGACGCGTATTATTATGATCACCGCAAACGACGGAACTAGACACCGAAATTACGCCGAAAGTCTCGGCGTCGACGCCTATCTATTGAAACCCTTTCAAATGGACGATTTGCTTAATACGGTCAAGCGACTTTTGGAAGACGCCTAAAACTTCGAACGTCTCAACGTAATGTCGGAGCCTGCGATTTGGAAAAGAATCTGTATGAGATTGCTTTCGAACGTTATTTGCGTTCGATTCGGCGTCCCTTTCTTTCGAATCGTCAGGAGCGTCGTTTCCTTTTAGAGGACGGTTCGACGCTTAAAAATTTTGATTGCGTCGTTTCTAGCGCTTCCGGCGAGAATTGGATCGTCGATATAAAAGGAAGACGTTTTCCCGGCGGCGCCAAATCTTCGAAGTACTGGAAAAATTGGACGACGCGCGACGATTTGAAAGGGTTGTTGCGTTGGGAAGACGTTCTTAGCGCGGGCGGCTCCGAATATCGCGACCGTTCGGCGTTCGTTTTTGCTTACTGGGTCGTGGGACGTAAGTCGCCGGTTCCAAAAGAAAAATTATTCTTCTATCGCGGCGCGTATTACGCGTTCTTTGTCGTGCCTGTCAAAACGTTTCTGGGCGAAGCGCGATTTATTTCGCCGAAATGGCAGACCTACGAAATTCCGGCGCGTCGATTCCGTGAAATAGCGACGCCCGCCGACGTCTTTTTTGGCGTTGCGCCAACGGAAGACAAGCGCGGAGAAAATTTTTCGCAAACGCGCCCAAATTGCGCCGATATAACAAAGAATCCGACGACTTAAACTATCCGTTAAATTCATAAACTCGTCGCAGTCGCTCGCCTCTTTCTTCCGATGATCGATTACTTGAATTTGGCGTAGTATTCCGATAACTTTTGATCGCAAATCTTGACGATCTTTTCTTTTTCGCTTTGACTAAGACGCTTCCACACGCTTGGAACGATTTCAACGATACCAAGCGTTTTCGTATGTCGCATCGCGTTCATATCTTCAAAGCGTCTGAACGGATTCATAAGAATATTTCGCTCGACGTCCTTATCGACGTAATCGCCGCGTGCATAAATGCAATTCGACTTCTCGACGACCAATCCGGCAACGCGACGTTTTTCGTAAAACTCTTTAAAATAATCGACAAGCTCGGAAATCTTCACGCGTCCTCGCGCGTCGGCTCGCGCCAAAAAAGCCTTAATCAACACGGGCTTATATGAAAAACTCATATCCATTTTTCGCACGGCTTCCATAAACAAGTCTTTACGGTTTGAATCGTCGACAAGTCGCCAGCCGTATTTTATAGCGCTAGCGCGTAAGGTTTCTTCCTTGAAATACTTCAGAGTTCGTTTTTCACTGATCGGCACGACTAAATCGGGGACAATTTTGCCTTCTTGAACGTATCTTTCGATCGTTTCCGACTGAACGTCGACGCGTCGGACGAACTCCGTTTGACTCAACATTCCGGCGGCTTCTTCTTGCCAGTTGAAAAGATCGACCAGTTCGAAGTCGGTCGCGTTGATCGGAAAATCGATTATCGCATCCGGCTTTTCGCCGCGGGCGTACAACTCCGCCTCCGCTTCGAGATCGCCCGGTCTACCTGCGACAAGGGCGCCGGGACGATATTCTTTCACTTTGAAAAGACTATGCAACGTATACGGCGAGTTGAATCGCCCCGCGACGTCGACAAAATCGAAAACTGTCAAATGGCGTTTGCCCGGACTTTTTCTCATTCCACGCCCTATTTGTTGCGTATATAATACTTTCGACATTGTTGGACGCGCGGCAAAGACGACTTCCGTTTGAGGGCAGTCCCAACCTTCGTTCAATAAGTCGCAAGCGCAAAGGACAAGAATTTCTCCGGACGCGAAACGATCAAGCGTTTGATTTCGATCCGACGTCTTCATATCGCCCGAAACGGACGCCGCTGAGACGCCCGACTGTTGAAAAAGTTCCGCCATTAACTTGGCGTGTTTGACCGAAACGCAAAAGACGATCGTCCGCTTATTGGCGACGTATTCGCGCCAAACGTCGACGATTAAACGATTACGCTCGGTTACGCAAAGTTTGACTTCCAAATCGCGAAGGTCGTATCGGACGGAATTGTAACGAACGTTGGAAATATCGACGTTCGTTTTAACGCGAACGCAACGCACGGGAACCAGCGCGCCTTTTTCGACCGCCGTTTTTAAGTCCAACTTAGGCGCCGCTTTTTGAAAGATTTCGAGAACGTCGATTCCGTCCGCGCGTTCGGGCGTCGCCGTTAGCCCAAGGGTAAATTTCGGTTTAAAGTAGGCGAGAATTTTTTGGTACGTTTCGGAGGTCGCGTGATGCGCTTCGTCAATAATTAGGTAGTCGAATTCGTCGTCGCGGAATAAATCAAGGTTAAGCGCGACGCTTTGAACGCTTCCGCAAACGACTTGGGCGTTCGATTCCTTGTAGCCGTCGACAAACAAACCCGTCGTCGCTTCGCGCCAATGTTCGCCAAAAACCTTACGCGCTTGCCAAACAAGTTGCGTCGTATGCGCGACGAAAAGAACGCGTCCGCCAAAGCGTTTCGCGTCTTGGACGGCGACTAACGTTTTGCCCGTTCCAGTCGCCAGACAAAGCAACGCGATCGAATCTTTCTCGACGCGCGTTTGTGCGAGAAAATCGAGCGCGTCCCGTTGGTAGTCCCGTAGTTCCAGTTTCGAGCCGTCGAAAGTTTTTCCGCCTTGCGACGGAAGATAGTCGTCGATTTCCTTAAATTGCGGCGTGTCGCCCAAAAAAACGCGCAACTCGTCCTTCACGTTGTCGGGATACTTTTGCAATCGCCGAACCGTCCAACGATAAACGTCCCAGCCAAGACGAATCATACTGTTTTGTTTCAGTAGATCGTCGTCGTATTTGTCGAAAGAAACGAGCTTCGGATTGTGAGACGCTTCGTCGTCGATTTCAAAGGCGATGCGCGTCGCGCCGCTTTCAAGAACGAAATCGGCGTAACGACTGTTTTGATAAATATCGACAAACGGGTATTGAGTATAAAGAAACGCCGTCTTTTCAGCGCCGAACGTTTGAGCGAACAATTCGAGGAAAAGGTCTTCGGCGCGACTCCCGGAAGCGGAGCTATATCGCATAACTTACTCGTTTTCTAAGACTTGTCGCAATAAAATTCGTTTCTCGAAAGCTCCGCGTCGTTCCGCCTTTTCCGCGCGTATCCGCTCGAGCTTGTTGCGCGAACAACCTCGCGCGACCGCGACGGCGTAAACGACCTCCAAAAGATCGGCAAGTTCCGCGACTTCCCCGGCGACGAGATACTCGTTTAGTTCTTCGGACAATTTGACGTCAAGCGCTTTCAAATAAGCTTCCTCGTCCAGCGTTTCGCATTGAGCGACTTTTCCTGCGGACTCGATTATCTCTGGGATTTTATCGCGTACAAGTTTATTGTAGACTTTAATCATTGCGAAGTTTCCGTACAATTCGACAATTCTTTGCGCATTCTTCGGTAAAAATTAAACGGAGTTCCGACCTTTCCGCGCCCCCGCCGCTCGAACGTCGCGCTCGCTACGAACGATTCTATTATCGTTTTATTATATCGTCTCCCAACGGTCTTTACAAGACCTTGACGTTTCGGTTTCATAAATTAAAAACGCAAGAAACAAAAATAAGACAAAGTCGACTGCAACAAACGCGCGAATTTTCACGCTACGGCTTGCGTCGTCGACTTCTTTGCGTCCTTTTACGAACGATTACAAAAAACGCGCCGAAATCGCTTAGATTTCGACGCGCTTGTTACTTTAACTTACTCGAATCAAAGTCGAAAGTTTTTTTACGCCTCAGTTCTTTTTAACGTCTTGCAACGCTTTGTAGTATTCATAGCGTTTCTGAATGTCGGCTTGCGCTTCCGCTTCGAACTTGGCGGCGGCGTCAGGGTTGACGCGCTTGAGGGACTTGAAGCGATTTTGCTTCGCTTCGAAATCTTTCAAGAAACCTTCGGGCGCCTTGCTGGCGAGGACGAACGGTTTTTCCAAGCGCGGATCATACGACCAAAGCGGCCAATAACCGCACTTGACGGCCTCTTTCTGAAGTTCCATACCGGTCTTCATATCGATGCCTTGACCAATGCAGTGGCTATACGCGATAACGAGCGAAGGTCCTTTGTAGGATTCCGCCGCGACCAACGTCTTGATCGCGTGCGCCGGATTCGCGCCCAAACTGATTTGACCGACGAAGCAAGAACCGTAAGAAACGGCCATCATACCGAGGTCTTTTTTACCAGTCGCTTTACCGCCGGCGGCAAATTTGGCGACGGCGCCCTTCGGGGTCGATTTCGACGCTTGTCCGCCCGTGTTCGAGTAGACTTCCGTGTCAAGCACGAGGATATTGACGTCGCGTTGCGAAGCGACGACGTGATCCAACCCGCCGTAACCGATGTCGTAAGCCCAGCCGTCGCCGCCGATGATCCAAGAACTACGACGAACAAGATAATCCGCCGAAATATTCAGGAGTTGGGCTTCGTCGCTCGTACAACCGCACGCGGCGAGTTTGTCTTTGAGTTCCTTGACCCACTTGCGTTGTTGCGCGATCTCGCCTTCGGTCTCTTGCTTGTTGTTAAGCAAGTTTTCAACCAATTCGGCGCCGATGCATTCCTTCTTAGCTTCGAGCAATTCGCGCATAAAGCCGAGTTGTTGATCGACGCCGCAACGCATGCCAAGACCAAATTCGGCGTTGTCTTCGAACAAAGAATTGCACCATGCGGGTCCAAGACCTTCGGCGTTGGTCGTATAAGGCGTCGTGGGCAAGTTGCCGCCGTAAATCGAAGAACAACCGGTCGCGTTCGCAATCAACATACGATCGCCGAAGAGTTGCGTGACCAATTTGACGTAAGGAGTTTCGCCGCAACCGGCGCAGGAGCCGGAAAATTCAAACAACGGAAGCAAGAGTTGCGATCCCTTGACCGTGTCGACCTTGACCTTCGAACGGTCGTATTCGGGCAACGTGAGGAAGTAATCCCAGTTGGCGCGTTCGGCTTCCAAATGCTTGAGCTGATTTTCGAGATTGATCGCCTTCTTGGTTTCGTCTTCCTTGTTCTTGGCGGGGCAGACGCAAACGCACATACCGCAACCGGTGCAGTCGTCGGGCGCGATTTGAAGCGTGAATTTCTTGCCTTCGAATTCCTTCGTCTTGGCGTCGACGGATTTGAACGTATCGGGCGCGCCGCAAGCGCAGTCGTAAATCTTCATACGAATCGCGGCGTGCGGGCAAACGAGCGAGCAGTTGCCGCATTGGATACAGAGGCTCGGATCCCAAATCGGAATATCGATCGCGATCGAACGCTTTTCGTACTTGGTCGTGCCGGTCGGGAAGGTTCCGTCGGCGGTGCTGAGCATATCTTTGGTCGTGAGGTTTTCGCCGCGCGACGCCATAATCTCGCCGAGAATATTCTTGACGAATTCAGGGGCTTCGCCTTGAATGCCGTCGAGACGGTGGAACGTCGAAGTGACTTGCGACGGAACTTTAACTTCCTCAAGAGCGGCAAGGGACGAATCGACCGCTTTGAAGTTCTTTTCGACGATTTCGGGTCCCTTCTTGCCATAGACCTTTTGGATACCGGCTTTAATACGTTCGATCCCTTCGTCGACCGGCATAAATTCGCCGAGCTTGAAGAAGCAGGTTTCCATAACCGTGTTGATACGACCGCCCATACCGGCGGCTTTCGCGACGGAAACGGCGTCGACGACGTAGAACTTCAATTTTTTCGAAATGATCTCTTGTTGGAGTTCGATCGGAAGCTGATCCCAAACTTCGTCCGCCTTGTAAGGCGAATTGAGAAGGAACGTGCCCCCTTCGACGATCGTCGAAAGCATGTCGACTTTCTTCGTGAAGACGAATTGGTGGCACGCGACGAAGTTCGCTTGAGAGATCAAATACGAACCTTTGATCGGACGAGGCGAGAAACGAAGGTGAGAGATTGTGACGGCGCCCGCCTTTTTGGAGTCGTAAACAAAGTAGCCTTGGCTGTAATTCGGCGTGTATTCGCCGACAATTTTGGTCGTTTCTTTATTGGCGCCGACCGTGCCGTCGCTTCCGAGTCCGTAGAAGATGCAACGACGAACGTCGTCTTTTTCCGTCGAGAAGCTGGAATCGTATTCAATGCTAAGATTCGTGAGATCGTCTTTAATACCGACGGTGAAACCTTGCTTGAGCGACCCGGCGGCGAGAGCGTCGTACACGCCTTTGACCATCGCCGGCGTGAAGTCTTTCGAAGCCAGACCGAAACGACCTCCGTAAATCTTCGGCATAGCGCCTTCCCAAGCGCGAGACATAGCGGCGACGACGTCCAAATAGAGCGGCTCGCCAATACTACCGGCTTCCTTGGTACGGTCGAGAACGGCGATTCGCTTGACGTTTTTCGGCAACGCGTCGACAAACGCTTTCGCGCAGAAAGGACGATAAAGACGAACGTTGACAAGACCGACGTTCTTGTCGTTTCCAACGTAGTCGAGATATTCTTCGACGATACCGGCGCCGGAGCCCATAACGACGATAACGTTTTCAGCGTTCGGATCGCCGTAGTAGTCGAACAAACGATATTGACGACCAGTCAACTTAGCGAACTTGTCCATTTGTTCTTGGACGATTCCAGGAACGGCGTCATACGTCGGATTGCACGCTTCGCGCGCTTGGAAGAACACGTCCGGATTTTGCGCCGTGCCGCGGATAACGGGACTAGAGGGATTAAGGGCGCGCGCGCGGAATTGTCTGACGAATTCAACGTCGAACATCTCGCGAACGACGTCTTCGGAAATCTTTTCGAGCTTGTTGACTTCGTGCGAAGTGCGGAAACCGTCGAAGAAATGCACAAACGGAATTCGGCTTTTATGCGTGGACGCGTAGGACACAAGCGCGAGGTCGTGCGTTTCTTGAACGGAACCGGCAGCCAACATAGCCCAGCCGCAGGAACGCGTCGCCATAACGTCCGAATGATCGCCGAAAATAGAGAGCGCGTGCGAGGCGATGCAACGCGCGGTAACGTGGAAGACCGTCGGGGTTTGCTCGCCCGCGATCTTGAACATATTCGGAATCATCAGGAGCAGACCTTGCGAAGCGGTGAACGTGCAGGTAAGCGCGCCCGCTTGCAAAGAACCGTGAACCGCGCCGACCGCGCCGGCTTCGCTTTGCATTTCGACGACCTGAGGAACCGTGCCGAATAGATTCTTTTTGCCTTTCGCGGCCCACTCGTCCGTCAATTCGCCCATAGTAGACGACGGCGTGATCGGGTAAATCGCCATTACTTCGTTGCAAAGATGCGCAATCATCGCAGCGGCTTCATTACCGTCGCACATTACAAAGCGTTTTTCATCGCTCACTGTAGGTCTCCTCTACAAATATCGGTAAAAAAAAGGCGCCGAAACGCCTAGGCTCGCAATACGTTCGCTGGAAGGAACTTCAAAATCTACTCTTTTGCAGTCTTTCCTTGATCGCGACGTCGATAAAAACATACGCGACGCCGCGCCCTATTTAATCCCATAATTGTACTAGGGAAGGTTAATTTCGACAAGAGGGGGCGTCCTATTTTACTTTCCGTCGTCTGGACGGAGGCGTTTCGATTTTTTGACGTCGTTCACGGAATTTTCCGATCGATGTTCGCGCGCGATTCCTACGCGACGCTTATTTTGAAATTTATGCGTCGTTTGGAAACTTTGCGCGACTTGTCGTGAACGATTAAAAAATAATTTCCAACAAACGATCTTTTTTTTCCAAAGGGCGCTAGAAATTCGATTCGGTTTGCCGTATACTTTAATACAAGTCGTTCGCATACGCCGACGAAGCGCGATTTTCCGCGAATCGTCGTTAATTTTTTAACCCAATGGAGCGCGTAGAATTGGAACTAAACGTAATCGATTTTTCAGACGATATGATTTTTCGCGCCTTTTTGGGCGCGGAACGATTTGCCGATTCGCTTAGGGGG
>JAZRWW010000205.1:0-11109 GCA_045599865.1 Thermoguttaceae bacterium
GCATTTGCTTCACGACGTTTCTATCGGGCGCCGACTTGTGTTCCATTAACACAATGATCGGAAATTCCTCTTTCCTACCGTCTTTATAAGGAATGGTAAAGAGCAAGTCGCATATGCGCGAAACGTTGTTTCCGAAAACAAAGACGGTAGGTTCCGACTTGGCGCGTTTAAAATCGAGTCGATCGGCAAGTTCAGGCGAAACGCTACGCACGCTCGTTTCTAGGAATTGCGCCGTGATTTCACCCGGCTTGCCAAGAACCGTCGCGACGTGATTGTTAAAAACATTCGCGATTACAAGCGAAGGCTCAACGTTTAACGATTCCGTCAACTCCTTGTATTTGTCGCAAATTCGCGCGACCGAACGACAAAAATCGTCAAACGTTTTATCGCAACACGCTTTAGAAAACGCCTCGTCAAGCGTTTTGGCGTCCGTTATCAAACTTAACGGAGCGAGCGCCTCGACGTCGGGCGAATAGTCGCGAAAACGCAAACGCAACGCCTTGTCTATCATCCTCAAAAGATTTTGGATTTCTCGTGGATCGGACGCGCCGACTTTGTTGGTTCGCTTGCGCGCTCGCGTGGTCTTCAAAGAGGTTTTAGGTTTCATCGTTCCCATACGGCTCGACCGCCAATAATACGCCGACGACAAGAATTTTATTCTGATTTTTTGATCGCGCAAGCGCGCCGCGACGTTAAAAATTGTTCCAACGTCGCGACGTTTTGAGAAAGCGTCGTCAAAACTCGCGTTTTGTAAAGTTTATTGAAACCGCCAAACGCGAGTAAACCAAAAGAAAACGCGTCTTTGTCGCTCGACTATTTAAAAAGCGGCTCCAACTTCGGCGCGAGCGCGGCGCCCCAGCGTTCGTAACCGACGGCGTTCGGATGCATCAAGTCGGGCATAACGTCTTTCGTCAAGACCCCCTCGTCGTTGAGAAAAACGCGCCCAATATCAAGAAATTCAACGTTTGGAATATCGCGAACGTAATAAGGCGTCAACGCGTTGATCGCGTCGTTGCAAGCCTGTTGGTCTTCGACGGCGGAACAAGGGAAAAGCGCCGTTACGAATATTTTCATTTCGGGGAAAAGCGCGCGCAGTTTCTGAACGCAACGTCGCTGTCCCAACGCGACGTTTTTGGGATCGAAATTACGATCCCAGGTGTTGTTGCCGCCGACCAAAAGCACGGCGGCCTTGGGGTTGACCGCGCTAAAATCGTAGTGTTCAAGGCGCCAAAGAACGTTTTGCGTTCCGTCGCCCGCGCTACCAAGATTGACCGCTTTTTTGTCGCCTAAGTATTTTTGCCAAGACTCGGCGCCGTTGCTAGGCCAATAGGGCGTTTTCTCCCAAAAATGCACGAGCGAATCGCCGATCGTCAACAGCTCGACGCCGCCTTTCTTAAGAATTTCGTTCTTTTCGTCAAAGCGTTCGAACCAAAGATCGAAATCAAGCGCGGTCGGCTTGCATTCTTCCGGCTCTTCGCCGAGCGCGTCGGCTATCATTGGCTCGACCGCTTTCGCCCAAATTTCATATCCCGCCGCGTTCGGATGCACGAAGTCGGGCATTAATTCGGGGGAAAGAACCCCGTTTTCGTCAAGGAAAAGGTCGCTAAGATCGTAAAGCCGGACGTTTTCAACTTTCGAATCGGCGTAAATCGTTTTCAATCCGGCGTTTATTTCATTTACTGAAACGCGCCAAGGATCCGACGGCAGGTTCCCGCAGGGAAAAACGTTCAATAAGAGAATCTTAGTCGTCGGATATTGCGTCTTGAGATTGTCGACGATCGCTTTGATTCCGTCGACCGTTTCGGACGGAGAGCTAAACGGTTCGTCGGAACCGCTCTTTTTATGCGCGATATTGTTGACTCCGATCAAAACGATCGCGATTTTCGGGGAAATTTTTTCCATAGGCGCGTTGGTCATACGCCAAAGAACGTGCCCGGTACGGTCGCCGCTAATTCCAAAATTCAGCGCTTTACGATCGCCGTAGTACTTTTGCCAGACGTCCTTGCCTGCGCCTTCCCACCCGTGCGTAATCGAGTCGCCGATCCAAAGAACGTCGACGTCCCCTTGGCTCATACGTTCCGTTTGGCTTTGAAAACGCGGCAAATTACGGTCTTCAAGCGTCGTCGCCGAATTGACGTTCTGCGCCGCGACAAACGAAACGCCGCATAAAAGAACGCATAACGTCGTCGACAAACGCAAGAGCGCCTCCGTTGGTTTTCGCGTTGTTCTCATCAAAATTCCTTTGCGTAAAATTTACCGTTGCTTGACTCAAACCGATCTCAAATTAGCGCGAATTTCTCTGGAAAAAGGAAGCAAATTCGCGCAAATTCGAAACGTTCTCAAGAAAGTATACCAGAAATTGGAACAAATTACAAAGCGATATGAAAAAAATTTGACAAGCGACGTCGAAAGTCCTTTACAAATCGGCGCCGTCGAGTATCTTAAGATTCGAATATCGTTATATTCGGAAGAATCGTTTTTTCGGTTGTCGTTTTTAAAAAAATACAGATTTTTGGCGTTTTTAAAATTCCTTAGAGAAAAAAAAGGGGTTATACTGAAGCGCGACCAACGGTCGAAACGTACAAGCCTTAATTGCGCGGTAATGGGGAAGAAATTGCGCGGTAATGGGGAAACGTCGTATTTTCCCGTTTCCAATTCCTAGCCGTCGCTTAGACGCGCTTGATTTAAGAGCGCTTGATTTAAGAGCGTTGGATTTAAGAGCGTTGCAAGGCGTCGGCGGGTTGTTTGAGAATATTGCGTTAGAAATAGCGTTAGGAATAACGTTAGGAATAGTCAGGGCGATCGAACGGAAGTTCTTTCGGTTTAAAGGAGACGTAGCCTCATGAACTTGGTAGGTAAAATTTTTGTAGGTATTATCGCGTTGATGAGCGTCGTTTGCCTGACGATCAGCGTTATGTCGTATGCGTCGCACCATAACTGGAAGGAAAAATCGGCTCAACTTACGAAACAACTTGACGACGCAAAAAAAGAGCAACAGTCTTTGAACGCGCAAAAGGATGAACTTAACAGGAAAATTAAGGAAGAAGAAGACGTCTATACGCAAGCGATCGCCGCGTTGCAAACCAAGACCGACGCGCTTGTCGTCGAAAATCAAACGTTGAAAGACGACAATACCAAATTGAACGCCGAATTGAGCAAACGAGTCGACGTCATTTCCGCGAACAATAGTCACATCGCCGATTTGCGTCAACAAATCGACGTCGCCTCCCACGACTTGGCGACCGCGCAACAACTCCGCGCCAATTACCTGCAAGACCTCGCTCGCACGATGGGAAAATTGCACGAGCTTTCCGCAGTCTACGGCGACTTGAAAGATAAAAACGAAGATTTGGTCAAGTCTCGCGACGACGCGCTTGCCGTTCTCAATCAGAACGGACTTTCCGCCGATCCGAAAGATTACGCCGATTTGCCGAAGTTCGGAGTTAAAGGTTCTATTGAAACCGTCAAGGAAGGAAACGACGGGCTCCTGATGATTTCCTTGGGATCCGACGACGGATTGAGCGAAAACAACAAGCTCGACGTCAAACGAGGCGATTCGTACCTTGGCAAAATCGAAGTCGTCACGCTTGAGCCGAATCGTTCCGTTTGCAAGGTTTTGCCGGAATATCGCCAAGGCGCGATGCAAGTCGGCGACGAAGTCTATTCTCAGAAGTTCAACTGATTCTGTCAACCTAAGAAGGAAAGGCTACTAAAGTGAAATTAACGAAGGAGCCCAAGGCGGAAAAAGTGAAGGAACCTAAGGCGAAAAAGGTTAAAGAGCCCAAGGCGAAAAAAGAAAAAGCGCCAAAGGTTCCTAAAGCCCCGAAAGCCAAGAAGGGTAAGAAAGGCGCCGTCGCGGAAGAGACGACCAATTTGGACGACGCTTTTGGCGCGGAGCCCGTCGCGCGCGCTCGTAAGCAGAAGGTTAAAAAATACCAGCCCAAGGCGCCGAAAGACGTTTATACGCTCGTCCTTTTGTTGAGCTTTATTTTCTTTGTCGCCAGCGCCGTATTGATGTATTTAGACGTCGCTTCCTACAAGTGATCTTTGTTTGCTAACGTAAAAGCGTTGCGTTCCGAGACGTCGCGGTATTTATTCTGCGGCGTCTTTTTTCGTTCTTGCGAGACGTTTTTAAAAAGCGGCGAATCTGCCGTCTGATCTATTCTCTGAAAAAATCTTGAAAAAATCTTTCTTCCGCGCAACAAGAATTTCTGAGCGGCAACTATATGGTCAAAGGACGATCAAGTTCAACCCGAAGTTGCGAAAATGACTAACAATTCCCCCCCGATCCCCGAAACGACCGACAAACCGTCAAACGGTTCGAACGTCGATTGGAGCGAGGCGCTGAAAAAGAACGAAGGTTGGATGAAATCGGTCATCGCCCGGCAAGTCGGCGAAAGCGAGGGCGTCGAGGAAGTCTTTCAAGACGTCGCGCTGGCGGCTTCGCGTCAACAAGCGCCGTTGCGCGACACCGCCAAACTTGGCGCTTGGCTGTATCGCTTGACGATTTTTCAGTCGGCGATGTATCGGCGCAAATTAGGGCGTCGAAGAAAGTTGATCAAAGGGTACGAAGAACAAATCGATCCTACGACCGATTCTTCGGATCGAATCGAGCCGCTCGATTGGCTCTTGCGAAAAGAACGACGCGAATTAGTCGATCGATCCCTTCGTCGACTTCAGCCGGAAGATCAAAAAATTCTTCTGTTGAAGTATCGAGACGATAAAAACTACCAAGAAATTGCGGAAGAACTTCAAACGACCGTTTCCGCCGTTCAGGCGCGACTTCACCGCGCGCGAGCGCGTCTCAAAGAAGGGCTTGCCCCTTACGTCGTCGGAACTCAAAAATAAATTCACAAACTTGCTTTTTCGTTTAGCGGACAAACGTATGACAGAACTTAATGAGCGATCGTCTTTTGCGCGTTCACTGGACGTTCTTACGCCCGAAGAAGAAATTTTGATCGAAAGATTAGTCGACGACGAATTAAACGAAGAGGAACGAGACGCTTTGTTTTTGCGCCTTGAACAAAGCGTCGACGGCTGGAGAACTTGCGCTTTGCGCTTCCTAGAGGCGCAAACGTTCCGCGCCGCGTTGCGTCGTTTCGACGACCGCTTGACGCCGCGCGTCGCGCCGACGTCAACGTCAAACGTCGCGAAAAAACGTAATTTACGCGGCTTCGTCAAGACGTTCTCCGCAACAGCCGCCGGGTTCCTCGTCGCGGCGTTCTTCTTCGGTCGATTCGAGAACGCGCGAATTTCTCCGCCCTATGATTCCGGCGTGCGACTCGTTCAAAACGAATCGCCCAAGGAAAAGCCGTTAAGCGCGTCCTCAAGCGCGGTCGTCGACTTAACGGAGCCCGAAGCGTCGGCGTCGATTCGCGAGAACGTTTCGATAGCGGACGCGCCGTTAAAAGGTTCGCCGTTAGCGTTGGTTGACGTCGCAGGGTTGGATCGTTCAAAAATTAAGAACGCGGTCGAAGTCAAATTGAACTGTCCCGAGCAGGGACTAACAAACGTCGCGATTCCTTGCACGGAATGCGACAGTTTTGATCGCGTCGGTTTTTTAACGTCAAATTTAGACGTTCCGCCGAACGTCGCCGAAGAGTTGCGTCGCTCGGGCGGAACCGTTACGTCGCGTCGATACGAGCGTCGCTTCCAACTAGGCGACGGGCGCGTTCTCATCATACCGATCGACGCCTATAACGTCGATTATGACTCCAAACTACAAGTATATTAACGTCGATTCGGCGTCGACGTAAACGATCGTTTCACAAATTGCGTCATACGCCGAAAAAATGAAAGGATAATCAAATGTTTAACAAAGGATTCGTTAAGAAACAAACGGCGCTCGCAACCGTCGGTCTGTTAGGAATTTGCGTCGTCGGCGGAGGTCTTGTCTTCGCGCAAACGAAACAGCTAAAAGAATCGGCAAATTCGCAAGTCGTCGCCGGAGACGATTCCGCCTCGACGTCGGACGCTTCGAATGGTCTTCTAAACGGTCTAAACCTTCAAAACGGAAATTCGAATTCAGTCTCCATTTCCGTCGAATCGAAAACGGGACCTGACGGCAAAATTATTCAGAAGCGCAAAGTCTGGCAAAACGGCAAGCTGATTCAAGACGAAGAAAAGACGCTTGACAATCCGCAAGACGCCGACGCGTTTGGAACGACGATCCAACTGCCCGACGGCGGCGTTTGGCAAGGCGCCCCCTTCTTCGATATGGACGACGAGGACTTCCCTGCCTTTTCTTCCTCTCCTTTCGAAGCGATTCGTCAAATGGAAGAGCAAATGAAAGCGCAACAAGAGCGAATGCGCCGACAATTTGAAGCGTTGCGTCGTCAGTTTGCGAACGTTCCGAACGGCGTTCCTTTTGGAGGAAACGTCGCCGTTCCGAACGGCGCCGCGCCAAACGTCGCTCCGTCGCAAGCGCCTAACAAATACTGGATCGGATTGACGCTTCAACCTATTCCGCCGTTTGTAGTCAACCAACTCCCGATCGAAGAGAATCAGGGCGTCTGGGTTATGAACGTCTTCCCGGAATCGCCCGCCGCAAAAGCGGGTCTGAAGCAATACGACGTCCTATTTAAAATCGGCGACAAAATCGTCGCAAATCCCGAGGAAGTTTCCGCCGCCGTCAACGAGGCGGGCGAGAAAAAAATCAACGTCGAATATTATCGTAAAGGCAAGTTGGAAAAAGCGGAAATCGAGATCAAGGAACGTCCGCAAAACTTCAATATTTGGGGTTCGCCTTTGCAAAACAAGGATTTCCGCGTCGTTCGACCAGGCTTGATCGTTCCGGCGCCCGAAGCGGAAATCACGCAACCCGAAGAGAATCAAGCCGCGCCCGAGATAATCGTCGAGACGGAATCGCCCGAACAACAAGACGCTCCGGCGACGGAACAGACGCAAACAGACGCAAGAAGAAAATAAATAACGCCGACTTACGACGATCAACTAAAGTAAAGGAACGCCGACGGAAAACCGTCGGCGTTCTTTTATTGGCGCTTTGCGGAAAACTCGCGTCGTAAGACGGCGTGTTGATTTCAAACAAAGGTTGAAACAGGATCGTTGCGTAGGAGACAATTCTTATTTTGACTTTTCTTTGGAATCGTCGTTTTTTCAAATGCGTTCACAAAAGAAGCGCAATCTCCTGCAAATGATCGTAATGCCATTTCATATGGTAAAAATATTCATAGATGCCCGAACGAAGCGTCAACGCAAAAAGAAACGCAACAACGGCAAACATATAGAACAGAAACAGTCCTCCGTCGCCGACCTCTTGGGCGTCAACCTCGGCGCCAACCAGATTGTTTTCTACGTTCTCCGACGGATTTTTAGTCGGACTCGACGGTTCGGAAACAAGAATATTCTCTTTCATTGAAATCTTCCTCTTTCTAAAAAACTTCACGGCGAACAGGAAAAATCGCAAAAAGTACGATCCGACGCGCATAAAGCTCTTGACTTTTGACAAAAACGCGCCGCATACGTCGACGATTATACCGTCTCAAAAAAAACTATGCAAGTCCCCCGCGAGTCCCTTCGTCAAAAATCAAGTCGACAATAAAGGAAACGCCGACGGAAAACCGTCGACGTTTTTTTATTGACTCGAATAAATTCGTTCAAAAGCCAAATAGATAATTTAAACGGAACGACGCATAAAATTCATCTCGGAACACTCGCGAGACGCTCGCTTAACATAGTTTCGTTTCGAAACAGTTACTGCGCTGGTTCCATTTCGGGAAGGTCGCCGCCAATAATCATTTCGTGTAAATGCGCTTCAATGTATGCGGGATTACGAAGAGGAGCCATTGCGTATTCAGGCGTGCCAAAACATTGATGGACAACCGAAAGAAAACCCATCGCGAATATCAACGCTACAAACGCAAACAAATAGAACAGCGCCAACCCAATCCCTCCTTCTTTAACCTCTTTGACTTCGTTTTCACCGACTTCAAGATTTCTTTCTCCGCTCTCCAACGAATTCTTAGACTGACTCAACGGTTCGGAAACATACTCTTTCATTTTAGCCCTTTCTCTCTCTAAACGAACTTCACGGCAAACAGAAAAAATCAAAAATATGACCCGACGCACGCAACGTTCCTGATTCTTGACAAAAACAAGCCGCGCGTCGTTGATTATACCGTCTCAAAAAAACTATGCAAGAGCCCCGCAAGTTCCTTCGCCAAAAATCAAGTCGACAATAAAACAACGCCCCCGACTCGACGGTTTCGTCAAATCAAGGGCGTTGCATTCAAATCGCGTATATGTTACGACGAACGTGAAATCGCTCAATTCCTTTCGGCGACGACGCGGAACCCGACGGTCGGATCGCCTTTTGCGGGGTCTTTAAGCTCTCCGCGGGCAGTTGCGGCGCATTCGTCGATCGTCGAGTACCACGAGCCTCCTCGCGCGACGTTTTTGCCGTCGACGACGCTCGTCGTCCATTCGGCGGCGTTTCCAGCCATGCCGACGCAACCGTAAGGACTCTCGTTTTCGCGATACTTATTGACCGGCGCGACGAATCCGCCCTGCTTGACTTTCGCCGCGAAGAGATCGGAATAAGTGAACCCGGCTTTTTTCGCGGTATCGCGCCAGCCTTCGTCTCCGACGACGCCCTTGTTCGACAATTTTGCGAAGTCGGCGACTTTTTGCTTCTTACCTCCGACCGTAACGCTCGCGTCTTGTTCGATTAAATCGGCAAGGACGACGCCGTTATAGAGGCAGTTCGTCGTCAAAACGCCTTTCAAGTAGGTAATTTCCGAAGCGGTTCCCCAAGGAAAGCGTTGTTTCTTGGAACCGGCGGCGGCGTTTTCAAATTCCGCTTCCGTCGGAAGTCGGAACGTCCAGCCCTCTTCGTTTTGCGACGTCAGCCAATCGCAATAATCTTGCGCGTCTTTCAACGTAATTCCAACGACGGGACAGTTCTTCGTTCCCTTGGCGTATGTTCCGTCGACCCAATATTTCGGGAACGTCTCGCGTTTCGTGGCGTCGACGAATTCTTTGTATTCGCGATTGCGCACTTCGTATTTTCCGATCGCGTAATCGGCTTCGATCGGCGATTTTTCCGCCGACCCGCCTTCTTTGCGCGCTTTGCTAAATTTAAAATCGGGATTCGCGACGACGCCGACGAAAGAATCGTTCGGAGTCGGAACCCGCATCGCTTGAAAACGATCGTTCATTTGACGGTCGTTCGAACGTTGTTGCGCCTGACGATCGTTCGAACGACGTTCTTGATCGTTTCCGTTCGGTCGCTCTTCGGCTCCGTCGCGACCGGCTCGAGCGCCGCGTCGGTCGTCGCCTCGATTCGCGCCGGGCGCGCCGCCTCGTCGACCGATACCCATGCCGAACGCGTCTTCTTGTTCGATCTGATCAAGCATTCCGTCGTCTTCGTTGTCGGCGTTGTTAAGCGCTTTCGTCAATTCTTCTTCAAACGTCGCGATTACGAACGTTCCGTCGTCTTGAGTCGCTTTGGAAATCGCCTTTTGAACGGCGCCGGAATTTCCGCGAAATCCCATGCCCATTCCGAAGCCCATCCCCATTCCTCCGGGCATACCGCCGCGCATTCCCGGCGCCCCTCCCGGCATGCCGCCGCGCTGACGTCCTTGTCTTCCTTCCGCGCCGCCGTTGCCAAAATCGCCGCCAAAACCTCTACCGCGCGTTTCGCCCTCTTGGGCGCGAATAATCGCGTCTGGATTATTGAGAAGTCCAAACCCGTCGGAACCGGCGTCGGAATCGTTTCTACCTCGTCGACTTGGACGTCCTTCGTTCGAACCGTCGAATCCTCCGTTTCGACCGCCTTGTCTCATCATAGAACGCATTTGCTCTTGAAGCGCGTTTATTTCGTCTTCGTCAAGGAAGCCGTCGGCGTCTTTGTCGGCGTTTTTCAGACCTTGCGTGAAGGGCGACTCGGGAATCTTGGACAAATCGACTTTGCCGTCTTCGTTTTTAAACGCGTCGAAAGGATTGCCGCCGAAGCCGCCTTGTCGAGCCCCGCCGAAGCCGCCCGGTTGAGGTCCGCCAAAACCGCCGCCAAAACCGCCGGGCTGAGCCCCGCCGAAACTCTGCCTCATCGCCTCCGTCGTCTTGTCTTGCAACGCTTGCAACTCTTCTTCGTTCAACTTGCCGTCGCCGTCGGAATCGGCTTCTTTCAGCAAACTAACGTACTCGGAACGAAATTTCGCGACGTCGATTTTGCCGTCTTCAGTCGACGCTTTTTCTTGAACTTGACGTTGCAACATTCCGACGACCATCGCGCGCATACGCGCGCCCGCTCTTGGATCGAATCCGCCGGGCATGCCGCCGCCAAAACCGCCGCCGAAGCCCGAGTACGCGCCCCACTCGGAATTGTCTAGCGAACCGTCTTTATCAGAATCCGCTTCCGTCAAGGCGTTTTTAAGCGCGGTCTCCAACTTCGCCAAATCGATCGAGCCGTCCTCTTCGTTCGTCGCTTCGTTTATCGCCTTCGTCATACCCGGAACGCTACGAGGAGCGCCTTGTCCGAATTGACCGGGAAAACCTTGGGCGCCTCTCCGAGGCGCGCCGTCCTCGCCTTGTTGCGCGCGAACGACCGCGTTAAAAGTCGAATTATCGTAAGATTGCGTCGAATTCGGACGTTGGCGCCGACCGTTTGCGGGCGCGCCCTCGCCGTTTTCGCCTCGAGTTGCGCGACGCTCGTTGAATCCGCCGCCGTTGAATCCGCCGCCGTTAGGCGCGAACGAACCTTGCAACGCTTGAAGTTCTTCCTGCGACAATTTCCCGTCGGAATTTGTATCCGCCGCTTTTGCCGCTTTCATAAAAGCCGTCAAGAAGGCGTCGATCGCGACTTTTTCACCCTCGCCCTTGACTTCTTGATAGGTTCTCATTTGAACGCCAATGAGCGCGAAACCGCCCATACGAGGCACGCGACGTTCTCCGGCGCCGTTTGAGGTCGACGGAACGCCGAACGCGTTCGGAGCGGGCGCGCCTTCTTCCGACGCGTTTCCGGCGGGCGCGTTTTTGGCGGGCGCCGGATTCGTCGCGGAATCTGCGGCGCCAGCGGTTTGATTAGACGTCGGATTGGGGGTCGCGGAACAATTCGCCTTCGTTTGCTGACGACGCGGCGATTGCGCGCGC
>JAZRWW010000206.1:0-31526 GCA_045599865.1 Thermoguttaceae bacterium
CGAGAACGCCCGTCCGCGCATCGGTAAAATTCGCGCCGAGCGTCGCGTCCCGCTTTTTCAAATTTTCAAGTCGCGCTTCAGAACGCGCCGACGCGGCGTATTGAACGAATTCGGGCGTAACTTCGTCTTTTAATTTGAGACGTCGGTACTTGTCGAAATATTCTTTTAGAAACGGATGGCGATAACAGTCGCCTGGCGTCAAGTAATCGCCCAGCGTTGCGAAACGCTCGCGATAGACTTCAGGCAATTCGCCCGAATAATCAAGCCGCGCGACGCGTCTCACAATCTCGATTTGTTCCGCGTCGGTTTGACAATTCAAGAAAAGAACGGCTTTTTCGTCGTCGCTAACGGAGTCGATCGATTCTTTGATAAAAACCTTGATCGAAGGATTGGCGTCCATAAGCAAATTAAGCGTCGACTTACGCTCCTCGGCAAAACGCGCTAAGTCGTCTGAAGACGACGTTTGCAACGCTTGAAGAACGCCATCGACGACGTAACGACGCAAAAGATTGGATGCGTTGACGTCCGACGACAAAACCAAATACAAATAGGAGGCTTGGGACGCCTTCCGGCGACATAACCAAAGAAAACCGTCCCAAAGGGGAGAATTAAAGGATTCAAGCAGTCTTTTCAACACAAAGGTCGCGTCGGTAAAATCTTCGACGCCGAAAAGTCGCATTAGCGTCGTTTCGGGCGTCGTTTTCAACTTGGCGCCTTGACGCAGCAATTCCTCAAGCGTCCGCGCGGCAAAGGACGCTTTAAAATTAAACGTTTGACTCGCAAATTCATACGGATCAAGCTGGTATTTAAAGGGCGTGTTCGCGTGTTTTTTCGGGTTGGCGACCGCTAAAAAGAAAGAGCCTTTCGGCTGAAACTCGCCTAATTTTTGCAATAAAACCTTGTAATCCGACGCGACTTTCGACCCGTCTTTAGGAATCCACTCTTCACGTACGACCGTTATCGACGCCGCTCTTTGAACGTCGACTTCGCCTTCGAACAAAACGACCGATTTTGCCTCTTGATATTTCGGATGGTTTGTCAACGGCGAATTCAAAAGGAAGGTTACGTAGATCGGCAAAATAAGATTCGGCTGTCTACGCGCGTCAAGTCGATCTTGCAATTCCTTCAAAAACGCTTTTTTATCCGAATCGTTCAAAAGCGTCAAATAGGCGTCGACGCCAACGACAAAAATCGTTTGTCCTTGCGCATTCGCGACTTTTTTATCCAAAAGGCGCATCGTTTGGCAAGGCGACGGAAGAACGCGAAGCTCGTCGTCGAAAAGCGTATACAAAGACAAAACTTGCGCGCCCCTTTCGACGTACAACGCTTTTAGCTTCAACGCGACCTCGACGTTGGGACAGCCTAAAATTTTGACGCCCTTCCCAACGTCGCGCAGAAAAAAGTCGTTAACATTGCAAAGCATTATTTATCCTGCCAGAAATACATTCCCACGTTCTGATTCTCTTTCACCAACGCCAAAACTTGCTCTTTGAGTTCCTCGGGATCGGCGTCCGCGATCTTTTGCGCGATTTTGGGCGCAAATTCCGTCAAGTATTGTTCCCTAATAAACTCGTCAATGTTGGGCAACGCCGACCATAAGCAAGGATTGTCCCCGTATTTTCGGCATAGGAAATTTGCAAGAGCCCCAAACGTTACGCCTAAACCGGCGTAGGAAGAAGGCACGACCTTTTCCAAGAAATTCCGTTGGCTGGAGTCGACGTCGATTTTTTCCGTATCGCGGAACTTTTCAAGGATCGATTCAAGCGCGTCCGAGGAGTACTTTTCTGGACTGACGACCGCGCGAGTACATTCGTCGCCCGAGGAAACGTCTGAAAAAGCGTATCGAGGGGGAATTCGGAACTTCTTCGCCCACTCGACGGGGCTTTTGGTTCCTGAAATACGGAACCATTCGTTTTTCAAATTGCCGACGACCGATTTTTTCTCACGTTCTTCTCGTTTTTTATGCAATTCGTTGATAAAATCGTTTTCAGACGCGCGTAGCGAAACGGAAACGTCGCTTGCCAACTCCATTAATTCGTCGTCCGAAAGGGCGTCGTCGCCAAAGCGCGAACGTAAGATCGTCAACGTCGCCGATTTCCCGGCGTTGGCAAAAAGCTTTCGAACGTCGTCTGAATACCCTTCCAAAGCCGACGCTAAAACGTCGGCGGGTCGTCGATGTTCTTCGTCGACAGGAAATAGGCAAGTAAGGAAAGCGTCTAAATTAGGATACGTCGCAAGGATCATAGAGATCGGCGCTTTGACGAGTTTGACGCGATTTTTCAACTGTTCGACAACCGCCGAATAAGGCGAAAAAGATTGAAATCCCAAAAGCGACTTCGCGGCGTCAATAACGCGGTATTCGTCAAGCGTCGCTTGGATTTCCACGCTAACGTCTCGCTCGTTCCACAAAACGCCCCCTTCTTCGGATATCTTTTTGAGAACCGAGTCGCTATACTGCCCCGAAACGTCGAAAACTTTCAAAGCAAGATCGGGCAACTTTAGTTCGATCGCGTCGACGTATTCCTTAAACGCCAAGACGAATTTTTCGCTTTTAACATAGTCTGAAGCCGCCTTGACAAGTTCGGGTTGGTTCAAGAGAAGTTCGCCGATTTTTTTAACGCATTCGGAACGTTCTTCCACCGCGTTCTTCTTTTTCGAACTGATCTGACACAATTTGCAGACGGTTTCAAAAATCTCTTGAATTTGCGCCCCGTGTTTTTCGTCTTTACTTGCGTGTTTGGCAAGTATCCACAAAGGAACGTGTTCCGAAACAAGCGAAACGCGACTTTGAATTAGGCGCGTCGCGTCTTCAACCTTCTGACATTCTTCGGCGACGCCGAAAATTCTCGGCGCGTTCTTAAGGAACGCCTTGTCCTCTTTTGAAAGACGGCAGATCGTTTTTTCGTTTGTAAATTTTTCAGCGCTGTCTTTTTTTACGACCGTCTCGATCATTTCCGCCAACGTCTCGACGTCTAATTCTCCGCCGTTTTGTCCGTTCGTCCACCGATAGCCTTTGGTCAACGCCCACTTGAGCGCGTAACCAAGACAAAAAGCGGTTACGGCGCAGGGTTTGAAACCGTAAGGAGCGCGACGAAGTTCAATATACGTTTTGCGCAAAGAAAATTCTCCGCCACGATCTACTGAATTCTTAAATTTTCCTTCAAAGAACGCCTTGAGTTTCGCCAAAGGATGATCGGACGCAAGAGTCGAACCTTCCGCGTCGATCCCTTGCGATTTGAAATTATTGACAAGTTGCGTCTGAGGTCCCGTTCCTTCAAAAATAATTCCCGCTTTCGCCCAACCTTTATAACCCGTGTCGCCAAAAGCGGAGTTTTGTTTACCGGCAAGACGATCAACGCAATTCGGAAGCGTTTGACGGACGTAATTTTCAAGGAATTCATACAACGCGTTCCATTTAAGTTCTTGCGCAACGACCTTTTCCCCTTCGTAACGATAAACCGTTACAATAGTCGACGGATTTTTGATTTTATCCAGCCAGTTCTTTTCTATCTTTTCATACTCTTTTTTAGCGACGTTTTTCACGCTTCCTTCATTCGAAAGGACAAACTGGGCGCGTTGCCGACAATATTTTTTCCAAAGTTGGGCGTCGTCTTCGCAGAACGAACGCTCCTTAAACGTAAGGAACAACATTCGATGTTCGGCTTGGGTTTGATTTAAAAACGCTTCGATCTTGGGAGGAATCTCCAATTCCTCTTCGTGATTCTTGGCGAAGACGCACCAAAGGGAAATCGATCCGTCGGATTCGAATCCCGAACCAAATTTGTCGCGCGTCGTTTGAATCATATTGGACAAAGTCGAGTGTTTATAATCGGAGGCGCGGAAAACGAAACGTTTGGCATATCCAGGTTTGTAAGAATTGGCGAACGTATCAAGTTCTCTTTCCACCGTTTCGTTTAACAAATTATGAAAATCCTTTTCATACTCGCTACTTTTGGAGTCAAGTTCGTCGCGCCCTACGGACGAGGTAAAGAGTTCGATCTGTTTGGTAGCCGACATAATGGTGAAACAATGGCGCTCGTCGGCAAGATCGTTCACAATCTTTTCCACGTTTACGATCGATCCGTCCCCTTGAAACGCGAGACAAACGTTTGGAACGGTCGGTTGTAATAATTTATGTCCTTCTGGATTGAGTCGACCAAGCAAGATAAAAAGAAATACCGCCTTTAAAACGCGAAGTTCAACGTCGTCGTCAGTTTTATTAATAAAATCTCCGTTATTACGTATACGATCAAATTCCAGACTGATCGACGCGATTTCTTGAGTGAGTCCAATTTCTCCGTCGCGCTCGACAAAATATTTCCAGAGGTAGTCGACCGTTAGAAATTGCCGCGACGCAACCAACGGTCCGCCCGTCGCGATAAAATCTTGAAATTCGCGTCCTTCGGCGTTTCCCTTGAGATATTCGAAAAGACTGCGTTGATTGGAACGCGCCGATTCTGAAAGAAATTTCAAGAAAAACGCCGACACAGGGTGAATCGGAAGAAGATCAAAAAACAATTCTCGACCGACGCCCTCCTCTTTGCATTGGTCGACCACGCCGATGATCGAACTGAACAACCTTTCTCGTTCCTCTTTCCATTCCAGCTCGGTTTCCTTTTTTTCTTTGAAGGCGTGCGCCGCAAGTCGAAACGCGACGTCGGTCGGCATATCGAGGCGGCGAAGAGTAAAGCGGTCTTTAGCGCGTTTGGCGCCCGAGGAATTGTCGGACCAAAAGGCATTAAGGCTCAAATGCGTAACGGGAACCAAGAAGAAACGGTTGACGTTTGGCGATTCCGCAACCTCCTCAAACGTTTTGAGCTGAGTTTTGTGCGCCTCGATAAACTCGGAAAACTCGTCGAAAACATAAACGACGTTTTCTAACTTATTTAGTTTTAATATCTGCTTAATCCAATCTCGAAACGCTGGAACGCCGACGTCTAAAAAAATGCCGTCTTTACGAAAAACTTGTTGAACTTCGGCGAAGGTTACGCTGGACGAGTCCTCTTTGGACGCCTCGTCGCGCAACGTCTTGATAATCTCCTCAACGTTCTTATACGCGCAAAAAGACTCGGTAAGTTCCTCCGTCATTGAATCGCGCGTTTGAATAAAATTTGAACCTTCGCGACGCAAACGCTCGATTACGACGTCTAAATTTCCGCCTGCCGGAACCTTCAAACCATAAACGCGCAACGCGGAAGCGACGCCCTTTTCAAGACGAACGAGAAACTCTTGATCGGCGCCAAGTCCGGAGGCGTTATAATCGTAGACGACGAGCGTTTTGCCTCGGCGCGCAAAGAGATTCTTTTGCAACGTCGACGCGTCGGAAAAATATTTCGAATAGTCTTTAAACCAATCTCGAACGCGATTTTCGTCGTCCATAAACAACTTCTGGACGACGAGCGCCGCGTTGCTCTTGCCCGTCCCGTAATTGCCCGTCAGCCACGTCGACTTTTCACCAGAGTCCAAGTTAGAAAGCAACGTCTGAAGAAACTCGACGAATTTTTTGTGTGGAAAAAAATTAAGCCAAGTCTCGGGCGTTTCGTCGATCAACTCGCGCGTCATATTGGGGCGATAATCGTCTTTGACTTCGATATAATCCGAATAACGTCGATGGATCATTTTTAATTCTCCGATAAGGCAAGGTCGATAACGTCGTCGGTTCCATATTTGTCGGGAAAAACTTGAACTTCGTCGTTCCCGTGCGTAAACGTCGTCGAAATATAGTCGGGATATTTTGTGCGCAGACCTTCGCATTGACGTTTGAAGACGTCCGACGGTATCCCAAAAGCGACAAGGGGAGAAACAAACGTCGATTCCTTGTCGGCGCGCAACATCTCGCGAACCGTAAAGGAACTACGTTGGGAAAGACGCGCAATAAAATAAAGACCGTAAAGAAGCGTCAGTGGATTAACCTTCTTTGAACGACGCTCAATTTGCTTAATTTTCAGGGACGTTTTTCCTTTTACCTCAACAAAAGCAACGGAAGCGTC
Organism: Thermoguttaceae bacterium; assembly: GCA_045599865.1. Classification (GTDB taxonomy): domain Bacteria; phylum Planctomycetota; class Planctomycetia; order Pirellulales; family Thermoguttaceae; genus RUG369. The sequence continues at coordinate 5,991 of JAZRWW010000206.1, forward strand.
TTCAACGACGTTTAATTTTTTTCTTGCCATTTCCAGCGTCTCTGCCCGTAAACCGACAGGGCTTTTCGTAAACATATCTTTAAACGCCGCCAAGCCGCCCTCGACGTCGACGTCGGACAAACTTAAATCATAATTTTTTAGACGAGATTCAAGTTGTTCCATTGTAAAAGGAATCGTGTTGGGAACGTCGACGACAAACCACTTGATTAACGGAGAATTGTTCGCCAACGCTACCCAAATAAATTCCCAACCAAGAACGCTAGTTCCGCCGTATCGGCGAAAAATCTCCAATAACTTTTTCGGCGTTTTATCGTTAGGGTCGATAAGTTCGCACTGTATGAACCAGGTTCTCGCCGACGGAACCATATTCTTTCCAATGGGATGTTCGCTAGTCCAAGGAAAAAAACTTTCTCCTAATTTTACAAGGCTGGAAATCCAAGCGTAGTTTTCATTTTCGCGCAATCCAAACTTCTGATAGGCGTTAATTTTACCGCTTGACGAAATCGCTTTTTCCTGTTCCCTCATTGATCTATATCTCCAACACGCATAAGGAATATCGTAGCACTTTTGACAATGAACGCACTTAGAAGAATCGATAACGACGCCCTCGCGCGCTACTGTTGAAATAGCGCCGTAGACACACTCGGCTTCGCAACTCCCGCAACCTATGCACGCGCTTGCCTTACGTAGGCAAGAACGTATTTTAGGAGTCAAGGCGATAAGTTCGTCTTGATTATCAAACAGAAATTCGACTTTTCCCCCAAAGTATTTGCCGTACTTTTCATAAGAGAAAGACGCCGCCCAAGAATCCGCCTGTTTCAAGCGCCAATTATTGTTCGAATCGTCTTTAAGGACGGTTCCCAAGGTTTTAATCCATTCGAAAAACAATTTTTCCCTGAAGTGGGGGCTTTTAAAAGAAACTTTTAATCCTTCTGTTTTTTCAATAGGCGCGCTTATCATATCGACTGAAAGAACTCCGCCTTTTCTTTGCCGCCATATCGAATCGACGAAAAAATCCGCTTTTTCTTTTTCGGTTGTTAACGTCTGCTTGCTCGTTCTTAAAACGACGTCGACATAAGGCTTCGTCAGTTCTGGATAGATTTGAGAAACGTACCACAAATGTTTATTTGAGGACTCGGGACAAATCAAACAACCGACGCGCGGTAGTCCGAAACGGTATACGGGATTGATAATCAAATCTTCGGCAAATATATAAAGCCAAAGTTCATGGGCGCTCCAGTCCAAAATCGGCGAGCTGTTGATTTGCGACGCGTTTTTAACGCCGATACGAAAGTCTTCATATTCGGAACGCGCGGCGCTTTCGTCGCTACGAACGCCGACAAACGCGTTTGTACGAACGTCGGGCTTGTTGAGTTTTTCTCTTAAAAAAGCGATCACGGGCGAGCTTTTGAGTACGGAACAACACCAGCGTATATACTGGGACGGCGGTCCAAACCGTTCCCAATTTTCTAACGCGCTCGTCTTCGCTTGGATTTTGATAAACTCTCGTTCGGGATACTTAAGTTGAACGTCTTTCCAAACGTCGAGCGAGGCGGGCAAATCCATACCCGTGTCGCTATAAATCACGGGCGCGGAGAGGGGCAACACGCGATGGCAAATATCGAGCGTAACGACGGAATCTTTTCCTCCTGAAAAAGCGACGTAAGAAACGTCGGATTTATTCGCGCCTTGGTCGAACAATTCCTTCGCGCGGCGCTTGGCGTCGACGACGACAAGTTCCATAATTCCCGCGTTTTTCTCAACGAACGCATCGACTTCGAGAGCCTGCAACTTCTTTTTTCCGTCAAAAAAATACTCGACGTTTAAAGGGGTACCGTATCTCGTGCCGTTTAACTGCGCGACTTTTTCGCCGTTAAAGAAATAATAGTTCTTTTGCGCCCAAAGAAGCGGATATTTTTCTTTAGGATCATAATCAAAGCGATCGCTCATACCCGTCAACTTCAATTCTTCGGCAAAGACGGGTCGTATTTCGTTGGCGACGTATTTGCCCGCCTCGGTCTTGAGCAAATAACCGTGCGTTTCGGGATCCCAGACGTATGCGTACATTATTCGTCGCTCTCTCTGAAGAATCCGCTTTTCCACGATCTTGCGACGCATTGATAATAGGTTTCAATCAGACGACGGTAAGTCTTGTCGTTTGGAATGTTAAAATTCTTTCTAAAATTATATCCGAACACGAGACTCAATAGAGCGTTGATAATTTCAAGAGTCGGCTCAAGTTCAAATTCGTCGATTTTACTGAGCGTTTTCGATAATTCCGTCGTAAAATCCTCGGGTATGCCCATTGCGTCAAACGTTTGAAAACAAGTTCGACCGTTGATTTGACAAACGATTACGTCGTCGGTTTCTTGTCTTATCAATTCGTGAAGGAACTTACTTGAAAACGCGTCGAAAATTGTAAGCGCCTTTTCTTCTTCTAGCGTTCCCCCGTTTTTTTTCAGTTCGTAACTGATTTTTTGCGCAAGTTCCTCGATCACGACCTCTTGTCTAATGGACTTCAAGCGGATAAACCGACCGTCGCCGTAATTCGTAGCCTTAACGTTTCCTGAAAATCTCGTAAAGAACCATTCTTCGAAGTCTTTTAAATCGCGAATACAAACGGAATTAAAATTCCTTCCGAAACGTCCGTACAAAGCGTCTAATTCAAAACAATGAAATTTATCCAAAACAACGTTGGCATATTCGCAAATTTGCAAACAGACTTCTCGATCCACAATAGAATCGTGAAGAAAATAGAGTCCGTCGCCTCGTTTGTACATTTTCGCCTTGAGTCGTCGCAGTTCTTCCTCTGTAAAACTACAGTCGGTCTTAGTCTGAAGAAGTCTGACTGTCGTGCCGTTAAAGTCAAATCCGTTCGGATAATCGACAATTAAGACGTCTTTAATCTTTTGCGGAACAACTCCGGGCAGTTCAATTAAGATCAACGTGAACGTATCGTCAATTTTTGAGTTAAACAAAGTTGCGTTATTGGAATAACGGAATCTTGGCATTCGCTCTGACTCGTTTCCATCGCCAGTACTCATATACCTAATAGAAATATTAGAAACGTCTAAATCACAATATTTGATCAAATCTCTTATGTGCTTAATATGGTCGTTTGTACAGAAACCGACGTCAAGAAAAAGATTAGAACGATTCAAACGCCTGTAGGGACGCTTTTCTTTTCTTTCATTTTTTACACGAAGATATCGCGAACCTCCACGCGCTAAATCTTCGAGTTTTTCCGAACGAATTTCCTGCGTCTTTTCAAAGAATTTAGCACAAAGATCCGCCCATTTTTCAAACGCGAATTCAGTCCCGTAAAACGAAAGAGAAACGGGTGTTTTACCTGTATAATCGCCCCCGTTAAATAAATCAACCGTTTTGATACTCATTTATATTCCCCTAACTTGTACAGCGATCTGAACGCTTATAAAGTTCGAGCCTTACCGATTCTAAAACCCAATGACGCCATAACGAACTGGACGACAAACAGCGTCCCCAACTCATTATAACAGCGTACAAACCAATGAAACTCGATAAACGAGCGTATATGAACAAAAAAAAAAAAACAGCGTCGATTTTTTGGTTTATAGAGATTTTAGCATTCAAAAAACGTTATTCAAAAGTTCAGACAAGAGAATCAAAGTTTAAGACAAGTAAAAAAAATTCAAAAGAAGCGCGTTAGCGTTATAGCAAAAAGAAAAAAGCGCGATCCGTTGCGTTAGAAAACGAACCGCGCATAGTTCAACAGAGAGTTAATCGCTTATTTCCGTCCGCCACGTCGTCCGTTTCTCGAACTCGACTTTTGATTAGTCCGCGCCTTCTTTTTCGGTTGACTCGCCCCTTGAGTACGCGCCGCTTGCGCTTCTTCGCGTTCGTAAGCCTCGCGTCGTTCTTCTTTTGAAACAAAGATTTTTTCAGGATCGACGGGCACGGCGATTAAATCTAGCCCTTGCGCTTCGACGATTTCGCATTTGGTCGGCTTGCCTAATTCCAAATCTCGTCCGGTGACGTAGACGACGGGATCGACGTCCGGGGCGTCGGCGTAGGTTCTTCCAATACAGACGTTGCGCATCGTCGCTCCGCTTTCGGCTACGGCGCGCGAATCCAAGATTACGTCTAGCGTCTTGCCTCTTTGATTAGTCGCGAAATTTCTCGAGATATGTTCCTGTCTCGCGTAAAGTCGTTCGTAACGACGATCGATTACGTCTTGCGGGACTTGATTCTCCATTTGCGCGGCGGGCGTTCCCGGCTCGGCGGAGAATTTAAACACGCCCGCGCGTTCGAACTTCCATTTCGCGACGAAATCAAGCAGTTCTTGGTAGTTTCTTTCCGTTTCCCCAGGAAAGCCGACGATCAAGGACGTTCGCAAGACGACGTTCGGAATCTCTTCGCGAAATCTCGCCAGCAGTTCTTCCGTTTGCGCCTTGTCGACGCGTCGATTCATTTTGCGCAACAGTTCCGAATTGCAATGTTGCAAGGGGACGTCGACGTAAGGCAAGATCGAAGTCGTTCCGGGCTCCTCCAATTTGAAGAGCGCCGTCAAATCGGCGTCCCAGAAGAGCGGGTACGTATAGAGGACGCGAATCCAGTCGAATCGATTCTTTTCTTTGAGCGTCGCCAAGAGTCGCTTGAGGTCGGGCTTGCCGTATAAATCGGCGCCCCAGAAGGTCGTCTCTTGCGCGATCAAAACCAACTCGCGGACGCCTTGATCCGCCAATCGGTTCGATTCGTCGACGATCGATTCAAGCGGCTTGCTGACGTAACGTCCGCGAATGTTCGGAATCGCGCAATACGCGCAGAATCTGTCGCAACCGTCGGCGATTTTCAAATAGGCGACGTGCGGAGCAGTCAACGTCGTTCGTTCGGAATCGTCCAGCGTCAACGTTTTTGCGGGCGCGTAGTAAAAGCGTTTCGTCGCTTCGACGACTTGCGCGGGCGCAAGAACGTTTAACGTCGGCTTACTTTCCTGCGTTTTTTCCGCGTTTTGTTCCGACTTCGTTTTTTCTTCGAGCAATTCCAGCGCGATTTCTCCGATTTTCGCTTCGTCAAAGGGACTCAGCCACGCGTCGACGTCGGGGAATTTTTTGGCAAGTTCTTCGCCGTCCGAGACGACCGCGCAACCCGATACGATCAAGAAACGAATCGCGCCCTCTTTCTTTTGTTGAAGCGCCTGTTCGACGTATTCTTCGACTTCCGCGCGCGCCGAGCGTAAAAAGCCGCACGTGTTCAGTAGGAAGAAATCGACTTGTTCGGCGTCGTCTCCGGCAAGTTCGGCGCCTAATTTGAGAAGCCGACCGACCAAAGATTCCGAATCGACGAGATTTTTAGGACAGCCGAGCGAGACGATCGCGCATATTGCGCCCGCGAGCGGTTTAGACGCGTCGCGCGCTGGTTGAGACGATTCGACGATCGGGGCGGCTTCTTGTTGATTCGACGACACGATTTCTTCCTTATGTTAAGTCGTTAAACGTTAGGAACCTATGCAAACGTTAGGATCGACGCGTTTTCCTCAAGGCGCGCCAGACCGAGTATAATATAAGTCGAAACGCCTAATTTGAAAGGGGCGCGCGGTATTTTCCGCAAAACTTGTCGCGTAAAACGACAAGGATTTGGCGCACGCGTCTTAACGATTATGCGGAACAAACAATAGAAAAATTTTAACTTTTTCGAAAAAACAAATCAAATTCAATGAAGAAACCTTCAAAAGGCATATAATAAACCTAGCGGACGCTTTGGCGTCGAAAAGGATTTTAATTGCGCGCGGAGTTTTGACGAAACGTCGACGGAGCGTTTAGAGCAAGAAATCGATCGGAAACGTATTATGACGAGTTTACTAATCGGCGCTTTTCGTTTGGGCGGCGTTCGCCGATTTGCGCGAACGTTCGGCGCGATCGTCGTCGCGTTCTTGTGTTGCGCGGGTTGCGACTCGCTGGACAAACAAGCGAAAAATTGTCCGCTTTTTTCTAATTGTCCTCTCTTCAAAGAAGGCAATTCTAAAAGTTGCCTCTTCAAAAACAACGACGAATCGGGAAGTTGCCTTTTTTCCGACAAAAGCAAGACGCGCCTAACGTCGCAAGACGAAAAAGAAGCGCTGGCGCGCGCCGCAGACTCCGGCGACGACGGTTCCAAAGCGTGGAATCCGACCGACGAGGAACTAGCCGCCGCAGGAACGGGCGAGGCGGTCAAGCAGACGGTCGATATGACCGGGTACGTTTGGAACGAACAACGTCCCAACGGCGGCGTTCTCTTTCCTAAAACGTGGCAAGGGAACGGCTCGATCGTTTTACTTGAACCCCGATCGATCGTCGCGACGCTCGGTTCCGACGTCGCGCTCGTCGCCAGTTACGTCGGGGAAGACGGCGAATATTTGCGCGTCGGCGAAGAGCTCGATTGGAATCTTTCCGGCGTCGGTTCTTTCGGCGAAGCCAGCGCGCCCTCCCCTCTCTTTCCGAACGGCAATAGTAAAAATTCCTCCTTTCTTTTCAAGACCGTATCGGCAAAATCCAACGATTCGCCCGAGCGCTCCCTTTCGACGACGACCGTCGGAAGTCTTTGGCGCCTCAATCGCGGGACGTCCTCAAAATTGGACGACGTGACGATTTTACGCGGTCAAGCGTGGTCGTTCGTCTCGTCCGACAAAGAAGGCGCGACGTCCGTCGTCGTCTCTTCCGATTCCGCCAGCGATCCTAACGGACGTCAGGCGCAGGCGACGATTCACTGGGTCGACGCGGCTTATCTCTTTCCGAAATCCGGGGTCGACGCGACGGGCGAGGAAACGACGTTGACGACGTGCGTTCGTCGTCGTTCGGACGGGTCGGCTCGTCAAGGCTGGGGCGTTCAATACGAGATTCTCGCGGGCGAGGGCGGCTTGGGCGCCGAACAAGCGCGTTCGGCGCTCGCGACGGTCGACGCCGACGGGAACGCGTCGGTAGCGCTGAAACCTCGAAGCGCCGCGCCCGGTTCGTGCAAAATCGCCGTCTCGATTATTAAGCCGAAATCTTCGAACGACGAGCAATTCGTCGTCGATTCGCGGACGATTTTTCACACGTGGACGACGGTCGCGCCCCTTACGTTGCGCGTTCAAGCGCCCGACGCCGCGTCGGTCGGAGACGATATGCCCTATCAGATCGTCGTGTCGAATCTTTCCGATTTTACGCAGATAGCCGACGTTGAAGTAACGATTCCCGAAGGAACGGAAATGACGAGCGCCGAACAACAGCCGACGCAAGTATCCTCCGACAAGTCGCGCGTCGTGTGGACGGTGAGCAATTTGCCGGAACACAGTTCCTACCGCTTGAATTTCACCCTAAGAAAGAACGTCGAGGGTCCCGTCAATCTACGCGTGCGTTTCGTCAAGACGTCTCCGACGGAACCCGGTTTGTCTAATTCGACGCCGCCTCAAGATTCAAGCGCGCAACCGCCGACCGTTTCGCCGTCCGCTCCGACGCCGGATTCAAGCGCGCCTTCGGCAAATTCTTCGCTCGGGATCACGCCTCCGACTCTTTCGCCGTCGACCGGCGAAATCGACCAAGCGGACGTTCGCCCGTCGTTATAGGGTCGTAAAGTTTCGCGCGGAGGGGGCGCCCTTTACGCGTTTCAATTTCGATAGTATAATGGGGACGTGTTTTTTTGCAACGACGCGAAAGCGCTTCGAGCGTGCGGAACGGGCGCGCGCGGCGCGGGGTCGAGCGTCGACTTGACGAACGACGCGTCGTATTTTTTAACGCGGATAAATAGAAAATGAATATGCAAGACACGTCTCGACGCGTCGTCGTCACGGGCATGGGCGTCGTAAGCGCCCTAGGTTCGACGCTTGAAGAATTCCAGCGTTCTTGTCGCGAAGGTCGCTCCGGCGTTCGAGCGACGACCGCCGACGAGCCGTTTCCGATAACCAGCATCGCTCCAGTCGACGATTTCACGGGCAAAATTCAAGATTTCGGCGAGCCCGACGACGCGAAAAAGAAGGCGATTCGCAAGGGCGTCAAATTGATGGCGCGCGAGATTCAACTTGGAGTCGCGTCCGCTCAACGCGCTCTTGCAGATTCCGGCGCGGTCGGCGCTTATCCTTCGCAACGCGTCGGCGTTTCTTTTGCGTCCGATTACGTCGTTACGACCCCGCAAGAATTGATCGACGCGATCGCCGATTGTCGTTGCAAGAACGAGTCCGGCGAAACGGTCTTTGACGCTCCGCGTTGGCGCGAAAACGGCATGTCTAAAATGACGCCCCTTTGGCAGTTGAAATATCTGACCAATATGTCGGCGAGTCACATTACGATCTACAACGAATTCTTCGGACCCGCCTTTGACGTAACCGATCGCGAGGCGTCCTTTTCCGGCGCTCTTGGCGACGCCGTCGAAACAATTCGCCAAGGACGCGCCGACGCGATGCTTGTCGGCGCGACGGGCTCCAGAATTCACCCGCTTCGTCTGATTGAAGCGATTAAATGCGACGAAATAGCCCAAGACGCCATTAAGACAAACGACGCGATTAAAGCGAACGGCGCCGCCAAGCCGACCGTCTGTCGTCCTTTCGACGCGCGACGTTGCGGAACGATTCCCGGCGAAGGGGCGGGCGCGCTTTTTATCGAATCGCTCGAAACGGCGCGACGACGCGGCGCGAGAATTTACGCCGAAGTGGTCGGCGGCGTGTGTCGCGGGGTCTTCAGGCACTCGCGCGGCGTTCGGAACGCGGACGGAGTATGCGACGTCGCGATTTCGCGCGACGACCAACGCGCGGCGATTCGTTCCGCGTTGAAGCGCCTATTGGAAAAATGCGATTTCGATCCGAAAGAGACGGGGCATATTAACGCGAACGCCCGCGGCGACGTCAGATTAGATTCCGCCGAAGCGCTGGCTTTGCGCGACGTATTCGGCGACGCGCTCGACGCGATTCCCACGACGTCTCTTAAAGGTCTTTTAGGCAATCCGGGCGCCGGCGCGGGCGCGATCGAAACGGTCGCTAGTATTTTGGCGTTCCAAAACGACGCGCTGTTTCCGACGGTCAACTTTGAAATTCCCGATAAAGACTGTCCCGTCGTTCCGACGCGAGTTTTTGGCGTCTCGCCGGGCGATTCGTTCGTTAAAATCTGCGCGCAGTCGGTCGGTCAGGCGTCCGCCGCGTTGATTAGACGTTGGCGCGACTAACGCGAAACGTTAGAAATCGAGATTAGTAAGAACCGCGCCGTCGCGCGGTTTTTTTGTCGCGTTCTTTATCGCGCGACGTAATAATCTAAGAGAACGGTCGTCGTTCGCATCGATTCGGCTTCGTCGTCGGCGTCGAATTCGACGGTCGTCTCTCGAATTAGTCCGCCGGGCATAGCGGGCGAATAGACGCTCGAAGTCGAACTTTTACGCCGTTCGGAAGTCGAGGAAGAACGCGCCGAATAGGAAGTCGGCGCAAGTCCGAGCAAGGTTCGCGCCGGGATCTTTTGGACGACGAACAGTTCGCGAATCGAGTTCGACGTCTCGTCGTCGGTCGATTTTCGCGTCGTTTCCCTTTGCAACACGAAAGGAACCGCGACGGGCGAATACCACACGGTCGTTTTTTCGAGTCGTTCGGAATTCGAGCGCGAAAAGCGCAACGTTCGACAAGGAATCGCCTTGCCCGCGATAACTAAGTTTGTCGATTCAAGCGGTTCGACGACGGTCGATTCGTCGCAAGGAACGTCGAGAAAATTATAAACGACCGTCTCCGAACTGCGCGAGTAATCCACGTCGCCAAGTTTCACCGTGCGTTCATACGACAACTCGTAACGTTTGGCTTCCTGATCGACGCTCTTTAAAAGGACGCGCGTTTCCGTCGCGCTCTGCGTAACCCGACCTTTTTCTTGCGCGACGCACGTCGAACGCCAACGCGCCCAACTTCCGACGGGAAAATTTGCCCAACGAGAAAACGAGGGCGAGAGTTCCAATTCCGGGTTGGCTTCTTGCTGCGCGACAAGCGGGAATTCGTCGTCGACGTCTAATTCTTGCGGCGGAATCGAAGACGGAACGTAACTCGGAACGATCCCTTCAAAAAAAGAGGGACGCGAGGGCGCGAAAAACCGACCTTCGCGCGCGCTCGGCGATTTTGGGGACGCAAGCGCCGAAAGACAGGGAACGGGAACGGAAAATTCTAAGGCGGTCTGCGCGCGCAAGGACGCGAACGCGCCCAAACTTGCCGCCAAACATACGCTCGCTAGCGCAAAATTCCAATAAACTCGACGCATCGTCATCCAGTTCCCAAACGTCCTTGTCCAAACGCATATTAAGCCGCGCGTTCGAACGCGCGACGTCGCGCTTCAGTATAACGACCCGCGCCGCGCTTGTAAAGTCGTTTTTTATTGATCGAAAGTCGCCGATTCACGCGGCAATATTTCGTTAATTGCTAGTCGGTCTTGTCTCGCGCGCGCGACGTCGTATAATTACGGCGAAAATTGGCGGCGTCGGCGCGCGTTTGTCGCGCTCGTCGTCGATCCAATAGTTAGCCTTAAAAAAGAAACGACAAACCGACGATGCAAACAGTATTTCAATCGATAATCGACGCCTTGACGTCCCCCGTCGGCCTGCAAATTGCCGCGTCTTGCGGAGCAGTCCTTGGAGCTTGCCGTTGTTGCGGTCATAATCATTCGCGCCAAGACGACGACGATAAGCTCGACGCCGACTTTGAAGACGAAGATCAAGACGAAGAAGAGCCGGACTTTAATTTTAACTTCTCGCGCGAGGATATGCGCGAATACGAAGAATTTGTCAAGCAGACCGACGAGCGTATCGTCGAATTGGTCGATCAACTTGATTCGAACGAATCGACTTCGACGCAAGAGATCGAAACGGAATTGATCGGTCTGTATCTTAGCCGCGCGTCTCGTCTCCAAGAAGAGGGCGTGACGGAACGCGCGACCGACGACTACGCCGCCGCGTTTGATCGCATCGCCTGTTATACGCACGCCTACGGCGAATCGGTCGACGTTCTTAAACAGGAGTCGGCGGCGCGCTTGAATTACGCGATAATGCTGAACGACGAAGGCGAATTAGACGAAGCCGAAGAGGAATATTGCAAAGCGGCGGAGACGATGGAAAAACTCGTCGGATACGGCGACGAAGAAGCAAAAGTCGACCGCGTCGGCGTTTTGCTCAACCGCGCGTCGATTTATTTCGAACGAGGGCGCAAAGCCGAAAGTTTCAATATGCTCGACGAAGCGGCGGAAGAATTTCAAAAACTCGCCGAAACGTCTAACGCGCTGGAAACGGACGTTTCGTTCTATTTAGCGAAAACGTGGACGACGAAAGCCGACTTCCTACGCGCGACGGTCGACGACGAAGAGAACGCCGACCAGCCGATTCTTGCGGAAGCGCGCGAGGCGTATCAACGCGCGATCAACGTCTATCGCGCGTTGATTCGCGCCGGACACTCGGAATATAAACGCGATTTTGCCGACGCGCTCGTCTCCTTTGCCGCGATCGCGCTTCAGCGAGACAAAGAGGAGGTCGAAGCGACGTTGAACGCGTTGGTCGAAGCGTGCGACGCTTACGAATCGGTCGTCGCTTACGGCGAACACGACGCGTGCGTCGAGCTTTTCGACGCGACGATGCAACGAGGCGAGCTGTTGCTGAAGGCGGAGCGCGAAGAAGAAGCGGCGGCGCTTTACGACGGCGTTCTCGAAACGTTCGATCAATTTGAAGAGTCGGACGAACTGCCCCTTATGGAAGGGATGGCGATCGCGCATCAACGCCGCGCGACGATTCGTAAAAACAAAATTACGACCAAAAAATTAATCGACGACTTAACGAAAGCGATCGTCTTACAAACGCGCATTGCCGACTCGTTAATAGAATCGCTTCGAGGCGAAGAGCATAACGCCGACGGTTGCGATCGTTGCGACTGCGACGAAAACGGCTGCAGTTGCGAAACAGGTTGCGGTTGCGGCGGAGGCTGCGGTTGCGGTCGTCATAGCGGCGAATGCGACGATACGGAACGCAAGTTCTTAATAGAGAAATGGGGTCGCGACAACTACCGCGCCTTGACGGAATGCCTCTACGCGCGCGCCTGCGCCTACTTGGAAACGCAAAACGCCGCGAACGCGCGCGCGGATTGCGTCGCGGCGGAACAACTTGGCAAGGCGTATCGCGCGGTTTTGCGCGACGGCGAGTCGATCGATTCGGAATTTGAAGGAAAGATTCGCGATTTGAAGCTCGCTTTGTAATCTTTTGTTTTACGTAATATACTCCTTACTCTTGAAACTTTCCAGACGCCGCCGCAAGTTTGAAGGGGTTTTTCCATATTTGGGGTAGAAAAACTCAAAGGCGAGGAGTATATTACAAAAAAATTAGAAAAAAATCTTTTTTTTACTTGAATCTTTTATAAGAGGTATGTATAATCAGACGTAGCGCGGGTTGTAGAACGCGGCGAGGTACGCTAAACAAGGGCGGGGGTTGCTCCGTAAGTCGTTTCCAGCGTCGGGTTGGTCTGTTTTTCGGAACGCTTGAAGATTAGAAAGAACGATAGCGATGGATAATCGACTCAATATCGCGATAGAGGAATCTATCTATCTATCTATCTATCTATCTATCTATCTATCTATCTATCTATCTATCGTAAGATAGGTTATTTGCGTAAGATACAATTTCTATATTGAAGCAACGTCTTTTCTTTTATCGCACGCGTTCCGAGGTTGTTTCATTCGCAACTTCTTTCGAGTTGTTTTAGCTTTTGCGACGATCAAGAGTTGTTTTCTTTCTTTCTTTATTTTGAAACGATTTTGTTTTGAGTGTTTGCGGGAGCGTCCCCTTTTAATATTCGCAACGCAAATATTAGTTTTTATTCATAGCTTGCTTACTTGCGAGGGAACTACAATGCCGTTTACTTTGTACGATCTTCAAAAAAAATGCGAAACTTTATCCGACAACCTGAAAAACTTTAAACAAAAATTGACGCCGGATCAATCCAAAGCGTCCGACGAAAAAATCAAAATGATCGAGGATGGCGTCGTCGAGATTCGCAAAGCGTTGTCTAAGCCGTCTCGTTTGGGCTTAGTCGGTCAAGTTGCCGCTGGAAAGACTCGACTTCTTGAAACGTTGTTGGGTTCTGTCGGCGGAATTCTTAGTCAGAACGTCGGCGCAGGCGCCACTACGGGCAATATCGTCGAATATTTCGTTTCAGAAGCTTCCGAAACTCAAAACGAAACGACTTTTGACAATTGGCGCGTTCGTTTTATGGATAAAATTCGCATCGACGAAATATTTGCGTTATACTTCAACGCGTTTGTAGAGGCGTCGCTTCGTTCTACAACCTTAAAAGAAGAACTAGATAAACTACGAAAGATACGAGCGCAACGAGCGGGATATTCACATTTCGGGTATTGGAATGAAATTCTTAAATGGGCGGTTGACGTTTACAACAATCAAACGCTCGAGGATTCGACGCGTTTATTGGCGTTGGAAACCTACCGTATCGCAGGCGTAGTTTCCCAAGCCCAATCTTGGTTCGGGAAGGAAGTAGTCGTTTCTGAAGAACAAGCGTTACAGTTAATGACGTTTCCGAATGTTCAGAAAACGACGACTAATCTGAAGTACGACGGATTTGTCGTTATACCTAGTTTTCCTGACTCTGCTAAAAATCCTACAGAAAATAATCTTAACGCGGAGGCGCTCAAAGCATTTTTCAATATCGTTCATAAAATATCCGTCGACGTTAAAGTTCCTCGAAAAGTTTTTGAAACATATTCAAAATACGGCAATTCTTATTGTTTTGTCGATTGTCCTGGTTATGGAGCAGCCCGTAGTCCGATTCGAGACAGGATTTTATGTTTCGCCGAACTTCAAGACGTCGACGCCGTTCTTGTTCTCCTCGATTCCAGAAATCCGGGACATCGTTGTGATTTCTTTGATCAAGCGGAACAACGTTGGGGACTGGTGGAAGCTCATAAAAGGGCAATCGTCGTTCTTAATAAGTTTGATTCATTGCAAATAAAACCCGGTTCGGAAGTCAGCGAAGCTTTTAAAGCTCTTCTGTCGTCAGAAACTCCCGTTTCCGACGACAAAGTTCTCGATTCGTTGGAAAGCCCATTAAAACAGCCGTATACTTACGCGCTTAAACACGTCAAAAGCGGAGATCCGAAGCGTATCGTTTTCTTTTCGTCCGTCGCGTATGTCGGCTCACGTAAGCATAAAGACGGTGTTTCGTTGGGCGTTGCTAAGGAAATGGAAAGGTACTCCGAACCTAATTGGTCTGGAAAGCAAGAATGCGACGACTGGAACGTCGTGGCGTCAAAAATGGACAAGCAAACAGAGTTTCGTTCGCTGTTACAAGACTTTGCGCTCGACGGCGGAGGAAGTCGACTTATCAACGCTTTTGGATCCTTATTAAATCAATATGGTCAGACGAGTCAGTTAGAACGTTTGACCCGTGATTTAGAACGATTGGACAGCATTTTCAAGTCCTTGCAACCCCAAGATACGTTTTCCACGCCGCCTGTGGGAGGGTCTCAAAGCGATCTGTGTCCGAAAGAACAAGAAATTGCTCTTAATAATCTTGATCAATTATTGAAGTTTGTTGGTTCGAAAGATATTGAAACATTTGATAATTTACTGTTTAACGAGATTAAACTTGCGAAAGAGAAAGCTCGCGATTATTTGGTCGACGAAATTGCCAAATGGTCCGCTTGGAAGGCGTTAATGAATACGTGCGACAAGTCGTTTCTAGTAGGTTCCAACGCGGTTAGAATAAGTCTGCCTAAGGATACGAACTACTTTGTTTCTGATTTTCTCGGAACAATATCGATTATATACAAGGCCGTTTTGGATTCTTTAGAAAGTAAGGTCGCCAAAGCCTTTGAAAAGTTCGAAAAAGACTTCGCCGACTGGGACAACGTTCAGATTGAAAATTTAAAGCGAACGTTTGAAGCGCATAAGGGTATTGTAGAAAATTCTGATCTGCATACAGAAAAAAGCCAAGAGTGGTTTGACAAGCCTCTTATTGGGTCTATGACTATGTTGTTAGACTTCAATGAAATCCGTTCGCGAGTGGAAAGAGCGATTAATATTCCCAACAAAACCGTCCCCAATGAAGAGTTCGAAGAATCCAAATTCAGCGAATATTATCCTTTACAACACGGTTCGCAACCGCTCGTTTTCGCATGGAACAACGATGTGATTTGCAAAGCAAAAGAGAGCAAGGTCTCCTGCGAAGATTTGCGTCATTTTGCCTGCGTTATGCAAATTCGCCAAGCGTTTTTCAACGCGATCTCGCAGTTTGTCAAAAACGCTTTCGATACGGCTTATTATGTAATCCTACAGTATTTATATGAACTCTTTTGCGAGTATGGAATCAATTTTGCCAAGTTACTAGACGATTTAAAAGGGTCTGTGGTTGTGTTTCCTCCTAAGGGACCCACAGGATCTACACTGAAATTTTAACGATTCTGTTTTAAAAATAGAGGTCAAAAACGAACGAACGTTAAACGTTCTGCGTCGTCGTTTTATACTCATTGTACTTGAGTTTTTCCACTCAAAAGACGGAAAAACCACTTCAGACACGCAGCGTCGTCTGGAAAATTTCAAGGGTAACGAGTATATAACCGACGTTATTTTTTGTTCCTTCGGACGGAATCTGAAAAGAATCAACGTAATATTTCAGCTGTTTGAAGACTCGCCCAGGAAAAGCGACGCGTTCGTATCGGCGGCGTTAACCGTCGTGCGAAAAGCCGTCCGCCTTCAGACGGACGGAAGGAACAGCTACTGCGCAAAAACTGCAAAACCGCATTGAAACAATCAACCAACAAAGGCGACGACGTTTTAAACTCAAAAAAGCGCTCGTTTCTCGTCAAATGGCCGAAGTATTACGAATCAACTATGAGTCGAAACATTCGTTGTTATGCCTATTTTGCGCGTAGAATTCAGCGTGGTCGTTGTTAAAACATACTTTTCACAACGACCGCCTCGACAAAACGGCAAACGATAGCAACGAAGTTGTAAATCAATCCTATCAACAATTTACAGCGACAGGACAATACCAATGTCTGACCATAATCTATGTTTTAATGGAGATTCTCCTTTACCTTTGCTTGAATTTGACGGGGATTTTTCCGAATTGAACGTGAAATTCACTATACAAGGCGCGCCGAAAGAGTGGGAACGACTGTTAATCGACGCCTATGAAGTTGCGTTGGACAGGTCGCCAAGCATGTGGTCCAGAATGTTGCCGCACAATAATAGTAATAACGCGACTTCTCGAACGATTCAACCTATTTTCGATTTTGATAAAGCCAGAAAACTGGGCAAAATTAATAGACTACGCAACATTTTCGTGAAAGCAGAGGCGTTGAACGACGAACGGAAAGTCTTGGCAAGTTGTACGTCTCAGAGAATCGCGTTGCCAGAGGAATTTCTTTTCGACGTTACGCGTCATATCGACTGCGAACCTAAACGTTGGAAAATCCTCTTGGATATTGGTCGTAAAACTCATACGAAACCATCAAGTACTCCTATGCAGATAAGCGTCGAGGGAGCGTCGAAGCTTGAAGCAAATATTAAACTTGACTTGGAATACGAGAGTAGCGATTTAGACCGCTGGTCTAGTCAATTAGGATTACTTTCGTTGAAGGATCAATTTGACAGGCTAAAAAGGATTCTGAACGACGCGCAGTTTATTGAAGACCTTGAAGGCGCCTCGCAAAGCGTGGATCGTTCGGTTCGTCGTTGGACGTGGCGTATCGACAATTTTACCTTTTCTTTTACGGAAAGAGAAGATGTCGAGTTGCAAAAAGTTTATTTGGGCGGAGAACGCGTCGTCATACCCGTCAAATTGACTTGTGAAGGGGCGGAACCGATCAAATTTGAAATCGAGGTATTGCCGTATGGCGAAATGTCCGTCGATATGATGGCGTGCGATTGGGGAACTTCCGTTTCGACGTCTGCTTTTTATTCGCCCGCTTTTGACTGCAGTTTCATTAGCGCAGGACTGCCAAAGGAGCAGAAGTCCGAATTGCGTAGCCTCCTTAAAAATTGGTTCGTTAAGGTGGGACCGAATTTGGATCAAGAATCCAAGGACGCTTGGTATTCTTTTGTTCTAGGCGTCGTACGTATGATGGGGGATACCGCTCAGAAAAATAGCGGGGTTGCGCTGAAAGAAATCACAGATTCATTGGAGAGTACAGACGACAATTTGTACAAGTGTTGGAAGGCTGTAGAAAGTTGCCTTCCCAATGTAAACGAAGAACTTCGAAAAAAGTATCGAGCAAGTTTGTACGGAATCTATCGGGAAGTGTTTTCTTGTTTTCCCTTCGAGAAACACGGCGTTAAAGCGGCTGATTTGGAATCAGAACAACAAATCTCTAGCGAGTTTTGTTTTGATTCCGCCAAGGACGAGCTTTGGTCTAAAGGTCGAATGGGTCGAACCGTAGCGGCTGAACGGAGAAAACGCGAGTCTAATAGTGAATCGACGGAAAATTATTTTCGCAATCCAAAGTCGAAAATTTATCAAATCGCATCGTCAAACGTATGCGACGAGACGTATTCTCCGCTTCAGGTATGTCAGGGCGCGATGGACGAGTTCGTATCGATCGCCAGAAAAGAATTGTCCGACAAAAAAGGTTACAAAGAGGACAGGATACCGTCCCTCGTTTTAACGTATCCCGTAACGTTGACCGCAAAGTCGCGAAAACGATTAGTGGATACCGCGCGTTCTTTGGGATTTCCAGGCGCTTCCGTTATCGCCAAATACGACGAGTCCATTGCGCCGGCAATCTTTTACCTTGACAAATCTTTTGGCAATTTCGACGAGTTAGGTCTGGAAGCGTTTAAAGTGAAATGCTCCTACGGCGGCGACGGCGTATGGCGCCATAATATGCTCATAGCAGATTTAGGCGCGTACACGCTAGATATTTCGGTCGTCCAAATCGAGATGAGGGAACGAATCATCGGAGAATTTGGAGGTCGCGCCTACGAAGTAAAGCCAATGTTGCTTGGCGCCATTGGATTGGAACAAAGCGCTGGAAACGCGCTAACGTTGTACGTCTATCACCTTCTAAAGATTATCCTTGCGCGTTTTTTGACAAGACTCGGTTTGACGAGTAACGATTCCCAGTCTCCCGACCAGTTTGGCGACGATGGATTAACAGACGTTAAATTGACCTACTCCGATTTCTTCATCAAGGACGAAGAGAGTGAGAGTAAGAGTAAGAAAAGAGCCAGGGACGTCGCTCTCGTCGAGGCTTGCGTCAAAACGTACTTCAAAGACCAAGCGGGAAAAAATCTGGAGAGCGAAAGCGATTATGCTGATCGTATCAAGCGTTTTAACTGGTTGTGGGAATTTGCGGAAGCCGTAAAAATCGCTTATTGTAAGCGAAAAGAACTGATTGGCAATACGCAGCATTCCACCCTCGACCTGTACGAAGGCGTTCCAGAATTAGGTTTAACCGGCTTAAAAGAAGAGTTAGAGAATCCCGAGAGCGAATTTTCTAAAGCTTTTCGCATCGAACAAACGAAAAACGTCAAATTTTCAGAGTTGGACGACGACGTCAAACAACTTCTCGTCTTTTCCAACGATGAATTTGAAGGATTTTTGAAGGATTTCGCAAAAGAAAAAATTGTCGATCAAGCCGTAAGCGCGACCCAAAAGGCGTTAGAAACGAGGTGCGAGGCGTTAGTACGCGGGAACGTCGAACGATTGGTCGCTCAAGAGGCGTGTCAAGGCGTTCATAGCGTCGTTTTGTCGGGACGCGCTATGAGAACGCCTCGCATAAAAGAAGCTTTTGAGAGCGAGATTCGTAAGTCTTGTCGCGACTTCTTAGGCGCCCAAGCGGATTCGACGCCTTTTGCGCGTCCTTCGACGAATATCGTCTTTGAGGACAGATACGCCAAAACGGCGACTAGCATAGGCGCGCTTCGCGCCGCGCAGATCGAAAGCCAAGCGTTCAACAGCGTCGAGGGCGCCGTCGTGCTTGACGTTGGTCGTTGCTGTCGAGATTTGGACGTCAGAAATCTGTTGCATTCGTTGCCCTCTTCTTTTATGATCGGCGGTCAAGTAATCTTCGAATTACAAGACGAATTTGCGTACTGCGACTTTACAGGACGCGAACGTATTCGGTATAAGCTCGGATTTTGCCCTACGCGGGCAAAAGTCGTCATAATACGTAGTATTGGAAAACAGGTAACGAATCTCAAATATGCGGAATGTAATTTCGAAGACTTGTGTAAGCCGCTTGGTAATTGCCAATTTGAAAATATTCGCGTAAACTATGAAATTAACCCCGAATTGTTTATTTTCGCTTTGGTTAAAAAAGAGCAAGACGCGTTGAAGTATGACTTGCGCGACACGCCGCAGGAATATCGTTTGAAGCTGGATTCGGACGTCGTGAAGGATTTATTCAATGAAGACGGCGGCAAAATCAAATTAAATCGCGACGTATGCGTCCGAGTCTGTACTAACGAAGCCATAGACTTGTTTAAAGCGGGAACGTCGCTTGAGAAAGATTGCGTCGTCGCTCCTACGCGACGCGACGGAACCAAGGACGACGCCTCGGAGAACGGAGTCGGCGAAGTTGAAGAAGTTAAATTCGCGACGTCTTCCGATTATTTGAACATTCCGAATATTAAAGGTAATCGTTATTTGACTTTCTCCTTTAAAAACGGGGACGACGTGAAGCCTTTTGGCGAGATTGAATTGACTAATCCTGCGCTTGGTTCGTCGTTGCGGCGCCCATGGGAAAACAAACTGCGCGTCGCGCTGACTAGCCAAGGAGAATTTGTGTTGTTTGTCGGAGACGAACCCGATTATTGGGAAACATACGACGCCCAAAAATGGAATGAAACCTCTGGCATGGTTCTGCGTGTTGATGTGACAGAAGCAAATTCTACAGAGAAGAGTCGTTTAGACCCGTTTAATGGAAGACAATAACGACGAATAATCGTCTGTTCACACAACTGCGTTTTCTCCTTTCTAGTCGATCGTCGATTTTCGTCGGCGGTCGCTAGTTTTTTTCGATTAGCGTTAAGCGTCGAGGAGAAAACGTCGTCAATTTTTCTCGCTCCAAAAGAAAATTATGGTGAAAATGGAAAGCGAAGTTGTACGTTACGTCGTTGCGATAGATTTTGGAACTTGTGGAACCGGGTTTGCATGGTGCGTAAAAGACGCGTCATTTTTGGACGGAGGGATTAATTTTAACACGCAATGGTTCGGCAATCAAAACGGCGTAATTAAATGCGACTCTTGGCTCGAAACCGACTCAAAGGGCGCCCTTTTGTCGTGCGGGCGCGTTGCCAAGACCAAATGTTTGAACGGCGATGCTCGCGCAAGTTTTTTTCATCAACGGATGAAAATGGATTTGTACGACTCTCAATCAAACAAGGATGGAGGCTTTATTGACGATTTGGCGCACACGTGGGAGGGAAAGCCCAAGCGTCAAATCAACAATCATTATTTCGCTTCGCTCGAATTAATAACAAATTTTTTGAAAGAAATAAAAAAGAAGGCAATGGAGGTCGTCAAAGCCAACGAGAGCGAGATTCAATGGGTAATTACCATTCCGGCCGGAGCGGAAGCGAAACACAAAAACT
Source organism: Thermoguttaceae bacterium (assembly GCA_045599865.1). Classification (GTDB taxonomy): domain Bacteria; phylum Planctomycetota; class Planctomycetia; order Pirellulales; family Thermoguttaceae; genus RUG369. The sequence goes on from JAZRWW010000206.1 coordinate 26,529, forward strand.
GGATGCGAGGAGTTGTTCTTCAAGCGGGTTTGATCGATGAGTTTAACAGTGAAAGATTATTAATTGCCTTGGAATCGGAGGCAGCTTTACTCTCGATTTATAAGAGGGAAACGCCGCTCGTAAAAAATTTGCATATCGATCAAGTTCCCTCAGAATGGCAATCTATCCTAAAAATCGTTCAGCAACCTCATATAAAGCTTGTCGTCGACGCAGGAGGAGGCACGATCGACGTCGTCGCGTTTAAATGTAGCCCAAACGCCGGATTTGCAGAGATTGCGACCGCGCGCGCGGCGAACGCAGGGGCGACGTATCTTGACGCGAAAACGTACGCGTTCCTGTGCGACAACGTTTTTCCTTATGGATTAGTCTACGCGGGCGACGTCAAACCGATGATCGCAAGACTTAGAGACGATATTGATTCGAAAAAGAAGTCTTACGATCCAGAGGATGAGGAGATTAGGTTTAATACGCGCGAACTCTTAGACTATTGTAATTCTCCGAAATGGAACGGAGGCTCGATGAGATCGGGAAAGGGATCAAAAACGTTCAAGGTCGATTCAGAAGTCGGCGAGACGATCATTTCTCAAAAGTATTACGAGGATTACATATGCGAACCCGTGTATAGGGACGTCTGCGTGCCTATTCAAGAAGCGTTACGCCAAATTAACGACGTCGATAATGAAAATTTACCCGTCGTCGCTTATCTTGTCGGAGGTTTTGGTTGTTCACGACCATTACACGCTTTTCTGAAACGGAACGTAGACGTTGCAGATTTAGCCACTAAAGGACGTATCGTCGAATGGTTCCCGCAGAAGCTATCGTCGGATACCGAACGCGTAGGCGCCGTTTTAGAAGGAGCGACGCTGTTCGGAGACCATCCTGATTTGTTTTCTTCCCGAATTTCTCGATATACGATCGGAGTTCAAATAACTGTTCCTTATTGTGATAAATATGCTAGAAGAAAGGAAAGAAAGTTTTATTCGCCCCAACTTAAAGAGGATTGTATTTCTATTTTTTCGAAATTTGTCAGCGTTAACGATTCAGTACGCGTTGGTGAAACGAAAGGAAGGGTTTTCGAGGTTTTTGAAGGTAAAACTGAAGCCCCTATTCGTTTGTTTTATACGGAGAATCCAGACGCTCTTTTTACCGACGACCCCGGAGTTTTGCCGTTAGGCGACATTTTTCAATTTGAGCTTAAGGGATCGGCGAACGAACTTGGAAGAAAGATAATTATCGAATTAAAACTTGGCGAAACGGAGATTGAATTTGTAGTTTATGAGAAAGCGTTTCCTGATAATCGACGCGAATTTAGATCTCCTAAACTGCTGAACGTTTGGTCGGATGTAAATTAGAAAAGCAATATTGAAACGGCAATCAACGACTGTGTTCAAATTCCACTTTGTCGGTTACGTTACGGCGAAGTCTCCGCGTTTTTTGTCCTCTTTTTGGAAAAGTAATCGTTCACGGAATTTTTCGAACAAGGTTCGCGTTGGAATCGCGTCGTAAGACGCGCGCGATAAGTTGCTTATCTTTAGATAAGCGGACGGCGCCGCCGAAAACGCGTCCATAATAAAAGAAAAATTATCCGCCAAATCTCAAAGCGCCCGTTTACTGCGATCAACGCGCATCGGAAAAATTAGCGTTGAGGGGTCTGCAAAAAAATACGCGCTTTCAAACGACGCGTCGACTGTGAAATACGTAAAAAATTGGTTTGGCGCTACGTCAAGCGAAGCGCGTTCGCTCGTCTAAAGACGAGCGGCTTATCGCACGGCGCTTACGCGCCGATTCGTCCGCGACGCTTTTCCGTGAACGCTTACAGGAAACTTGTAATAAGAAAATAATTTTCTCTTGTGGGGTACAAAAAATGAACGACGATTTTGAGAACGACTTAAATAATTTGATTCATTATGCCAACGAATTAAAACGTAAAATAAAGGGGGATAACATATGTCAAGACCTTATTGACGAATGTCGGAGAACAGTTGAATTGGCGGGGAAACTAGTCGAGCGGATGGCGAAACAATTAAAAGAAAGAAACGTTTCGGAGACCGATTCAGTCTATCCTAAAGTCGTAGATTTTTGTCTAAGTTTTTTAAATTCGAACGACGAATTTGAGGAATTGAATCGTCGTTGTAAAACACAAGACGACAACATTAATCAATTAACGCAGGAAAATGAAGAAAAAAAGAAAAAAATTATTCAATTAGAAGGCAAAATTAAGGAAAAGACGGAAAAAGTCGCCCAATTAGAACGCGTCGTCTGCGATAAAACTAAATATATCTGCGAATTAACAAATAGAAGATTGTCTCCAGCCAACGTCGTTTCGGATCAGGCGTCGAGTTATACGCTTGACGGGGACTTTATGCTGTTTCTGCAAAAAAAGCTTTCAAGATGGGAGAACGGTTTTCCTCGCGAAGAAACCACGCAGGACGAAATTGACGTTTTTAAAAAATATTTAAAGTCGAGCCTTTTACGCGATTCTGAGCAAGAAGTCGCTGATATCAGGGAAAAAATTAATAATTCAAGGTTTGACGCGTTCATTAAAGACTTCGATGAAATAACGAAGGTCGTCTATGATCCACAACAGGGAGGACGTCTGTTTCACAAATACGACATATATCTTCCCGACTTAAACGACGAGGCGCGACAAAAGTTATTGTCCGAGGACGAAACGTTTTCAGAACGCGTCGCTATCGGAGGTCGATCCGTCAGGTATTACGACGACTCAAAAAAATTTGTTATGTGCAACGGCGAAACGAAGTATAAAAGCACAGATGAAGTCGACGTTCTTTTCCCCGGTTTATGCGCGCGTTGTATAAACGGCGCCGACATATTGCTTTTGATTCCTCCCTATCTTTATAAGCGTCCCGCCAAATCATCGACCGAAGTATCCGCGCAAAGCGAACTGAAACAGGAAACCGTCGTCGTCCCAACGTCAGAGTCTGACGTTGGGGACAAAGAGCTCAAATCCGTGCAAAACGCCCCGAAACAAGCGGTTGAAGCCGATACGTCGTCGGAACCGAACGGCTCGACAGGAGAATTTGCGCAAGACGACTTGAACGACAAAATCAACGTCGATAAAAAGTCGAAATCGGACGTTTTGAATAACGAACCCAAATCCGCGCAAAACGTCCCGAAACAAACGGTCGAAGCTGATACGTCGTCGGAACCGAACGTTTCGCCTAAAAAAATCGTACAAAGCGAACCGAAACGGGAAATCGAGCCCGACAAAACGTCGGAGTCGGACGCCTTAAATAAAAAATCGGAATCCGCACAGAACGCCCAGAAACGAGAGGTCGAAGCCGATACGTCGTCGGAACCGAACGTTTCGCCTAAAAAAATCGTACAAAGCGAACCGAAACGGGAAATCGAGCCCGACAAAACGTCGGAGTCGAATGCTTCACAAAAGAGAACGATCATCGTCAAGGAAACCGTAAGAAAAACAACGGCAAAACGTACGTCATAATACCGCGTTTTTGCCGCGTTTAAAGCACAAGAAAAATATTCGACCAAGTTGACGGGCGCCTAATGCGTCGCGTTTGATACAGTAAGTTCAAAACGCTCGACGCAAACTTACAAATCTGGAGAGTTCAATTCGTGAAACTTTCGTTCTACACGATCTGTCTGATTATACGCCTTACCTTTAAATTTTCGTAGGCGTTCACGGAAATCCGCGTATCAACGATACGCGGATCCGCTGAACCGCCAAAAGACTTCGCAAACAGTGAAACGCAAGAGCTTGACGGCTTTCTTACTTTCTAAGTTTAGGCGTTGTTTTTAAACGAGCGTTCTCGAATCGAACGTATCCGCGCATCGTTGACGCCAGGTTTCCATTGATACGCGACTTTTTATGAACGCTTACAAAAAAACCGACGCTTGAAATCCAAGCGTCGGTTCTTTCAATTCTAAATTAGGATTCTAGCGTTCGATTATTTCGGCAACAAAACGCTGGCGTTTTCGTTAAAGGACGTATGCTTGACGTCGCCGCCGTTAATGCGGTAAGCGATGCGCAACGTCTTCACTTTGCCGTAAGTCGGATCGCCGAACAAGTCGTTGTACTTGCCGGTAATATCGAGAAGGCGCGTGCCGTTGAAACGCTCGCGCACCTTGTCGAGAACGTCGACGCGCTCTTCTTCCACTTCGGGACCGTAATTTGCGGCGACAATTTCAATTTTGAAGTTCTCGCGCTTGACTTCTTCCATCGCTTCGCGTATTTGAATTTCGGCGACTCGCGCGTTCGGATCGAAGGATTCGATCGGATTAGGCAACAACTTCAATTCGGGCAAGAAGGCGCTCGTGTCGCCGTCTTGACGAATATTGAAACGATTAATAACGGGCGCGGTCGCAATGCGCGGACGAATCTTTGGCGCGGAATTGATCGCGACGCTGTCGGGGTCGTACATCGCGCGGACTTCCTCGTCGCCAAGATAGGGACCGTTGCAGTCGACCCACGCCATTAAGCGCTCGGCGTCTTCTTTTGCGATCTTGACGTCGTGATGTTCGCCGCTACAAGCGTTGTGAACAAGTCGGCTGACGGGCGAATAGGCGGAGTACGGAGGCAACGTCTTGAGGTTGTCGGGATCGTTGGCGCCGTAGGCTTCCACAATGAACAGACCCGCGATATTTTCGGGCACGTTGCGCTCGTCGCGCGCTTTGGCGCCGCCCCACGGCGTGTCGCCGTTGACAAACGTCATATACGGTTCTGTGAACGGGCTAACGTCGTCGGGTCGGTGATGAACCCAGCCCCACCAGCCTTTGCTCGACGGACGGTAATTCATATTGATCGTCTGATACGCTTTATTGTCCGGGTCGCCGTGGCATTTGATGCAATATTTGTCGATAACCGGGTCTTGAACGAAACGCTTATAGCCGATCGACTCTTCTTTGCCCCAAGGCGCGGGCGTAAGCTCGGCGGCGGGCTTCGTTACGGCGGTTCCGACTTGCGCGCCGTCGGCGGCGACGTTCGCTTGCGTGTTCAGTTGCGACTCGTGGCACCCG
>JAZRWW010000207.1:0-47430 GCA_045599865.1 Thermoguttaceae bacterium
AAAATTCGACGGTTGAACTTAATGAAAGCGTCGCTCGAGGATTCGTTTTTCGCAGAAGCGAAAAACGCGCGAAAGCCGCCTGCATTGCAGGCGGATGGGCGGAATTTTACGAAACTCTCGACAAACGAGTTTTCATTAAGCATCTAATCCGTCCCGTATATAGATTCCAGAAGCGCGAACATTCGCAACCCATCCGCCCGCAATGCGGGCGGCTTTCGCGCGCCGCTTTCGCGGCGATTCTTGCGCGTCGTTTTCCGTGAACGCTTACGATCCGCACATCGTTGATGCGCGGCTTTCTATAAACGTTTGCAAACTTTCAACGTATTGTCGTTTATCTGTTCGCGACGCCGCGCCTAGAGGCAGGTAGTCAAACGGATCGATTAGCAAGACGTCGTCGTCCGCTTCTAGTTCGTCTTCTTGCTTGAATCTCCATTTTTTTCCGAATTTTTTGAATTCGGGGTAGAATTCCAGCGTCTCTTCCAATTTTTCTGCAGTTACGAACGTCTCGTCGACAAGTTCCTCGACGCTCTTTTCAGGTTCTTCGTTCGTCGCCCAAACGCGCGCAATTTCTTCGCGAACCTTTTCTATTTCGGTTAGTTCGCTCGGCGTTTTTTCGAAATAGCGCGCATAATGCGAGAAATTTGTAAAGAACGCGCGCGTTCTGTCGCATAAGAAACTCGCGTTGAATATTCCGCATTCGACGAGCCAATCTTTGTTTTTGTCGAACAGCGCGGAATAGTAGATTATTTTGCAACCGTTTTGGAAAATTTCTTCGGACGTTTCCTTAATTCGGTCGATCGTCCTTTTGTTGATCGGATAACATACGCCGTCAAAGGGTCTAATCAACCGGGCGACGATGGCGTCGAGTTTTGCGTCCTTTAGCGTCTCAAATTCCGCCCCGGCAAGGACTCGTAATTTTCGCGCGTCTTGCGCGGACTTGAGCTTGTATCCGTCTTTGGCGAAGAAGCGGAGAAGGGTCGACCCGATAACGCGACGCATATATTTTTCGTCTTTAACGCTCGTCGCGTTTTTTGAGGCGTCGTTTTGGGAGACGACGTTGTTTTCGTCGCTTTTTTTGGGCAAGACCAGATTTTCGACGCGAACGCCCGCCTTTTCAAGGAATTCGATTACTTTCGACGTGAAAAAACGATCGGCTTCTTCGCCTATCGCGTCTTCGAGATAATCGCGAAATTTGTTAAATTGTTTTGCGTCGTTTATTGCCAATCCGCTAGGAAAATACTTGCGTAATATTTCGGCCGTTCTTTGTATAATTTCTTCCGGGGAAGTCGTTTTATCGCCGCTATAACGTCGCATTTTTTAACGATTCGTTTTCTAAGATTGGAGAAGGGGAGTTCGCTTGACTTGCTTTTATTTCAAGACGCCGCCCGTCTTTGGGCGACGGACGGCTTTTTTCGAGCGTTTTTGATTGAATTTAACGTCGGCGTTCCGTCGCGTCAGTTTTGAACTTCAAAACGTTGCGTAATCGTCGCGGCGTTCGTTTTTCCTTCGACGCGCAAGGCGACTCGGGTCGGTTTTCTCGGGACGCTTGCGTCGTTTTCTCCGACGATTTGCTTTTCCGCGACGAGCTTGATCGTCTCGCCCGAGGCGTTTTTGGCGTCGACGCGCGCGACGGCGCCGGAAAGTTTGACGTTTACGCCGCCGTTTTCGGTCGTTTCGATTTCGATCGCTTCGGGCTTTTCAAAGGAGATCAGCGCCGTTTCAAAATCTTCCGTCGCGCCTTCTTTGAACGCTACGACGTCGCGAATTTCAAAATAGCCCGGATCGTCGCCCGAGGCGCGTTTGTATTCGAACGCGCGGCGTATGGATTGCAACGTCGGAACGGCGTAAGCGGAGGTCAAGTCGATTTCGAATTTGTCGAGTTCGTCGGTCAGGCTCTTTTCGACGACGACTCCGCGCGCTTTTGCGCCCGTCGACTGCAATTTGCCCGCGATCATTGGGACGGGATGTCCGAAAGAATTGAGAAGTTGCCCTTCGTAACGTCGCCCGCTGAACGTTCGCGCCGTGTAGGTTTCCCCGCCGGGATCGCGACTGACGTAAACGGCTTGCGGGGCGTCTTTGTCGTTCGATCCTAGAATCAACGAATAGGAGCCGACGTCGTTATGATTGTGCATTTCGTTGTTATGCCCGCCTTTGAACGCGGCGGCGAAATACTTGCCCTTGGCGTCTTTTGCAGGTCGGCAGATCAAGACGCCTGCGTCGGGGAAGTCCGTGCGTATCGGAAGAACGAACTTTTCAGCGTTCGGGTCTTCTTTCGCTTCGACGACTTCGCGATCATAGCCGAACGACGTCGCGGTAATTAAGGAGTTTACGCCAAAGTTTTTGCCTAGTCCTCGCGATTCGTAATCGACGTATCCGTAATTCTTGAGTCGGCTCAAATATCCGACGTAAAGCGCGGAAGGACGCGCGGTCGGGGAGCAGTCGGCGAAGACGGCGAAATTATTTTTGTCGATTTCAAGGGTCGGCGCGTAACTCAAGACGGCTTGCGTGCCGGGAAAACGGAAGAAATCGACGGCGCCTTGCGTTTCGACGCGAACGCGCGCGCCCATTTCAATATAGTTGCCGTAGCCGTAGTCCCAATATCCCATTCCTTCGGAACAATATCCGTCGTTGGTGAATCCTTTCATAAAATAGCGTTCGGAGAAATATTCGGCGCCGGCGACGAATAAGGCGCGTCGTTCTTTCGAATCGACGACGTTCAAGGCGGTCGCGACGGTTCCGTTATGGCATACGGCGCTCCAGTTGTTCGTCGTTCTCACCCACCACATGCCTTGCATCCTTGCGTCTTTGAGCGATTTTTCGTAAGGCGCGAGAATACGACGTTCCAATTCCGCCTTGACGCGCGCGACAAGCTCGGGATTCAACTTGTCTTCGAGAAGATTGACGGCGATCGCGATTTCTCCGCCGGTTAGGGTCGAGCCAAGGTCGGACCACATGCCCTTTTGATCGTACACGGTCGCGTTGGAATCGTGCGCGGGCAAGACCCACGACGGCCATTCGCAAAGGAATTCGAGCGTTTCTTCGAGCGGCTTGACAAACCGCCCCTTGTTTTCCAACGTTTCCGCCAGCGCAAAGGCGTTGACGCGCGACGTCGTTTTGAAGAACGCCGATTGATAATTCGAACGGTTGCCGTTGCGATAATACTCTTTGTAGAGCGTTTCCGACAGGTCGGGAATCGGTTGTTTTAACATTCCTTCGGCGGTTTTAAGAACGCTCGCGCCTCGTCCGCTTGACGCCCATTCTTCCCAAATAGCGCGTCCAGTTGCTCTTGCTCCGAAACTAGGCGCGTCGGGCAAAGAGGCGGCGATTTCTTTCGCGCGTTCGGAAATAGCGTTCGTTTCCTCTTCCGAAGCGAAGACTGAAGTCGAAATCGTAAGCGCCAAACACGCGCAAATCAAGCGCGGCGCCCAAGATTTTGAACGATAAAAAAACATAAAATCCCCCTTTCGACGTCCTTAGGACGTTGGTATAATTGCCTGAGATCGACGCGGCGCGATAAAACCAGACCGCGCCTAGTCGATTTTAACAGACGCGGGCGCCGTCGTCAAGTCGCGCGTTCCCCACGAAGAAAATTCGTCGTCGTCGGACGACGTATTGGCAAAATTGACTAAACGCAAGAAATTAAGGACAGATTCAATGACGCAGCATATCGGCACTAAGTGCGTTCAGGCGGGTTACCGAGCGAACAACGGCGAGCCTCGTCAAGTTCCGATTATTCAAAGCACGACGTTCCGTTACGAATCGAGCGAAGCGATGGGCAAATTGTTCGATTTGGAAGCCGCCGGTTATTTTTACACGCGTCTCCAGAACCCGACGAACGACATGGTCGCGGCGAAGATTTGCGCGTTGGAAGGCGGAACTGCCGGCATGTTGACGTCTTCGGGTCAAGCGGCGAATTTCTTTTCGATTTTCAATCTTTGCTCGGCGGGCGATCACGTCGTCGCTTCTTCGGCGATTTACGGGGGCACGTTCAATCTTTTCAACGTGACGATGAGACGTATGGGAATCGATTTCACGTTCGTCCGTCCCGATGCGACGGAAGCGGAACTGAAAGCGGCTTTTCGTCCGAACACAAAAGCGATGTTCGGGGAGACGGTCGCGAATCCGGCGCTCGACGTTCTCGATATTGAATTGTTCGCAAAAATCGCGCGCGAAAACGGCGTTCCTCTCGTCGTTGACAACACGTTCCCGACGCCGGTCAACTGCCGCCCGATAGAGTGGGGCGCCGACGTCGTTACTCACTCGACGACGAAATATATGGACGGGCACGGCTGCGGAGTCGGGGGCGCGATCGTCGATTCCGGCAAATTCGACTGGTTCGCGCGCGCGGACAAGTATCCCGGCTTGACGACGCCCGACGAAAGCTATCACGGGATCGTTTATGCGGAAAAATTCGGGCAAGGGGGCGCGTTCATTACGAAATGCACGGCGCAACTAATGCGCGACTTCGGCTCGATTCAATCTCCGATGAACGCGTTTCTGCTTCATATGGGCTTGGAATCGCTTCATTTGCGTATGAAGCGTCATTGCGAGAACGCGCAAGCGGTCGCCGAATGGCTCGAAAAACACGACAAGATCGGCTGGGTCAATTACTGCGGACTCAAGAGCAGTCGTTACTACGAACTGGGTAAAAAATATATGCCGAACGGCTCTTGCGGCGTCGTTTCCTTTGGCGTCAAGGGCGGTCGCGAGGCGGCGAATCGTTTTATGTCGAAGTTGCAAGTGGCGGCGATCGAAACGCACGTCGCCGACGCGCGCTCGTGCGTGTTGCACCCTGCGAACGCGACGCATCGCCAACTTTCCGACGACGAATTGATCGCTTGCGGAGTCACGCCCGACTTGATTCGCTTCTCTTGCGGCATTGAAGACGCCGAAGACTTGATCGCCGACTTGGATCAAGCGCTCGCTCAAGTCTGATAGAAGCGCCGCGACGCCGAGAAAGCGCTCGTTTTCTTGGAGTCGCGCCTTTCGTTTCCTTTGTTTCGTAGGTTCTTTTTCTTTTCTTCCAGTCGGGAGCCCTCAAGTATGCGCCAAAACAGCTCGCGCGGTCGCGGTCGCGAATCGCGCAATAATTCCCAACGTCGTTCGAACGGCCGCAAGCCGAAACTCGATTCGTCGCGTCGTCCCAAGTCTCGTCGTTCTAAAGTAACGTCGAGCGAACGTCGCGCCGCCGCCAATTCCGTATTTGCCTCGTCGAACGCCGTCCAGAAGAAGGGCGCGGAAACGCAAGACGCGGAAAATCGCGGTCGTAGACTTCAACAAGTCCTCGCCGCCGCCGGATACGGGAGTCGTCGTCGTTGCGAAGAACTCATAACAAAAGGACGCGTCGAAATCGACGGACAAATCGTAACGGAACTTGGCGTTCGCGTCGTTCCGGGCGAACAAAAGATTCGCGTCGACGGCGAGACGCTAAAAAAAGCTCGTCCGACTTACGTTGCGCTCAACAAGCCTAAGAACGCGCTTTGCACGAACAGCGACCCGCAAGGACGAAGACGCGCGATCGATTTTATTCCGGCGCAATTAGGTCGTCTTTTCCCCGTCGGCCGTCTCGACCAAAACAGCGAAGGGCTTATTCTTCTTACGAACGACGGCGCCTTGGCGGAACGTCTCACGCATCCGCGTTTTCAAGTCGCGAAAAAATACCGCGTTCAAGTGGCGGGCTTGGTCGATTACGAACTTGTCGACGCGTTAAAACGAGGCGTTCATATCGCCGAAGGCGTCGTTCAAGCGGACGAAGTAGTTATTAAATCGCGCCACAAGTTGAGTTCGATTCTTGAAATTACGTTAAAAGAAGGCAAAAACCGCGAAATTCGTCGTATGTTGGCGCGCGTCGGCCATAAAGTGATGCAACTTCAACGCGTGCAGGTCGGTTCGATTAAGTTGGGCAAATTAGCGCCGGGCGATTATCGACGCTTGACTTCGCAAGAAGTCGCCGAACTCTATCGCATTGCGGACGTCAAGCCGGACGCCGACGCGTTGAACGTCGACCAGTTGCCGGAAACGTTGCGACGCAAGCCGATCGAACTTGCCGCGATTCAAGAGCGCGAAGAACGCAAGGCGCTCGAGCGCGAGAACGCGAGAAAGACGAAGAGCGAAAAGAAAGCCGAGCGCGACAAATCGAAGCGCGATCCGTATTTTCAGGCGGAAGTCAAAGCGCAATTCAAGCGTCGATACGAGGGCGAGACGCTCGAAACGGAACGCGTCGAAGAGCCGGAAATCGTCGAGAAAACCAAGCGCCGTCGCGAGCCGAAGCCGGAATTTCGCGAAGAATTTCGCGCCGAGTCTCGAAGCGCCGAGCGTCGTCGCGCGAGACGAGAGTACGACGACGAAGAAAGAACGATCGGTCCGAAAAAATTCGAGCGCGACGAAAACAATCCCGGTCGCGATCGGTTCAATTACGACGCGTCGATTCGTCGCGAACGCGCGCGCGGCGCGAAATGGAGCAAGACGGGCGGCAAAGGAAGCGCGGCGCGAAGTCGAGGGAGGAAATAAACGATGCAAGATTGCGTAACTTCTCGTAAAGAACTTTGGGCGGGCGTCGGACGCGTCCTTGCCAACGCGTCGATCGCCGACGCGACGTGGAAGCTCGCGCTCGAGGCGCCGGAATTTGCGACGCGCGCCAAGCCGGGACAATTTGTAATGTTGCGTCTGCCCAATTCGAACGATCCGCTTCTTGGGCGTCCTTTCGCGGTCTTTGACGCCGACGCGTCGACCGGGCGCGTCGAAGTCGTTTACGCCGTCGTCGGCAAGGGAACGACGAAACTGACCCAAGTTAGGGTCGGCGATTCGCTCGAATTGTGGGGACCGCTTGGAAACGGCTGGGAAGTCGCTAAACGTTCGCGCGCGCCGAAGCGACTCGCGTTAGTAGCCGGCGGGGTGGGGCACGCGCCCTTTTATTTGCTGATCAAGGAGCTTATGAAACAAGACGCGTCGACGCGTCCCGAAACGACGTTCGTTTACGGCGCCAGATTTGCGGCAAGACTGAATTGCGTCGAGGAATTTAAGAATCTTGGCGTCGACGTTCGCATCGTTACGGAAGACGGAAGCGCCGGATCAAAAGGGCTTGTCACGGACGTCTTGCCCGACGTCTTCCCCGAAGGAACGCGTCCTGAAGACGCGCAAATTCTCGCGTGCGGACCGAGGCCGATGTTGCGCGCCGTCGCTAAATATGCCGTCGCGCGCAAGTTCGATTGCTGGACGTCCCTTGAATCGCCGATGGCTTGCGGCTTGGGAATTTGCTTCTCGTGCGTCGTCGATTGGAAAAACGACGACGGAACTTGGGATTATAAACGAACTTGCGTCGACGGTCCCGTTTTCGACGCCGCGCGGTTGAAGTGGGATTGAACGTCCTTTGAGAAGCCGTCTTTTTGAGATTTCGTAAGCGTTCACGGAAAAACGACGCGTAGGAACCGCCGCGTAGCGGCGCGCGACAAGCCGCCCGTCAACGACGGGCGGGTCGGTGGTTCGTTTGACGTTGCGCAAACGATTTTTTGTTTTTTACAGTCGACGCGTCGTCTGAAAGTTCGTATTTTTTTCGCAGAACCTTCAAACGCTAATTCTCCCGATAAACTCGGTTCTCCGTAAACGGGAGTTTTTGGGTTTGTCGGATAATTTCGCTTTGATAACGGACGCGTTTTTGGCGGCGCCGATCCGCCCGTCGTTGACGGGCGGCTTATCGCGCGACGGCTAGCGCCGTCGGTTCGAACGCAAACCTTGGTCAGCGTATTGCGTGAACGATTACGAGATTTCCGTTTTTTGTTAATTTTCGACCAAAATAACGACAAAGAATTGGACAAATCTTTAAAGACGGACGCGCAAATTTTCATAATCGCCGACGAAGACAGCATAAGGATTAACTTGAAAGATTATTTTCAAAATTTCCCGTGCATAGACTATTTGTAACATATTAAGACTGGTTTTGATTATGGAATCCGACGACTTTCTAACGATTCGTTACAGCGGCAGACGATTTGACGAACATTGTTTGCCACTGTCGGTCTTACCCGATTTACGCGAATTGGAAGCGCTTCTTTGCGATTTGGCTAAAGAGTCTTTCCTTAAAAACAACGCGTCCAAGAAACGTTTGCCGCGCAACTTTCGAAAATCAAACAAAATAGGAGTCTGCGCGGTCGAAAAAGGAAGCGTCGTATTAAAACTTGGGTTGGTCGTCGCGCCCTCTTTGTTTTTTCCCGTGCCGGAATACGACGAAGCGCGGGAAACGCTATGTTCTCTTATCGAACAAGTAAATAACGACGAATCAACGTCTCCGGAGTACTTTGACAAGCTCGGCAAGATTGGAAAAAGTCTTAATAATGGAGAAAAAATTACTTTCTCCTATAGTTCCAACGCGGAACGAGCAACTAGACAAGTCGAATATACCCAAGAAACGCGCAGAAAGATACTAAGTCGCGGAAAAATCGTCGAAACTCGAGAATTCGTATTGCGCGGCGTAACGTCTGAATACGACAAAGACAAAGGCGTTTGTACCTTCAAAACCTACGACGCCTCTTTTCCAATATGCGTTCCCCAAGAATTCCGCTCGTTATTCCTTGAATCCTTTAACGATTACGAGCCGAACAACGATCCTTTTAGAGTTAGTAAAAAGTATCTGTTAGAGGGATTGGGCGAATATGCGCCCGACGGTAAATTAGAAAAAATTATTGAGGTTGTCAACTTTGAAGAATTAGATCCGTTTGATCCGATCGCAAGACTTGACGAGTTCAGAGATATGAAAGACGGTTGGCTTGAAAGAGGCGGAAAAGCTCCTTCGCAATCGGGACTTGATTGGTTGAGCGATTTTTTTCAAAACGACTATCCAGACGACCTCCCCAATCCTTCGCTTGCTCCAACCGAGGACGGCGGAGTCGAAGCCGAGTGGTTTTTCCACGACGAAGACGTCGACTCGACGCTTGAAATCGATCTGGAAACGCATCAAGCCAAATGGCATTATTTAATTCTTTCGACGCAAGAAAGCGATTATCAAGAACTGGATGCGTCGTCGCCGTCTCAACTAAGAGGCGTCTTTGAAAAATTATACGCTTGGACGAAAGAAGAGGCGCGACAAAATGAACGATAACACGGAAGTTCGCCGTCAAATTCATCCGTCTTTTGTTCAACAGGAACGCGTCCAATCTCGCGCGTTCGCGCCCACGCCGAAAGATAAGGGATTGTTGTCCGTATACGACGGAGATCAAAAAACGTCGGAAGAAGCGTTCCTCCATTATACGCAAGAGTTGAAATTAAATTCTTGCGGAGTCGCTTCTTTTACCGTAGCCGAAGTAAAACAAAGCGGTTCGCTAGACGTTAGACCAGACCCGGAACCTTTTCCAGCGCACGCCGTCGTCGATTTTACTCAACTGTCCGAAAAAGAAAGAAAAAACGCCGCAAAAAAATTACGCGATTTTGCCGTTAAAAGAATTTGGAGACCGTCGTAGGGAACGGCGGTTACAATCGTAATTTGAACGCCGATAATCTGGGAGATACGCTAAAATGAGTGAAACCAACATTCAAGTCAATCGTAAAAAGATCGAAGAATTCCTTGGCGGAGCCCAAGACGCGCCGTTCGTTATTCCCGAGTATCAACGTCCTTACGCTTGGGGAGACGAACAAACGCAGACGTTGTTTGACGATCTTTGGGAATTTAGCGTAAACGACGACAAACCGAAAAACTCCTCCTATTTTCTTGGTTGTATAGTTTCGTTCGTCAACGACGACGGCGAACAGGAAATTATCGACGGACAACAACGAATCACATCGTTTTATCTTCTGTTGCGCGCGATTTACGCCAAACTGGAAAAAGTCGAAACTAAACAGGAGTCCGACCTATATTTTCTCCGACAAATTGGTCCGTTGATTTGGCAAAAAGATCGAATTACCGGAACTGTCGATCGTACCCATAGTCTCCTTACGTCGCGCGTTATCAGTTCCGAAGGAAACGATACGCTTTCAAAAATCCTTGCAACAGGCGAAGCTAATCCCAAAGCGAAGGACAATTATTCTAAAAATTATCGAAAATTTCAAGAGCTGTTCGATCAAAAATCAAGCGAAGCTCCACTTGCGATCTTTCGATTTATTGCTGATATTTTGGATAAGGCGATATTTTTGCCAATTACCACCAATTCCCAAGATTCAGCGTTGACAATTTTTTCAACGCTGAATAATCGCGGTCTTCCCCTTTCCGACTCGGACATTTTTAAAGCAAAAATGTACAATCGTTTGCTGAATGCAACCGAAAAAAAAGACTTTATTGCGAAATGGCAGGACTTGGACGAACGGGCTAACGATGCAAACGAAAGCGTTCAAAAACTTTTTTATTATTATATGTTCTATCTGCGTGCGTTAGAAGACGACACGCGTTCGACGACTCCCGGTGTTCGCAAGTATTATTCGCTTAATAAGAGATTGGAATATCCAAACCTACTCGAAAATCTAGCGACCTTGACAAACCTTTGGGAAGTCGTCTCAAACCACGCGACGCTCGAAGACGAACCTTGGTCGAATAACCTCGAAATATTGAAGGTTCTTGACGTTTTGAAGGATTATCCCAACGAATTTTGGAAATACCCGGTCGTCATATACTATTTAACGTATCGAAACTCAGAAAACTTTCAGACGAAGTTTCTTCGATTCCTGCGTAAATTAACCGTTGAAACGGTTTCCTGTTATCTTGTTAATCCGACGATCAACGCGATTAAGTCTGAAGTCGTTAAACTCGACGCCGCAATCATTCGCTCTTCCGCGCCTTTGTTCGGTTTTCGCGCGCTTGAGAACAGTCAATTCAGGTCGCGACTTCTCTCGCCGCATAAAGGCGCAGTAAGAATGTTGCTAAAAATTCTCGCTTACCAACGTCAAAATGCGTTGCTTCCAAGTGATTGGGAAATAGAACATATTTTTCCGCAAAAGTGGCAAAATTGCTATTTCCCCAAACATTCCGTCGAAGAAGTCAAAGAAAAACTTGAACTTTTAGGAAATAAAATTCCTTTCGAGAAAAAACTCAATATTAAAGCGGGAAACGGTTTCTTCTGTAACAAGAAAGAACATTACTCGAAGTCTAGCATTGCGATAACGCGCGAGTTTGCAACGCTAAAACAAGACGATTGGGGATTGGACGATATTGAATTGAGGAGCGATAAAGTATCGAAAAAGATTATGGAACTTTTTCAAAACTGGAATCGGGAATATCTAGTCTCTGCTCGTTAGAATCGAAGTATAAGGAAGTTGTTATGAAACTATTCTCGTTATTGATCATTTTGTCTTTCTTTTTTGCCGCGTTGCCGCTTTACGCGCAAGACGACGCGCCGAAATGTCCGCTTGGGGACGCTTACGAATTTGCGCCGGAGTTTAGCGACGAGTTTAACGGCGATTCGCTCGACTATTCTAAGTGGAACGATTTCAACCCTGCGTGGCGCGGTCGTAAGCCGGCGTTGTTTTCTCGCGAGAACGTCAAAGTCGCGGACGGCGCTTTGCAGTTGACCGCAAGTTTGATGAAGCCGGAAGAGGTCGACGTCGAAATGAAGGCGCGCGGGTACGACAAATATTGGAAGGCTATCGTCAAAAGTAAGAATCGACTTGCTTACGGATATTACGAGGCGCGTTGCAAGTCGATGACCGCCTGCGTTTGCAACGCTTTTTGGCTTTGCGATCCTCTTTCCGATCGTCCCGACTTGAAATACGTCGACGGCGATCGTTCCGAAGAAATCGACATTCTTGAATATTGCGGCAAGCCTAACCATCCCGGTCACGAACTCGTCTATTGGGCTACCGTTCACGAGTATCTAACGCCCTATTTAGAGTCGATCGTCAATAAGAAAAAGGGCAAGTTGCCCAATTATGCTTTCAAAAAGAAAATGGACGTCGCGACTTGGGCGGAATATCACACGTTCGCTTTGGCGTGGACTCCGCAAGAGTTGCGCTGGTACGTCGACGGCGAAGAGGTTTTCGTTCGCGAAAACGACATATTCGACCGTCCCTTGCACATTACGTTCGATTGCGAGATTATGTCCGATTGGTTCGGCGAGCCTAACGCTGAAGATTTGCCGTCGACTTTTAGCGTCGATTACGTTCGCGTGTGGCGTCTGAAGGACGCGCCGGGGCCGCGCGCCCTTCCTGAAAAGAAGACGCCCTGAGAAGAAGACGGTTAGTTTTCTTTTTCAAAAAGCCAAGTCGAGAGGTAACGCTCGCCGCAGTCGGGCAAAAGAACGACGATCTTTTTTCCGGCGAGTTCTTGACGACGGCTCAGTCTTAACGCGGCGTTCAGCGCGGCGCCGCTCGATATGCCGATAAGCAGGCCTTCTCGCGTCGCGGCGTTTCTAGCCGTTTCGCCTGCGACGTCCGATTCGACCGTCAAAATTTCGTCGACTAAGGACGCGTCGTAATTTTTCGGAACAAAACCGCCGCCGATTCCTTGAATTTTGTGCGCGCTCGGCTTGCCGCCCGACAAAACGGGACTTTCGCTCGGCTCGACCGCGACGACGCGAATCTTTGGATTCTTTTCTTTTAGGAATTTAGCGGTTCCGCAGAGCGTTCCGCACGTTCCGACCGTCGCGACGTAAACGTCTATTTCGCCGTCAAGATCGCGCCAAATCTCGGGACCGGTCGTCTCGTAATGACTCGCGGGGTTCGACGGGTTGTCAAATTGGGAGGGAATCCACGCTCCGGGCGTGGCGTCGCGTAATTCTTCCGCGCGTCGAATCGCGCCGATCATTCCTTCGGCGCCGGGCGTCAATTCAATTTTCGCGCCGTATGCGGCGGCTAATTTGCGTCGTTCGACGCTCATCGTATCGGGCAACGTCAAGATCAACTTGTACCCTTTGACGGCGCACGCGAGCGCCAATCCGACGCCCGTGTTTCCGCTCGTCGGTTCGATGATCGTCGCGCCCGGCTTTAAGACGCCCGACGCCTCCGCGTCTTCGATCATTTTTGCGGCGACGCGGTCTTTTGCGCTACTTCCCGGATTAAAATATTCGACTTTGGCGAACACTTCCGCCTGTCCGTCGTTAAGTCGATTAATGCGAACAAGCGGGGTTCCGCCGATCGCGTCCATTATCGTATTGCAAACGCGCATTGTCGATTCTCCCAAATAAACGCGCGACGGCGCGCGCAGTCGCGCGATGCTGAAAACGGAACGTTTGACGTCGTTTTTATTGACGTTTCTTCAAACGTTCTTTCAACGCGGCAAGCGCTCCGCCGTAACTCAAGTCGGGCGCGTGTCCGCTATTAACGTTGTGAACGATTTGTTTATTCGCCGACGGAATCACGTTGAAAGCGGCGTAAACGGAACTTGGAACGCACGTAACGTCGACAAAGCCGACGGTTACCGTAATCGGAACGTCGATCGATCGGGCGAAATTCGCCGCGTCGTAATAGCGCGACGCCTCGAGGACTTGCGCGTCCCCATTCGCATTGTCGATTAGTTGCGGCCAGCCGGAACAACGCCCCGTAACGCAGCCGCCTTGATCGCACAACGCGGGCACGGAAACGACCATATCCGTAAAACTTTTGTTCAAGCCGCCAAGTACCAAGCCGAACCCGCCTCCTTGGCTGGTGCCGTGATACCCGACGCGCGTTTTGTCGACGTAGTCCTGTTCGACGAACCAATCGACGATACGGTCAAGTCCAAGATACGGGGCGCGATAGAAGAATTTGTTCCTATCGTTCGAATTTAAATAGAAATAAAGAACGCCTAGATTTTTGTTATATTCGTCGTAAAGGCGTTGACGTTCCGCTTGATCGATAGGGCATTCGTAAGGAAAAACGTTGAGCGTAAGAATCGCGAATCCTTCGTCCGCCGCGCCTGGATCGGGTCCGAATCCAAGCCCCGCCCAAGCGACGTTTACGATCGCGGGATAAGGCGCTTCGCCCTTTTTCGGGATTCCAAGATAACCGTACAGGCGTTGATTGTCGATAGTCGCGAAGTTAATAGCGTACATATCGCGATTTTCGTTCGAAAGGGACTCGATTTTCGTTTGTTTAAGATCGAGCGGAATCGCGCGAACTTCCTCTTTGCCTCGCGCCCAGAACTCGTCGAAATCGTCCGGCTTAGGCAAACCGGGCTGAATTTCCAACGGATCGAACCCCGCTCCGGCGAGCGCCTGTTTGGCGGTCGAACCGTCTGCGGAAACAGCCGACGCCATAACTTTAATAAAGCCCGGTTTGTCGAGCGTTTGCGTCAAGACGAGCGGGTCGGACGACCGCGCAAGATCGCGCTCTTCCTCTTTTAAAAGGTCTCGACCGTCGTTTGTTACCCTGACGGTCAATTTGCCCGAGGAAACGGGCGCGTTCGACGCGTCAAGCGCGGAGACGGTAATCGTCGCGACGTCGCCGACGGAATAGAGGCAAGTTTCGCGGTCAAACGCGATTTTAACCGAGTTCAATTCTTGCGCCGACGAGACTTGTAAAAGAATTAGCGCGAACGTCAACGCTAAAAAAGAAACGCGTAAAAATCGTCTAGTCATTGTAAAAACCTTTGTAGCGTCAATACTTCATAAAACGGGACGTCGACGTCAAAACGTCGGCGTCGAGCAAACGTTATTCAAAAACGACGTATCCCAGCGAAGGAACGCTTTGTCCCTTCCATTCGAACGCCTCGTCGCCGTAGTTGACGACGATTTCCGTACCGTCCGAATAGCCGGTCTTGAAGACTTTTTCGGCGAGTTGGTCGTGCGAAGTCATAAACTCGAGCTGAAGTCGTTCCAATTTTTTGAATTCGTCGTATCCTTCTTTGATTTTGGAAACGGACTCGCGCAATTCCTCGTCCGTCGCGCAAGTAATATCGGCGTCTCCCATCCAATTTGCGCCTTCCGTTCTAAACTTCGAATAGAAATAGAAATGAGGTCGAGCGCCATATTCGATCGTTTTAAGTCGCGCGACTGGAGACTTGAGCGTGTAATTGGTCGTGTCTGCAAACGGATTGCTCATTACGATTCCTTGATAGACCAACTGCCAATAGGGAACGTGTCTTTCAACCAGCGCGGGCAAGGCGCCGTCCGGCTTCTGGAAGGAAATATAGAGCGCGTAATCAAGATGGCGAATGCAATAATCGAAGCCGCCTTCCGAAGCAAAACCTCCGAACGCGTCGCTCGCCTTGCGCATAATTTCGTTTGTCCAGTAGGCGAACTCGCGCTTGTCGACGGGGTGTTCCTTCGAGTAACACGTTCGCGGATTGACCGTCGAATAAACGTCGATATAATGCAACCCGCGAAATCCTAGCGCTTGCAACTTGGGGAAATCGACGTCGGGAAAACGTTCGCACATTTGCTTCGGGCAAGTTTCGTACATATTCCCGCCGCCCCAAGTCGTATACGTGTTGAAATTTCCGTCTTTTTTGACAAGCAAATAATCTTCGTCCCAAAGTCCGCCGATTTGCGACGCGCGATAGGCGTCGGAATAGTTTTGATGACAAACGATCTGATAACCGCTCGCTTGCGCGTATGCGATCGCGTCCTTTAATTTTTCTTCGCCGCCAAGTCGTTCGTCGACGGGAAAGATTTGCGGATAGCGCCCGTCGTGCCCGCCGATATTCCACCCTACGAGACAGAATTGCGCTTGTTCGATTCCCCGACGCTTAAATTCGTCGACGATTTGTTTGAAACGTTCGAACGTAATCGCGACTTTCATTTCGGGCTCGTTTTCAGCGTTCTGTTCTCCGACGGGGGAGGGTACGGGCTTCCAACCGAGTCTGACGCGAACTTCCGGCGCGCGAGTCGTATATTCGAGTTCAGGGCGAGTCTTGACGCGTTCTTTCAACGGCTTGACTTCGCCTCGTTCGAGTTGATATTGACGATAAACTTCCGCCATATCGGCGTAGGTTGAACGTTCTTTCGGCAAAACGCGATATTCAATTTTGAAATCTTCGTAAGGTTTGTCGCCGTTCAACGTATAACGCACGCAAACGCGCCATTTGCCGTTCTTTACGAAGACGCGTTCTTTCGCCTCGTAGTTCATGCCGGTTAGGATTGCCGCAATAGCGCCTCGAGGCGTTTTGACGCCGTAAGTTTGCATTACGACGTTGCTATTGACGTACTCGCCGTCCGGCAAATCTCGCCACGTTCCGTACATCCCGTTCGGAAAGACAAAGAACCCTTCGTCCCCCGCGTCGGCGCTTTGCCAAGGGTGAAAAACGTCGAACGAAACGACGTTTTCGGGAAATTCCGACGCCGGTATCGTTAGAATATGCGCGTCTTGGACAATTTCTAACGGATAGTCGCGCGTCTGGGTCGTCTTGTCGTTAAATCGGAAAATCGCCTCGACTTGAAGCGATTCCTCCGCCGCGCGCATCGACGCGTCGAACGTCGTCAAGCAAGACGTCGCAAGCGCTAAGAACGTCAAAAATAATTTGTTCATTTTTCGAGATCCGTCGTTGGTAAATAATGAAATTCGAAAACGTCTAGTTAGGTTGCCGACGTTTCGCCCATCTGTTTCTTCGATCGTCTTCAGCGGCGACTTTTTGCGGAGCGGGCAAGACGTGAAACGCGTCGTCTCCGAAACGTTCTTCGATTCGTCGACGCAATTCGTTCGTTAAATTCATCTTGAAATCGGGACAGCGAAAATTCGCCTGCGTTCCGTCGCGCATCTTCAGCCAAATTTCCAAATCGGCGCCTCGCGCGTTTTCGTCGCGTCCGTTGCGATATGCGCGCAAGACCTCGTAAAGCGTTTTGACTCCGCCGTTTTCCGCGAGCGTCTCTTTTAATATGATAGCGACTCCGCGCGACATCTCTTGCGTCGCGTTTTCAAAAGGAATGATTTCGTCGACGAAAAACGTGACTTCAACTTCCGGCTCCTGTTCCGTTCCGTCCTCGTTCGCGGGGCGTTGAACCTCTTTTTTGTCGATTTTTCCGCGTAAAAAAACAACGGAATCATTTTTGAGATATTGCCCGTATTTTACGAAGGGATCCGCCCAAAGCGCCGCGCGCATCGTTCCTTCCAAATCCTCGATCTGAAAAAACGCAAACGTGTTTGGACGTCCGGGCTTAGGGTTCTTCGACTGCATTACTTTGACGTCGGAAATCGCGCCTCCGATCGTCGCCGAAGCGCGATTGGCAAACGTCGAGACTTTCGGAATCGACGAGGCAAACAACGACAACGCGTTGCGATAACCTCCAAGAGGATGCGTCGTCGCGTAAAAACCGAGCGTTTCCTTTTCATATCCCGCTTTTTCTTTTTCGTCCCATTCTTCGACGTCGGGCAGACCTTGCGCGCTCGAATTTACTTCCTCCGTCGCAGGCTCGTCGAATCCGAAAAGGCTTCGCTGTCCTCTTGCGCGGTCTTCCGCCGCCGCTTGACCGCTCTTGAACGCTTTGTCGAGCGCGAGCATAAGTTGCGAACGCTTGGCGCCAAAACAATCGAACGCGCCGCATTTGATTAACGCTTCGACGGCGCCTCGACCGACGATTTTGGAGTCGACGCGTTCGTAAAAATCAAAAATATTTTTAAACGCTCCGCCTTCGTTGCGCGCTCGTTCGATTTCCGCGATCGCGTCTTCGCCGCAACCTTTAACCGCCGTCAAACCAAAATAAATTTTTCCGTCTTGGACGCGGTATTTCGCGTTGCAAAGGTTGACGTGAGGGGGCACGACCTCGATATTCATACGCTTGCAGTCGTCGACGTGTTCGACCGTTTTGTCGCGCTTCGTAAAGTTTCGCCCGGATATGTCCCCGCAAAGCAACGCCGCCATAAACTCCGCTGGGTAATGCGCCTTGAGATACGCCGTCGTATACGCTACGTTTGCGTAAGCGGTCGAGTGCGATTTGTTGAAACCGTAGCCCGCGAATTTTTTGATCAGTTCAAAAAGTTCCTGTCCTTTTTCCGCAGTCAGACCGTTTTCCTGCGCTCCTTTTACGAAGTCTTCGTTAAACTTCGCGATTTTCTCGTGTTTCTTCTTACTGATCGCCTTAATGCACGTATAAGAACTTGAAAGGGGAATATTCCCCAATTTGTTCAAAATGCGCATAATTTGCTCTTGATAGACCATAACGCCGTTGGTTTCGGCGAGAACCTCTTCCAAAACGGGATGCAAGTAAGTCGCCTTTTTGCGTTTGTGCTTAACGTCGACATATTCGTCGATCATTCCGCCTTCGATCGGTCCCGGTCGATAGAGCGCCAAGACGGCGATTAAGTCGCGAATGTTGTCGGGGCGCATTCTTACGAGCAAATCGCGAATACCGTTGCTTTCGAGCTGAAAGACGCCTTTCGTTTCTCCTCGACACAACAACGCGTAAGTTTCCGGGTCGTTTGCGGGCAAATTGTACGGATCGACCGTTTTCCCCGTCGTTTGCTCGATTAGAGCGACGGAATCCGCTAAAATCGAGAGGTTGCGCAAACCGAGGAAGTCCATTTTGAGCAAACCGGCTTTTTCGACTTCCGCGCCTTGCCACTGCGTTACGACGTCTTGTTTGCCCGCGATTTTTTGAAGCGGAACGTAATTAGTCAAGGCGGTTTGTCCGATAATGACGCCGCAAGCGTGCGTGCCGGTGTTGCGCGCCAGACCTTCGACTTTTTCCGCGTATGCAAGCAGTTCGCGAACGTCTTGGTTTTTCTCCTTTAGTTCGCAAAGTTCAGGGCTTTGATCATACGCTTTTTTTAACGTCATTTTGGGGGCGTTGGGGACGAGCTTGGCGACTTCGTTGACCGTCGCAAGGGGGAATCCGAGCGCGCGCCCGCAGTCTCGAATCGCAAGTTTGGCCGCCATCGTGCCGAAAACGCCAAGTTGCGAGACTTTCTCTTCGCCGTAACGACGCTTGACGTATTCGATAACTTCGCCGCGTTTCGACTGTTCAAAGTCAATATCGATATCGGGCGCTTCGATTCGGTTCTCGTCGAGGAAACGTTCGAAGAGCAAGTCGAATTCAAGAGGACAGACGTGCGACAAATTCAACGCGTAACATACGAGCGCGCCGACTCCGCTACCTCTTGCCGTTCGGTGAATGCCGCGCGCTTCAGCCTCGCGTACAAAATCCCAAACGATAAGGAAGTAATTGGCAAATCCCAATTTTTTAATGACGCCTAACTCGCGCTCGAGACGCGCTGTAACTTCGTCGGTCAACTTGCCGTCGACCATTCGCTTCGGATTGTTGGCATAGCGTCGTTTTAAGCCTTCCAAACAGAGTTGGCGCAGATAATCGTCTGACGAAAGGTTGTTCGGCGGAACAAATACCGGAAAATATCGCTTGCCAAGCACAAGATCGAGATTGCAACGGTCGGCAATTTCGAGCGAACGCCATACCGCGTCGGGATCGCGCGGCATAGCGTCGAGCATTTCTTGCCCGCTCTTGAGGTAAAACTGATCCGAATCCATTTTCATTCGATTAGGATCGGTGCGCAATTTGCCCGTGTTGATACACAGAACTAAATCTTGGACGTCGTGGTCTTCGTGCAGGACGTAATGGACGTCGTTTGTGGCGACGGTTGGAATACCAAGCTCTTTAGCGAGTTTTAGCTCGCCAAGCAACGCCGTTTTTTGTTCGGGCAAGCCGTGATCTTGCAATTCAACATAGTAACGATCGCCAAAAACGCTCTTGTACCACA
This sequence comes from Thermoguttaceae bacterium, assembly GCA_045599865.1. Lineage (GTDB taxonomy): Bacteria > Planctomycetota > Planctomycetia > Pirellulales > Thermoguttaceae > RUG369. Next base: position 19,540 of record JAZRWW010000207.1, read on the forward strand.
ACGCGATGTTGCGCGCTTTTTCGTAAGATTCGGCGCTTCCTTGCCCGTTGGCTAGAGTTCGCGCGACTTCGCCTGAAAGACAGCCGCTCAAGCAGATCACGCCCTCGTTGTATTTCTCGAGTAAATCGTGATCGATACGGGGCTTATAGTAAAACCCTTCCGTGAACGCCAAGGACGAGAGCTTCAGCAAGTTCTGGTAACCCTGATTGTTCATCGCGAGCAACGTAAGGTGAAAGAACTTAGTTCCCGTCTTTTCAAATCGCTTGCCGGGCGCGACGTAAGCCTCGTAACCAAGAATCGGCTTAATACCGGCGTCAAGCGCTTTTTGATAGAATTCGAGCGCGCCGTACATATTTCCGTGGTCGGTAATCGCCAGCGCGGGCATTTCTAATTCTTTCGCGCGTTGAATCAACGATTCCAGTTTCCCAACGCCGTCGAGCAAAGAATAGTGCGAGTGCGCGTGAAGATGAACAAACGGAATAGCGCCCGACGCCGTCGGCTCCTTAGGCGTCGCGCGCGGTATATCCGCGTCTTCCGCGTTCTCTTGCGTCGCTTCTACTTGGCTTTGCGGCGCCGACTCGTCGCTTGTTTCTTCCGTTTCCAAATCGTCGTCCGATTCGTCTTCTTCCAACAAATCGTCGACGTATTCGTCTAAATTTTCGTCGCTCATTTTGTTCGCTTCGTCTTACGTTCAAAGGTAGAACGCTCGACGAAAAAAGTCGGACGTTCTAAATTTGTCAAATCCGATTCCAATTATAACCGAAAGAGGGACGAAACTCAATCGTCGAAAAAAAAACTCGTTGATTTTCTGAACGAGCGAAACCCGCTTGACCGTATGGGCGCGTGCTAACGCCAAAAGACAAAGAATGTTTCAATCGTTGTAATCGTAAAATTTTACGTTATGATTTCGAAATATTCAAAAAATTATAAAAAAGAAAAAAATTTTCTTGCGATTATGTTGAAGCCGATTAAAATTGACCATAGACGCGTCTTGCCCTCTTGACCCGCCGTATAGCGGCGTTTCGAGACAAGACGTCGCTTTTGGGGATTGTAGCAAAGATAATAAACAAACGTATAAACGCGTTCGTTACGACTTTGTTTTGTTAAGTATAGCGATTTTTTCGGTCGTTCCGACGATAGACTTTCCTTTTAAGGATTGTTTTCTTAAGCGGTCGATATAATCGGTTGAAAGAACGCCTTGTTCCGAGTATAACTTTAGGTTGACTATCGGGCGAGGCGTTCGGTTGGCATTGTCGCAACGCTACGCGAGCGATTGCGAACGCGTCTTGATTTTGCGTCTTGATTTTGACGTCTTGATTTTGGAGGGGCGTTAAACAGGCGACGTTAGAATACGAGGCGCGCGTCGAGCGACGACGTAACGCAGATAATTGGACGAGACGAAAGCGGAAGCGCGACGGCGCGCGAACGGTTTCGTGACGACGCCTTTTTTCGGCTTCCAATTCAATCGGTTCAATAGATTTTCGGAGAAGAGGATCATAAGTATGAGAAAGCGCCTTTTCAAGATATTGCCCGTTGCGGCGATCGCGCTGACGTCGATCGTCGGCGTCTCGGCGATTCCGGGGGCGGAATCTGAAGTTCCAATGGAGACGTATCAATTAAACGACGGGACGAACTGCTTCTTGGTTCCGCTCCAAGCCGATTCGGTCGATTCGACTTCAGAATATGTCGACGTCGCAGCCCTGATTGACTTCTCCGCCGCGCAATTGTCGTCCGACGTTCGTAAAGCCGCGCAAGAATCGGTCGACGCTCTTGTTGCGAATTTGCCGAAAAACGCGCGCGTCCAACTATTTGCCGTTTCAAATGAAACGGAACCGTTGACGGACGGTTACGTCGCCGTTGGTTCCCCCGAGTTGAAAAAGGCTGTTTCGTCTTTAAAGACTCGCGACGCGCTTGGCGCCGCCGACTTGGAGCGTTCCTTCTCCGTCGCGTTGAATTCGTTTGATTTCAATGAAAACGCCGATCGTTCGATCGTCTTTATCGGACGCGGCGTTAGTACCGGCGCCGCGTTTAACGAGGAAGTCTTTGGCGAAACGGTCGAGAAATTAATCGACGCTCGAGTTCCCGTTAGTTCTTTTGGCGTCGGTTCTTCCGTCAATACGAAGACGCTCGGCGCTCTTGCGAATCGCACGGGCGGCGTCGTCATAGAGGAGGGAACGAGCGCCGAAGAAGCGGGGCAAAAGTTGGCTCTTGCTACGACCGCGACCGTTTTCTACCCTGAAGAGGGATCCGTAACCATACCGAACGCCGACGTCTATCCGAATCCTCTTCCTCCGATTCGTAGCGACCGCGAGACGTATTTGTTCGGTTCGACCGCCGAGCCTCTCGAAGACGTGGTTCTTACGGTTCCCGCCGTCTTAATGGACGGACGCGAAGCCGAGATCGAATGGAACGTCGTGCCCGAGCCTTCGAATAAGAGTAATCAGTATCTCTATCGTATGGTTCAAGAAGCCGCCGCAGACGGAGGCGCTACTTTTGCCGCCGCCGGACGCGAAATTCTCACGGACAGTCAAATTGCTATTAACGACGTTTCCGATCAAGCGCTTGAATTAGCCGAACAAGCCGCTGAATCCGGCGATTCCGACGTTGCTCAACGTCTTTCCAGCCTTGTCGAGGGCGTTTATGCCGCGCAAGCCGACGAAGACGATCCTTTTGGCGATGAGGATGCGGAAGAAGAGGCTGTTGAGGAGATTGCCGAAGTAGACGACGTTGCTGACGACGTTGCTGACGACGATGCTACCGACGATGCTACCGACGACGAAGATCCTTTTGGCGACGACGAAATTGCCGAAAGCGCCGCGACTGTTGCGAAAGAACCTGCGGTCGTCGAGACTAAAGTTGCTGAAGAGCCGGTAGTTGTTGAAACTAAAGCCGCTGAAAAGCCCGTCGCTGAAAAGCCTGTCGCCGTTAAGTCCGACGCCGTTAAGCCTGTCGTCGTTCAGCCTGCTCCCGTCGACGACGACCCGATTTGGGATCGCGCGAAAGAAAAGCTCCAATCTGCGGATCAAGCGAATCTGATTCAAGCGTCGGAATCGAACGTCAAAGTATTGACGCAACAAGAAAGAACGCACGTCGCGGTGGTTATTGCGAACGCGCGTAAAGATGCAAAAACGGATCCGGACGGCGCTATTCAAGACGTCAAGTTGACGATCAACGCCGTCAAAAATAATCCCGTTCTTTCCGCCGCCGATCGCGCCGTTCTGTTGCACGATTTGAGCGCTTGCGGTCAATATATCTCTCAAGAACGCGAAGCGAAAGCGTTGCGCGAATATACCGCGCAAAAGAATCAAGCGATCGTCGACAGCGCGATCAAGGCTCAAAAAGCCTATCAAGCGAATCAGACGAAGGTCGTTGAGATTATGAAACGTTTCAATTCGTTGATTGAAGAGAGTAAGTTCGTCTTAGCTTTTGAAGCGGCGGAGGAAGCCGCGAAGATTTCCGACGACGGCGCGCTTCCGACTCAAGCTGGAAATATTGCTTCACTTCGCAACGCCTATGAGGAAAATCAAGAGTTGCGCATTAAGCGCCGTTATCGTTTGCTTGACGTCTTGATGTCCGTTGAACGCGCGCATGTTCCGGTTTCCGACGAACCGCCTATTACCTATCCCGATCCCGAAGTCTGGCTTAATCTGACGAAAGTTCGTCAAGAGAAGTATAAGACGACGAATCTTCAAGGTTCGGAAGAGGAACAACGAATTGCGAAAGCTCTTGACGTTAAAGTCGACGTTGAAGGCGGCGAAGGTTCCGATTTAACTCTTGCCGACTGGATTGAGTCTGTTAAGAGTACTCTCCGCGCGAAGGGACAAGATATTAACGTCGTCTTCGATACGACTAATATGGAAGAAGCGGCGGGTCCGCCGTCCTCTTTGAACATTAATGAGAACCTTTCGCAAATTACGTTGCGCAAGGCGCTTAAGCTCGTCCTTCGTCCGCACGAACTTGATTTCTGCATTCTTGACGACTGCTTGTATATTACGACGCAAGACGAAATCAAGAATAATCCCGACATTTCCACCAGTCTCCAGCTGTATCCTGTCGGCGACCTCATTATGCAACCGAACCAGATGGGCGCTCAAGGCGGCGGTATGATGATGGGCGGCATGGGCGGCATGGGCGGCATGGGCGGCATGGGCGGCATGGGCGGCATGGGCGGCATGGGCGGCATGGGCGGCATGGGCGGCATGGGCGGCGGCATGGGCGGCGGTATGTGGAACGTCCCCGGCGTCAACAAAGCCAGACCCGAAAAAGGCGCCGCTAACGACGCTATTTTGAAGAACTTCCTCGAAGAGAACACGCCCGTCGCTCCTGATTCGGGGCTCTTCGCGGTTCCTTCGAAGTCCTCGAAATCCGTTAAGTCCGAAAATTCGAAGTCCGTTCAAGCTCCCAAAGGCACGTTGGCGCAGGCTCCTGTCGACCTAAACGACAAATGGGACTCCTATATTGTTAGCAAAGCTCCTAAAGCGTTGAAAGACGGCGCGTCTGAAGAGGAAGCCGCCGCGTATGAAAAAGCGCGTGAAGAATTTGCCGAGAGTCTTACGGTCGAAGTCGCTAAATTGATGAAAGACCAGCCGGAGTCTGCCGCCGCGTTAATTCGTTCCGCTTTGCGCAACGATTACGCCGCGCCGTGGATGTACGAAGCGCTTGCCGCTGCGTTGATTAAATCCAACGCGCCGCAAAAGGAAGTTGAAAAAGCGATTTTGTCAGTCGCCGACTTCAACGCCGATCCCCTCGTTTTGATGGGGCTGGCCGCCTATTTGGAAAAAGTCGGTTCGCAAGAACGCGCATTGAAGGTTTATCGCGACGTTTCGAAAGTCTATCCGACTCGTCCCGAGCCTTATGTTCGCGGTTTGGCTTTGGCGAAAGAGTTGAACGACGAAGAAGCTCTTAAATGGGTCGCGCTTGGAATCGCTTCCGTTGTTTGGGAAGGAAAATTAGTCGAAGACGTTCAAAACGAGGGCGAAGAAATCGCGCTTGATTTGATCGAAAAAATGAAGAACGATGGTCGCGATTCCGAAGCGGCGGAATTCGAAGCAAAATTGGCTGAAGCGCGCGTTCGCGACGTCGTTGTCGAAATCTCTTGGAGCGGCGACGCCGAGCTTGATCTTGCCGTTCAGGAGCCGACCAGCGCCGTTTGTTGGTTTGCGCAAAAGCGAACCGCCGCCGGCGGCGTCCTTACCGAGCCGACCGTCGATCTTCGAAAGTCTTACGATGCGAATCGATCGGGCGTTCGTTCTCGAGTTTATACCTGTCCGATGGGCTTTTCCGGCGATTACAACTTCCTCGTTTCGAAGTCTTGGGGAACCGTCGCTCAGGATAAAGTTACCGTAAAGATTATGTCGAACGTCGGAACCGACAAAGAACGTTCTACGACTCAGGTCTTCGAACTGAAAGACGACGAAGCCTCTTTCAAAGTTCAGTTGGCTGAAGGTCGCCGTAGCGAAGAGGTTAAAGAAGAACTTTTGACGGCTCACGATCTGTTGAATCAGATGCAGATTCGTTCTTCGAGGGAATTGAGTCAACGCGCCGCCGCGTTCCAGAGTCGCAAGGCTCGCAACGAAGCGCGCGTGGCCGGAACCGTGCAAAGTAAAGCGGAAGAATATTCTTCTTCTTATAAAGCCGAGGAAACGAAAGCGGAAGAGAACGACGTTCCTCAGATTGCCTATATGACTCCCGATCCCGGACACTATGCGGAAATCAGTTATTTGAGCCTTGGAGCCGGTTTTACGACTTCCGCAGGCGTTTCGGGCGATCGTCGTTACGTCTTAGTCGCTCCGATGCCGATGTTCAGCCAGTTGCTGTATATGTTTACCTATAACACTTCGTCCGGTTATACCTCTGGTAATTCGGGCGGCAACGGCGGTTATGGCAACAATAACAACAACGGCGGTTACGGCAATAACAACAATAATAATAACAACAATAACAACAACAATAACCGTAACAACAACAACGGCGGCGGTTACGGCAATAACAATAGTTGGTGACAACTTGAGGGGAAGAATCCCCTCTATGGTTAAAAGACTAGTTGTTGTGTAGCGAGGCGGGAACGCAAGTTTGGACTTGCGTTCCTTTTTTTCTTTACGGTTCCCGTATTATTTCACTCCGAATTGACGCGGGGTCTTGACGTTCGAACTCAATCAAAGTAAAATTACGAGACTTGGCTTGGCAAATTGACTCCAAACGAAAAGATTGGCGTCGTTAATCCCTAAAGGCTCGGCGTTTAGAAAGGAACAACTAATGGCGTTAGCGCTTCTCACCGGCGGAGCCGGTTACATTGGCTCGCATACCGCGCTTGAATTTCTCGAATCAGGGGTCGACGTCGCCGTCGTCGATAATTTTTATAATAGTTCGCCCAAATCGCTTGAACGCGTCGAACGTCTGACGGGAAAAAAGATCGCTTTTTACGAAGCGGATTGTTGCGATAAAAACGCAATGCGCAAAATATTTTCGGAAAACAAGTTTGACGCCGTCGTTCATTTTGCGGGTTACAAGGCGGTCGGCGAATCAGTCGCCAAGCCGTTGGAATATTATCGCAACAACATTAACTCCGCGTTGGTCGTTGCGGAATTAATGAAAGAACACGGAGTTCCTAAGTTAGTTTTTAGTTCGTCGGCGACCGTCTATGGAACGTCGCAGAACGTTCCCCTTAAAGAAACCGAGCCGACCGGTTGCACCAACCCCTATGGGTGGACGAAATTGACGATCGAACAGATTCTGACGGATTTCGCCAAAGCCGACGATTCTGTTTCCGTTACTTTGTTGCGTTATTTCAATCCAGTTGGCGCGCATCCTAGCGGCGATATTGGAGAAGACCCCAACGGAATTCCCAATAACTTGGCTCCTTTTGTCTGTCAAGTGGCGGTTGGTAGACGTCCCAAACTGAACGTTTTCGGCGCCGATTATCCGACGCGCGACGGCACCGGCGTTCGCGACTATATTCACGTGGTCGACTTAGCCAAGGGACACGTCGCCGCTTACCTCAAGGCTCGACAAGGAGTTCAAATATATAATTTGGGGACGGGACGCGGATACAGCGTTCTTGATCTTGTCAAAGCGTTCGAACGAGTCAACGGCGTGAAAATTCCTTACGAAATCGTCGCGCGTCGACCCGGCGACGTCGCTGCCTGCTATGCCGACCCGGCGCGCGCCAATACGGAGCTAGGCTGGTTCGCTAAATTGGGACTTGACGAAATGTGCAGAGACGCGTATAATTGGCAGGTCAAGAATCCGAACGGATACCGCGATTAGCCTTCGCGTCGAACGTTCTTGGCGTTTGACGCCCTGTTTCGAGTCCCCGTAGCTCAGTTGGATAGAGCGACGGTTTCCTAAACCGTAGGTCGCCGGTTCGAATCCGGCCGGGGATATTTCTTAGGTCTAGTCTCCGTTGATTTCGTCTCTTTGTCCGAATCTGATAGTCGCGGTCTTTTGCGCGTTTAACAGGATAGACAAGTTATGTTTGGCAAAACGGAAACTTAGAAGAAGAACGCGGAGAAGCATAGCGATTTGTCGCGATTTACTGCAGTTTGATCGACGCGCGCCGACGCGTCGAAGACGACGGAGAAAAGAATGAATCGATCAACGGAAGTTAGAACGCGTTTTGCCCCTAGTCCGACGGGCTATATGCACGTCGGTAATTTACGCACGGCGCTTTACGCTTATTTAACGGCGCGACACGAAAAAGGCGTCTTTGTTTTACGTATTGAGGACACGGATCAAGGACGTCTTGTTGAAGGCGCGACGGACGTTATTTTCAACACGCTAACAGAAAACAAGATGACTTGGGACGAAGGTCCCGACGTCGGCGGCGATTACGGACCATACGTCCAAAGCGAGCGTATGGGGCTTTTTAAAGACTATGCCGTTCAGCTCGTGGAAAAGGGCAAAGCGTACTATTGTTTCTGTACCGAAGAACGACTTGACGCCCTTCACGAGCGCCAGCGCGCAGCAGGCGAAACCGTCGGACACTATGATCGTAAATGCCGCGATTTGCCAAAAGAAGAGGTCGAACGTCTTTTAGCTTCGGGCGCTCCTTACGTGATCCGTCAAAAAATGCCGACGGAAGGAACGACTTCGTTTGACGACTTGATTTACGGACATATCGAGGTCGACAATTCAGAATTGGAAGATCAGATTCTCATCAAAAGCGACGGAATGCCGACGTACAATTTCGCCAACGTCGTCGACGACCACTTGATGAGAATTTCTCACGTCATTCGCGGGAACGAATATCTTTCCAGCACGCCGAAATATAATCTTCTTTACGAAGCGTTCGATTGGGAAAAGCCCGTATACGTTCATTGTCCGCCCGTGATGAAGGACGCGCATAATAAGTTGTCGAAGCGCAACGGCGACGCTAGTTACCAAGATTTGGTCAAACAGGGCTATTTGAGCGCCGCGATTTTGAATTATCTGTTACTTTTGGGCTGGAGTCCCAAGGGCGACGAAGAAATCTTTTCGCTTGACGAAATGATTCAAATATGGAATCCGGCTTGGATCAACAAATCGCCCGCCATTTTTGATATTCAAAAACTGCGCGCGATCAACGCGACGCATATTAATCGAATGTCGGACGAAGAGTTTACGGAATTGGCGCGTCCTTGGGTCGAGTCGGTTGTCAAGACTCCGATCGATTTGAAACTTCTTTGTTCGAATTTGAAGCCGCGTTGCGAGATTTTGAGCGACATACCCGACCGCGTTAGGTTCATCGACAAAATGCCGGAAGATTACGATTTGGCGCTCTACCGTAATAAAAAATTCAAGACGGACGAATCGACGGCGCTGACCGCGTTGCAACGTCTCTTGCCCGTTTTAGAAGCCAATGAAGACTGGTCGCGCGAAGGCGTTTACAACGCGTGCGCGGCGCTTGTGAAAGAGACGGGCGTTAAAGCCGGCTGGGCGCTCTATCCGTTGGGAATCGCGTTGTCCGGCATGCAGGCGACGCCGGGCGGGGGAACCGACGTCGCCGCCGTCGTGGGAAAGGAACTTACTATTCGACGCATTAAGGACGCGATTACCAAGCTACAAGCCGCTCTTTAAAGAATTTCCGACGCGCGGTTACTTTCGCGCGTCGTCGTATAAACGCAACGCGCGTCGCCGATTATTTCGACGACGCGCGTTGTTTATTGTTTATTAAAGTCGCGCTTTTGAGATTACGACTTCTTCGTTCGCTTAGGCGGCTTTGCTTTGAATAGGATCGAATAGAAAATCGGAACGACGTATAAGGTTAACGCCGTCGCAAAGATCAATCCGAACATAATCGCGGTCGCCATTGAATCGAAAAGCGGATCCCTCAACAAGGGATACATTCCGACGATTACCGTCAACGCGGCGACGGTAACGGGACGCATTCTTTCTACGGACGCGTCGACGATCGCGTCGTAGGGAGATTCGCCTTTTTTCAGTTCTTCGTCTATCTGATCCATTAAAACGACGCCGTTGCGCACCATCATGCCAAGCAAACTCATAACGCCTATCAACGCCATAAAACCAAAAGGCTTGCCAAGCGTCAACATTCCGACGGTAACGCCGATTCCAGCGAGCGGAAAAGTCGCCGCAATAATGAGCGGCTGACGTAAGCCGTTGAAAAGCGCCACGACGATAATCGCCATCAGCACGAGCGCGATCGGCGTCTGACCAATCAACAAGCGAGTCGCCTCCTTTGAACGTTCGTATTGTCCGCCCCACTCCAGCGAGTACCCCGGCGGTAGTTCGATCGCCTCCAATTTAGGCTTAACTTCTTTGAGCAAATCGGACCAGCTTCCAGACGAAGGGTCGGCGCCGACGGTAATTGTTGGAATACGGTCGCGTCGCGCGATTATGCTCGGCTCCCATCTAACTCCGACTTCGTCGGAGACTTGGTCGAGAGGCACGCTCTTGAGCCCCCGACCCCAGACCGGCAAGTTCTTCAATACTTCCGAATCGTTCCTGTCTTCTTCGTCGGCGCGCAGGATAATCGGCAAGTTTTCTTCGCCGTCGGCGTAGACGGCGCACGGAACGCCCTTTGTCGCCCAGCGCAACGCGAATAAAACCTCGCTGCGCGAGACCAACGCCTGTCTGCCTTTTGCCTGCGAGTAAGTCGGAGTCCAAGTCGGCGTAAGTCTTCGCCAATCGTCGCGCACGAATTTTGCGTTGGACGTCTCGCGCAACAGCGCCTTCGCTTCGTCCGCCAAACGACGCAAAACATTGGGGTCGGAACCGCTAAACCGCGCTTCGACGTCTGATTTTGTCGCGGGACCAAGCGCGAAACGCGCGACGCGCGTCTCCGCTTCAGGACAATGTTCTTTAATCCAACGTTCAGTCGGTTCAAGCAATTCAGAAACGCGTTCCAACGAATCGACGTTGACGACGATTTGGGCGTAACTCGAATTAACGAGTTCCGGCTCGTAAGGCAGATAAAATCGCGGAGGTCCGGAGCCTATGAAACTGCCCGTTCCCACGACCCCTTCTTGTTTAGCTAAATATTCCTCTACTTTACGTAAATCTTGGGAAACCTGTAAAATCGAAGTTCCTTCCGTTTCCCAGAAGTCGACCATAAACTGCGCTCTTTGCGCGCGAGGAAAGAAAATTTGCGGTATCGTCTGGAATCCCTTGAAAGAGAAAAACAACGCGACAAGCAACGCCGCCAACGTCAATGCTCGCGAATGTAAAACCCTCTCGAGAGAGGAGCGATACAAACGATAAACGCCTCCAGCGCGAGGGTCTTTTTTCGAGGCGTTCGGTTTAACTTTGACGAACAAATAGTACGCGACCGGCGTCTGCAACATCGCGACGAACCAACTAATTATTAGCGAGGAACCGACGACGATAAAGAGCGAACCGGCGTATTCGCCCGTCATACTTGGCGAAAGATATATCGGCCAAAAAGCGAGAGCGCCGACGATCGTCGCGCCCAACAACTGCCAAGCGGCGCGACGCGTTCCGTCGATGCACGCCTGTTTGCGATCTATGCCTCGTTGCATTCGCACAAGGATCAAGTCGCCGACGACGACGGCGTCGTCGACCAAAATTCCCAACGCGACGATTAAGGCGCCAAGCGACGTTCGTTGCAAGTCGACGTCAAGGAACTTCAACACAATAAACGTGCCCAAAATAACCACAAGCAAACTGCTTGTGATCAATATGCCGCTTCTCCATCCCATCGTCAGCATAACCACGATTGTGACGATGACGATCGCCTCGTAAAGATTTTTCGTAAAAGCGCGAATCGAAACGCGCACGCTGTCAGGCTGGTAGCATACGTCTTCGATTTCAAATCCCGCGGGCAAATTTGTCAGCGCCTTTTTTAGTTTCGCGCGGACGCCGTCGCCCATTTTCAAAACGTTTCCGTTAGGGATTGGCGAAAGCGCGATCGCAACCGCGCGCTTGCCGTTTGAACGCATAATTTGCGAAGGCTCGTCGGCGACGATCCTTTGAACTTTCGCGACGTCCTTCAAACGAATTTGTCGCGTTCCTCGACCTTTGATTTCGTCCAAACGCGAAGCGAGCGACTCGAGAGAAGAACCTTCGGCATATTCGACGCCCAACGACGCTAATTGCGCGGCGGAGCCGTCGGGAATCAACAGATTCTCAATTTCTTCGACGGATTCAAATTTTCCCGAAGGCGCGACGCGAATTTTATTGCCGTCGACGTTTAAAGAACCAGAATCCGCCGTGAGATTTTGCGTTTGAAGCGCCAACATAATCTGTATGGGCATAACGTTGAGTTCCGCCATACGCGCGCGCGAAATTTCGACTTCGACTCGCTCGCTGGGAAGTCCCCAAAGTTCGACGCGACGCACTTGGTCGACTAGTAAAAGTTCTTTTTGTAATTCGCGCGCGCGTTTGACTAATTCGGCGTCGGAATAACCTTCGGCAGTCAGGGCGAAAACGTAGCCGTAAACGTCGCCAAAATCGTCCCTCACGACGGGCGGCGCCGCTTCGGGCGGCAAGTCCAGCTTGACCGTCGACATTTTATTACGCAAATCTTGCCATATTTCGGGCAACAACTTCAAATCGGTTCCTTCGTCCAAATCGACGAAAACGAAGGATATGCCGGGCTTGGAAATAGAACGCACGCGCGACAAATTTTTGATCTGTTGCGCGCTACGCTCGACGACGTTCGTAACTCGTTCTTCGATTTCTTTCGCGTCGGCGCCGGGGCATGCCGTAACGACGACCGCCGTTTTAACGACGTATTCGGGATCCTCTAAGCGTCCTAAAGTCAGATACGACCATATTCCGCCGATTACGATTAAAAAAACGCAAAAACCGACGACGACGCGATTATTGACCGCATATTGAGGCAACATAGTTTATCCGCTCGTTTTTCTTAACGTTAAACTTTCAAAAGAGACGTCGCTCTGTCTCGTTTATTTGTCTTGCTGAACGCGAATTTTTTGACCGTCGGTCAAAAAGCCCGCGCCGGCCGCGACGATCGTCTCGCCGCTTTTAAGACCGTCAAGAATTTGCGCTTTACCGTCGACCAAAGCGCCGACTTTTACCGCGCGTCGTTCGATCGACGTTCCGTCCGCGTTTACAATCCAAACGGCGGATTCGGACGTCGAATCGTCCTTGCCCGCGATCAAAGAAGAAACCGGCACGGTTACGTAAGGATTGGCGTCCTTGAAAACGACGTTGGCAACGCCGACCATCCCAATCAAAACGCCGTCTTCGGGCTTCGCGTCGATCGCAAGCGTCGCCAAATACGCGCGATTGCCCTTCTGAACCGAGTTTGACGTCTGACGTATCGTCGCGGGAAAGACCTTGTCCGGCAACGCTTCAAAGACGCATTCGACTTTCTGAACGTCTTTTTGACGCGCGACAAAGTCTTCGGAAACGCTTAATTCGCCCTCGAAAGACGAATCGTCGACCAACGTCAGAACGGCGACTCCGGCGGGTATCGTTTCAAAATTGTCGAAGTATTTTTCGGAAACGACGCCGCCGAAAGGCGCTTTAAGAACGGCGTCGTTTAATTTATTTTGCGCAAGTTGAAGATCGATTTCAAGTCCGGCTATCTTTGCTTTGGTCATTTCAATTTCTTCTTCGCGCGAACCTTTGCGTCCCTTCTCAAGCGCTTTTTCCGCCGCGAGTTCTGCTGATTTTGCGACGTCGAACGCCGTTTTAGCCGCGTCGTATTGAACTTCAGACGCCGCGCCGTCCGCGCGCAAACTCTCCATTCGCTTGAATTGTTTTTCGGCGGATTCGCGCTGAGATTTTGCCGCGACGACCGACGCTTCCAACGCTGCTTCGTCTTCGTTTCGCGCGCCGGTTTCCATTGCTTTTAATCCGGCGCGCGCCTCGACCAACGCTTGTTGCGCGCGATCGACGATCAGCTGGTAATCGCGCGTCTCTAACCTTGCGACAACCTCGTCTTTTGCAAATCTCTTTCCGACGACCGCGTTAAATTCCTCTAGTTTTCCCGGCGTTCTAAACGCTAATTTTACTGCGGCGCCCTCTTTAACAAAGACTGGAAAAGAGCGAACCTCAACGTTTGCGACGTCCGATGGAACAAACGTTCCGACGACGCGCGCTTCTTGAGTCGTAGTTTCTTTCGGAACGCTACGAGCGCACGAACATGCCGCGCATATCGTCGCAATAAGCGTTCCGTAAGCGACGTTCCGAATAAGTCGCGTCGAGTTTCGATTTGCGTTGTTCATTTTCAACCTTTACGTCGTTTTCTGCGACGTTCTCGCACCGGCGGAACGTCTAACTCAGACGTCGCGCTTCGATTGGGCTTGCGCGAACGTCAAACGTCGAGTATTATTCTAAACGTCGCCTTGTTTTTTCAAGACGGGCGTCCCTGACCTTTCTATCGACGTTTCACTAAGGAAAAGTTATGTTTCCCAATAATCCCGTTAAAATTGGTAATTGTAGTTGCGGACAAGGCGAGGAATTGACCTTAATTGCCGGACCTTGCGTCCTTCAACGCGAAACGTCCCTTGCGATCGCTTGGCGTTTGAAGGAAATCGTCGACGAACTAGCGCGCGATAATTATCCGCTTCAACTTATTTTCAAAGGTTCTTTCGACAAAGCCAATCGCACTAGCGTCGACTCTTGGCGCGGGCCCGGCTTAGACGAAGGATTGCGTATTCTAAGTGAAATTCGTGAAAAAACCCAACTGTCGGTTACGACGGACGTTCACGAAACGATTCAAGCGGAACGCGTCGGCAAGGTCGTTGATTTAGTTCAAATTCCCGCTTTTCTGGCGCGTCAGACGGATTTACTTGAGGCCGCGGCAAAAACTAAGAAACCTGTCCACGTAAAAAAAGGGCAATTTATGGCGCCGACGGATATGGCACGCGTCGTTGAAAAATTATTGACGTTCGGTTGTCGCGACGTCCTATTGGGCGAACGAGGAACTTTTTTTGGATACGGAAATCTCGTCAACGATTTTCGATCGCTCGTCATAATGCGCCGCACAAAAGCGCCGATCGTATTCGATGCGACGCATAGCGTTCAAGAGCCGAGCGCGTCTAACGGTCGTTCCGGAGGAAAACGCGAATTCGTGGCGCCTCTTGCGCGCGCCGCCGCCGCTACGGGAATCGACGCGTTGTTTTTGGAGACGCATTTTAATCCCGAGGAATCGCCGAGCGACGGCGCCAATATGTTGCCGCTCGATCAGGTTCCGAATCTTCTTAAGACGATAATAAACGTCAGACGAGCCGTCGAATCGACTCAAAAGAAGTCTAAAAGCGTCGGCGCTTGACGAAAACGCGCTTAATTTTGAATATAAAAAAGAACTGTCGACCTTTGGGTCGACAGTTCCCCTTATTCGTTTACGACAAGCTAAAAGTTTCTCGTCGTTTCACTCGCGCTAATCTCATTTCGCGCAATCAACCGGCGCGCAAGGAGCGCAAGCGGGCGCGCAAGGAGCGCATTCAGCGGGGGCGCAAGGAGCGCAAATCGGCGCGCAGAAGCAAGGCTTGCAGCAACGAGCTTTCAGAGCTTGGAAAGGACGGAAGCAGCACTTGGCTTTCGCACAAGGAGCGCAAACGGGCGCGCAAGGAGCGCATTCGGCAGGCGCGCAGGCTTCAACTTTTTCGCAAGGAGCGCATTCGGCAGGCGCGCAAGCTTCGACTTTTTCGCAAGGAGCGCATTCGGCGGCGCAAGGAGCGCATTCGACAGGCGCGCAAGGAGCGCAAGCGCAAGGCGCGCAGAAGCAAGGCTTGCAAGCGCGAACGCGAGCCGCGAACTTAGCGGCGCAATCGGCGAAACGAGCCTTCAACGCGGCGCAAGGACGAACGCAAGGAACGCAACAAACCGGCGCGGCGCAAGTCGCTTGGCACGAAACTTCTTGGCAAGCGGGCGCGCAAGGAGCGCAGTCTTGAGCAAAAGCGCTAACGGTAAGAGCGAAAACGGCGGCAACAGAAAGAAGGATACGAGTCTTCATCTGTAAGTATCTCCTAAAAATCGGGTTGTTAAATTCGGCGTAAAGCCTTTTACTTCTTATTCGGAAGTTATCGACCGAAAGCCGACAGATGATTAAAAATTTTTTAATTTTTTTTCGTTTTTTTTGAAAGGCTTGTCCAGACGACGAACCGCCTGCTTTAATCGTCCGCTCAACGACGGAACTTAAGCCTATCCGAATCTCGACCTCAAGTATAACCACACAACGTCGAAGATTCAAGACGCTTTCGACTCAATTCATAGACTTCTTAATCGACGATTTGCGCTATAATCGAATAAGTCGGCATAAACTGCAGACCCCCTCTTGCAGGAGAGAAAGCCCGCAAAACGTTTATAACTGAACGTCGTTTTGAACAGATCGCTTCGGCGTCTTGCGATATGTTTATCGACCCCCTAACTTCGTCTTTCTGAAGAAAATTCCAAATAACCTCTTTTAACGAATTTAATTCTTTTGCCAAACGGTTTGAAACATTGGCGGTAGAAAATACGCTTTTCCTTCTTGACGCGAAATCGACCGTAAGCGCTCGCTGAAAAACGGCGCAAATTTGAACCGCCGCGCAAGCGGCTTATCGCGCGACGTTGCGTCGAACAATTTTTTTACGGAGTTTACGTCGACGCGTCGTCGGAAGATTCATATTTTTTTAGGTTCATCCAGACTCTAATACTTCAGATTTATGCAATTTCTATGAACGGTCGCTTTTGAGTTTGTCGGATAATTTCGCTTTTATTACGAGCGCGTTTTCGGCGGCGCCGTCCGCTTGTCTAAAGACAAGCGGCTTATCGCGCGCCTACGGCGCGATTTCAAACGCAACGTAGCTTTGTCGACGATTTTTTGAGAATGGGAAGTCGAACCTGAATTGCAGAGCTGTTAACAAAAAGTCCTTTGTCGAACGAATCGACAAAGGACGAACTTGATTAATCGGAACCTAATTGGACTACGTTAAAAAAATTAGGTTCAAACTCCGCCATGGCCCGCTCCTTCGATCGGAGGAGGAGCCACCGGTTCGGGCGAACGAGGCACGTCAAATTTCAAGGAATTTTTTTTCGCTCCGATAGTAACTTTTTGAGTCGACAAAAAACCCCAGTCTTCCGGAATGAATGAAGCGTTTTCTTCGTATTCGAACGTTTCTCCATTGTCTTTAGTACCAGTTAGCATTTTCCCAGTCGGCTCTTGACGTTGGAAGATTACGGTATATTCTCCGGGCGTCAATCCTTTCTTGGCGGGAATATCAAACTTACCGTCGGCAATTTGCGCGGCCGAGCTTGACGTTCCGTTCTGTTCGGCGGGTTGGAAGGATATTTGCCCGTAATCCATCGGCTTGCCGTCAAATTTAACGGTTCCAGACACGGGATAACGTCCGTCGACGGATTGAGCGCAACCGACGACTATCGCGCAAAACGCCGCAAGCCCGACGGCGCATAACGTTTGAATTTTCATCGCAACACCTTTATTCGCATCTCAACGCTATCAGAACGTAACAGTTTCGCCGTCGTTAAGCGTGCTAACGGCCATCCACGCGTTCAAATCGATCGTATCGGAAACGAATCGAACCGAACCGTCGGCCAACGCGACGTTGACGCCGCCGCTATGGAAGCTACGAGCGGAAATAACGACGCCGCCGTTCAACGATTGATCGGTCGCCGGCGCGTGCGGAGGGACGTTCGCGGCGCGTTTGGGCGTGCAAGCTTCGTAGTCCATTTCTTGCGTGTTGGGCGTAAAGAACGCGGAATAAGCGCAACCGTAGGAGTACCAAAGATTGCCGCGTTCGTCGGCGTCGGCGGCGGGACTCGCCGATCCCTTGCTAACGGTGATCAATTCCGACAAGGCCATCGTATTCGACGTTCCGTCGACGACGGACGCCATCGATTGGCAATAATGCCCCTTGCCCTGCGGTCCGCCTTCGCGGAAAAGTCCTTCTTTGTAATGAACCGAGCGCGAGCCGTAAGTAATGTCTTCGCGCCAACCGTTGGTAACGGTCGGAGACCCGCACGTCCATTGCGAGGTTCCGGTTCGACCGACGCAGACGACGTAATTATGGAGCGCCCAGCCGGAACCGTTGTCTTTGTACCATTGCTCGGTGCAACTTGGGCACATATACGTCTGCACGCGCTTTTTGCAGAAATAGTTGTCGTTCGCGCCCTGAGCGGCGTTGTTGGCTTTGAGCGGAATGCCTTCGTAAATCGCGTTCTGTTCGATGTAAGGCATCAACGCGCGCGCCCAGGTCGTCTGGTAATAATCCGCATAAACGCTACCCGAATACGACGCGACGGGGAATTTTCCCTGAACGTCGACGTAGTTGTGCATGCCCAACATACATTGTTTCATATTGTTGGTGCATTGCATACGTCTCGCGGCTTCTCGCGCGGCTTGGACGGCGGGTAAGAGAAGCCCGATCAAGATGCCGATAATTGCGATAACGACGAGGAGTTCAACAAGAGTAAAACCGTTATTACCCCCCCCCGTGTTACATCTGGAATATTTATTCATTTCGAAACTCCTTGAAAACAACGTGTTTTAATTAATCGGCGCGTCGTCCGACGCTTTGCCCGATTATATAAAAAGACGCGGTATTATAAGACGTCGTCTAACTTTCGACAAGGGGGGCGTTTTTTATGAATCAAAGGCGTTTCCCAGTAGAAGGAGAGATTATAACGTCCGTGTTTCGACAACGCGTCCTTCTTAATCGGCAAGATTTCTCATATCTTGAGGACGTATTTTTTCAAAATGGGAAAAGACCCCAAAAATAGTAAACTTGCGCCGCGATGGTTTCCGATAAACAGGCAAGTCGATTATGTCGAGCGACGTCGCGTGGAACGCGTCGTCGCCTGCGACTTGCGTTTTGAGGAGGGCGTCGGATATTTTCCAAAAAGACGCAAGTATTGCGGTTGAAAAATACGATATAAGCACAAACGCGAATTCGGTTGGACGAGCCGGATTCATAACGGCAAGGATTGGCGGGGAAAGTTTGCTCTGCGCTCCTGAACGTCGGCGTTTGAACTCGTCGTTTGGCGAAGTTCCAGCGTCGCGAGCGTTCGCGATATTGATTCGGTCGGTTTCTTGCAATAGGCGTTACAAGAGCGTCGCGCGAGAGAAAAAACGGAGTTTGGAACAAGGCGTCGTTCTTAGCGCGCAACTGGCGTCGCAATTTAACGACAGTCGGAAAATTGCCCCAAGTTGTTCATTCTTGAAAATCATTCGTCAAGGAAGTTAGAGATGAAAAAAATGAATTTCAGAATTGCCGCGTGTCTAACGTTGTTAGCGGCGGCTCTGTCGAGCGGTTGTTTTGGTCTTAGCGGCGGACTTTCGCTCGGTATTTTCGGCTCTCCGATTCCAGTGAGTCCGTATTTCCAAGGCGCCTACGAAGATATGGCGTTTGAGCAAGATCGTTACGGGCAAGTTCCGATTCTTGCTCCGATCGTCGAGGGCGTGCCCGAAGGATTGGACGCTCCGTCCGACGACGAAGTCGTCCGTTTGCTCGAGAAAGCGAAACCGAACGACGGCGGCGTTCCGTTCCTTGAAACGCGTTACCGAAACAACGTTAAAATTAAGAAGGAACTCGTCGCCGATTACGTCGATCCTCCGAAGTTCTTCCCGATGGTCGGAGCCGTGCAAGTTCACCACGTCCACTACAAGTGCACCGTTTACTTCGAACAAAAAGTTCGCGTCGGGTGGCCTATTCCTTACACGATCGACAAAAAAGACGCGCAAGAGGTCGTTTACATCGATAAAGACCACTTGCACGCCGTCGCGGACGCGCAAGGCGCCGATATGGCTCAACCCGGTATGTAGTAGCGACGCGCCAAAGGGCGCTCTAGCCTAGACGACCGAATGAAACGGGCGATTCTTGACTGAATCGTCCGTTTTTTGTTTCTTGCTCCCACGAACAAACGCGCTTGACGCGACGCTTCGAATTAAATAAAATTCGCCAAGTTTGCGTCGAAGTTCGTTTATCGCAAGAGCGCGTCGAAAGACGTCGCGACGGGGGCAATGTTTTATGCGCGGTTTAGGTTTGAAATTTTTTTTGCTCGTCGCGTTTTCGTTCTTTTTTGTTTTTGTCGATTCATTCGTTTTTGTCGATTCGATCGGCGCGCAAGGTTGGAAGTTGTTTTCGCAACAAATCCGCGACGAAGCGCGGAAAGCGAAGGGACAAGACGACGGCGGGGAACTTTCGCAAGAAGGAAACGACGATTCGTTTGCGCCGCCGACTTTTGTCGACGTTACGAAGCAAGACTCGAATCCAAACGCGAATGGCGCGACGGAGAACGAGCCGCCGACTTTGGGGGACGGCGCTGTGTCCGTTCATACCGACGGACGGGATTTTTCCAGTTCGACGGCGCGCGAAGACGCGGCGCCTCCCCCTATTCGAACGGACTTTGCGCCCAATCCGCCCTCTTATCGCGCCTTGCCCGAAGAAAAGAACGACGCGCGACTCAACGACGTCTGTTTTGTTTCGTCGGTTAAGGGCTGGGCTGTTGGCGATCGAGGCGTAATTTGGCAAACGGTCGACGGGGGCGCGACGTGGAATCTTGCGCAGACGCCGACCGACGCCAATTTATTTGCCGTTTCCTTTCTTGACGAAAATTTCGGTCTAGCGGTCGGAGGGCGTCTCCTTCCCTCGTCGCGCGTCGGAGAAGGCGTGATCTTACGCACGATCGACGGGGGCGCGACGTGGGGCGAAATCGCGACCGCTTCTTTTCCTATCTTGCGCGACGTCAAAATACTCGACGCCTCTTCCGTTTGGCTTGCGGGCGATTCTTCGACTCTTTATCCTTCCGGTCTTTTTGTCAGCGTCGATTCCGGGCTCGAATGGTCGCCGGTCGAGGGCGATCGTCGGGGAGGATGGCGTTCGATTCTGTTTGATCCGGACGCAAGAATAGGCGTCGGAACGACGACTGAAGGCGCGCTTCAAAGAGTCGACGGAACCCAAAGTGAAAAAAGCGCGCTATCCCTCGGAACGCGACGCGCGGTCGACTTGGCGTTTGATTCCGTTTCTAATTCCGCGTGGCTAGTCGGCGAACAAGGGCTGATTTTGCGTTCGAGCGATTTTGGCGCCAACTGGGCGCAAACGCCCGGCGGTCTGCCCGACGACGCGCAAAATTATTTCGATTTAAATTCGATCGCTTCGTCTGAAGGGTTGGTCGGAGCGGTCGGCTCGCCCGGTTCTGTTTTTTTCTATTCTGAAGACGGAGGAAACGTTTGGAACGCGTCGCAAACCGGCGTCTATACTCCTTTGCGCAAAGTCGCGTTCGTCGACCGTACGAACGGTTGGTGCGTCGGCGATTTTGGCGTCATTCTTGCGACAAACGACGGCGGTCGTTCTTGGCGCGTTCAGCGAAGCGGGGGCGCTCGCGCGGCTATGCTCGGCGTTTTCGGACGCGCGCGCGACGCGCCCTTGGAAGCGTTCGTTCAATTTGCCGGAGACGAAGGTTTTCTTTCCGAAGTCGTCTTGGTCGCTCGCGAATCGAACAAGGAGAATCTCGCGGACGAAACGACGCTAACGGATCGTCTCAACGAGGCGCTCGTCGAAGTCGGCGCTTCCGGCTTGACTCAAATTGGAGTCTTTATGCTAAATTCCGAAATTCAGCAAGACTCGATCGCGCAAATTTTGGAACGCTTTGACGCGGAAAACGACGGCGACGGTCTAGCTCGATTTCGAGAACGTCTTGTAAAAACGCTTAGAACGTGGCGTCCGAGCGTCCTCGTAACCGTCGATTCCGTCTTAGACGACGAACAGGGCGAGAAAAAAAAGAACGTCGACTTGCTAAAAGAAGGGAAGGCGCTTCAGTTGCTTGACGCGTTGGCGTCAAACGCCGAGGAACTTGATCGGTCGTCGCGCGATCCCTTTCAAGAGTTGCTATTGAGGGAATTGCCGCGCGCGATTCAAGACGCCGCCGACCCGACCGCTTATCCCGAACATATGACGACGTGTCGGCTCGAGCCTTGGCGCGTCGTAAAAGTTTACCAAGTTTGTCGTAATAAAACGCAAGGGAACGCGAGCGTCGACGCCGATTATTTTTGTCCTTCGTTGGGACGACCCGTCGGAGAAATCGCCGGACGCGCAAGAGACTTGTTAGGGGACGGTTCGAAGGCGCGAGGAGATACTCCGCTAAAATTGTTGTTCGACGCGACGAACGCGAAAAACGACGGGGGGAAACGCGTTTTCGCCGGAATCGACGCCAAACGTGGAAGCGATTCGCGACGCGCTTATTCCGGCGCGCTCGCCGCCTATGCGGACGCGTTGACGGCGCGCGCGGGCGAGAGGCGCCAAAAAATCGAAATCGCGTCTAAACTTGCGCGTCGTAGCGTCGAAAACGCGCAAAGCGCCGCGCTTGTCCTCGCGCGTCTTCGCGCCGACGTGCAAAACGTCGATCCGCAGTTCGCCGTTGAATATTTGACGGCGGTAGGACGAGAATTCGCGTCGGTCGGGGCGTGGAGTTACGCCGAAGAGACCTTTTCGATCGTCGCGCAGGAATTGGCGGGCTATCCTGAAAGTCGCGAGGCGCTCGCTTGGCTGACCCAATATTATTCGAGCGGCGAAGTCTTGCGGCGCGAGCAAAGGCTTCGCGAAGGCGAAGGCGGCGTCGCGCCCGACGCGCGCGCGTCCGATTTGCGCGAATCGCGCTTGGCTAACGCGGAGAATCTTGGCGCGAAATTGCGCGAAGAGGCGCCGGACGCGTATATGACGCCGGAAATTCGTTTCCCTCTTGCGGCGGCAAGCGTCGCGCGCGGCGACCTTGAAAGCGCGTTAAAGTTCTATTGGACGCGCGCGCAGGCTTCGAAATACGACGTTTGGGGCATTCGCGCCGCTACCGAATACTGGTTGCGCGCGCCTAAAGGGGATATTCGCGCCGTAGAAGATCGTTTTTGTCCCGTTTGCGCGACTTCTTGCGGTCGAACGTCGGAGAAGCCGTATTTAGACGGCGCTTTCGAGCCGAACGTTTGGGACGGCGCCGTCAAATTAGATTTGTCGACGCCCTATCCCGAGCCGCCGTTGACGCGCGAACCGACTTCCGACGAAAAAAAAGCCAAGGAACGACGCGCGAAAAATCGCGCCGCCTCGACGAACTTAGGCGCCGTCGTTTCCTTTACGCGCGACGACGAGTTTTTATATATCGGCGCGACGTGTCGCAAACAGCGCAAGATTCAAGCGCAGACGAATTCGACGAAAGAAAAAGAAGAGAAGGGCGCCGCTCGACCGCGCGACGCCGATTTGAGCGCGTTCGACAGGCTTGAATTCCAATTTGACCTTGACGGCGATTATACGACCGCTTGCCGATTCGTCGTCGACGTTAAAGGGCGTCTTTACGACGCTATGTGGAACGATAAGACGTGGAACGGCGAAATTTTCGTCGCCAACTTGGAGACTACGGAAGATTGGTCCCTGGAAATTGCGATTCCTTTTTCCGCGTTTGCGACGAGCGCGCCTAAACAGGGCGACGCGTGGAGACTTGCCGTCAGAAGAATCGCGCCGGGCGTCGGAGTCGAATGCTGGAACGTCGAAAATTCCGACGGAGGCGAAGGCGCCTTCGGACTGCTTTTTTTCTAGTCGCGCGTAGGATAGCGTCTATTGGTAAGAAACTGAAAATTCGCAAGAAACGAAAAAACTCGTCGAACGTCAAACGATTCGCCAAGGCCGAGACAACGAATCGTAAGAGACGAACGACGAGCTTATTGTCGGAAGGAAAACGGAAAGAACCGTAAACGGAAAGAACCGTAAACGCTACCAACCGTAGACGATGTTTGACTCGATCATTTTACGCGCTTTTTCGAGATCGTCGCCCGTTTCCTTCATATAGAGGCGAATCGCGTGGAGTTTGTCGCCCGACGCTTTGGACAGGCATTCGCGCGCCAAATCGCAAACTTCGTTGTTGCCCGTGATTCCAAGCGCGGCCTTCGAGATAACCCACGCGTCTCGAGGACGTCTCGTCACGCGGATAGCGTCTTCAGAAGGGTAATTTTCACGCAAAACTTCTTTTGCGCCTTCCTCGTTCTCCGCCCACGTGATAACGATATGACCCGGCGTTTCAATTTCAAACAGCGCCATAATAATATGTTCCCTACTCTTAAAGTTAAAGCTCTATTAACAAGCGTCGACGCAAACGCCGCCGACTCTTTGATTGTAGCAAAAAAATCCGTTCGATACCAGCGAGAAAATCAAAATTTTGTCTTTTTTATCGGAATATGGAGACGCTACGTTCCTTTTGTTCCCTAAGTCCTTAAAATCAGGGAGACTTTTCAAATAAATTCGACAAAATCAACAATTTCTTTAAAAGAACGCGACTTCGATCTTGACAAAAAAACTTGAATTCGACTTTCGAACGCGATACAATAGACGACCGTTTGACGTCGATTTCCAACGGAAAAAGTCGACGCGTTTTCCTCAACTTCGATAGAACAAAAACGTAGCGTTTCAGCGTTAAGAAAGGATTTTTTATGAAATCGTTGTTAGTTCTTGCTACTTCGACGGCGTTCTTACTCGCGTCGTTCGCGGTTGCGCAAGATTCCGCGCCGATCGTTAAATCGGACGTCGCGACGAGCTATGGCGTCGATTTTTCGCAAGTCGTCGGAAAAATCAAGCCTCTCAACGGAATCAATCTTTGGGCGGATTTTTCGAGCGCTCGCATTGAAGACGATCAAGAACTTGCCGTCGCTTGTAATTTTTCAACGTCGCGTTTGCACGACGCCGCGTGGGACGACGACGGAATGCGCGTGGTCGACGTCCATCAAATATTTGCGAATCTCGAGGCCGATCCTTCGGCGCCGGACAATTATTATTTCGAACCGACCGACGACTATCTCGCAAGGATATTAGACGCGGGCGTCGTTCCAATTTATCGACTTGGAACCGGCATTGAACACACGAAAAAGCCCTATTTCGCGAAAAAACCAAAAGACTACGCGCAGTATGCGGAAATCTGCGCCGGCATAGTTCGGCATTACGTAAAGGGCTGGGCGAACGGCAAGAAATGGAACCTGCCCTACTGGGAAATTTGGAACGAACCGAATCTTGTTCCCAATATGTGGGACGATCCCGACTGGAATTCCTATTGCGATTTCTACGTCGTCGTCGCCAAACGTCTGCGTTCCGAATTTCCCGACATTAAGATAGGCGGTCCCGCGCTTACGCACGCGGGCGTCGATTTGCTTGGAAAATTAATCGACCGTTGCAAAGAAGAAAACGCGCCTCTCGACTTCCTATCGTGGCATTGTTATCCGCGCGAGCCCAAAGACGTTCTCGATTCGCCCGGCGTCTTGCGCAAGTTGTTAAACGGAAAGGGATTCGAAAAAACGGAATTACATCTTAACGAGTGGCATTACTTCCCCTGCGACTGGAGCGACGTTCAAGGGGGCGATCCCGAAACCGCGCGAAAAATTTACACGAGTCCCGAAGGCGTTCACGGAATAGACTCCGCCGCTTTTAACGATTTCGTCTTGACGCGCTGGCAAGACGTTCCGTTGGATATGGCGAATTATTACCTCTTCGGAAACTATCACTGGGGACTTTTCGACGAATACGGAACGCCGCGACCGACTTATTACTCGTTTGTTCTCTTTGGAAAATTAGTCAAGTCGTCCTCCGCGCGCGTCGCGACGATCGACGAAGGCGGCGAAATCGCGCTTATCGCCGGCGTCGATTCCGACGGCGGGTCGAAAAAACTGCTTGTTTCCGCCTTTAAAAATTCGAAACAAACGCCGATTCAAATTAAATTAAACGGAGTTCCCGCGTCGGGCAAAGTCGCCGTCGAACGAATCGGCGCCGACGCGCCCTACGCGGAATTGGAGCTTGAATATTCCAACGGCGTCTTGGAACTTCCGCGCGTTTATTCCGGGGTCTATTTAATTTCGTTTTGAGTTTGCGCCAAGAGAACGAACAAAGGAGTCAAAATGAAAAATTGTTTGTCTTGTTTCGCGATCGCTTTCGCGACTTTTGCCTCGTCGCTCTTCGCGCAAGAGACGACGAAATATTCGGTCGATTTCAACGAGCAAATCGGCGTTATTAAGCCGCTCAACGGGATTAATTTGTGGACGAATTTCTCGTGCGGTCGTCTCGGCGACTCGCAAAAAGAGGCGGAAGCCTGTAATTTCTCGACGGTGCGTCTGCACGACGTTCCCTTGGTCAACGACGGTATTCGACTGGTCGACGTCCAGCATATTTTCGGCAATTTCAACGCCGATCCGACCGACCCGAAAAATTATTATTTCGAACCGACCGACGATTACGTCGCCGACATTCGCAAGTCGGGCGCCGACGTTGTTTATCGTTTGGGAACGAGCATTGAACACACGCAAAAGAATTACTACGCCAAAAGACCGAAAGACCCGGAAAAATACGCCGAAATTTGCGCCGCGATAGTTCGTCGTTACAACGCGGGCTGGGCGGACGGCTTCGAATGGAACTTGCCCTACTGGGAAATTTGGAACGAGCCGAACCTTGTTCCGAATATGTGGGATTCGACCGATTGGAAGACATACTGCGATTTTTACGTCGTCGTCGCCAAACGTTTACGCGCCGAATTTCCAAACATAAAAATCGGCGGTCCCGCGCTTACCCACGTCGACGTTCCGAAAGTCGAAGCGTTCCTCGATGCGTGCAAAGAAGCGGACGCGCCGCTCGATTTCTTTTCGTGGCATTGCTACGCCAAGAGCCCGAGCGACGTGCTTGACCCGCCTTTCGTCGTGCGAGACTTGCTCGACAAGCGCGGATTCGTGAAAACGGAGTTGCACTTGAACGAATGGCATTATTTCCCGGCGCAATGGAGCGAAATGCACGGAACCGAAGGGGGCGCGGCGCGTAAAAAATACTGGATCGAATCGGAAGAGGGACTGAGCGGAGTCGTGTCGGCGGCGTTCAACGACTACGTGCTGACAAGATGGCAGGACGGCCCGCTCGATATGTCGAATTATTACGCGATGACGATGCTCAGTTGGGGGCTCTTCGACGTCGTGGGCAAGCCGCGCAAAACGTACTATTCAATGGTTCTCTTTGGAGAGTTGACGAAATTGACCCCCAAGCGCGTCAAGACGACGGACGGAGGCGATTTCCTCTCCTTAATCGCCGGAGTCGACGAGTCGGGCGCGACGAAACGCCTTTTGATTTCTTCTTTCAAAAGAGCGGAAGACGAAACGATTACGATTTCGCTTTCGGGCGTTCCTACCTCGGGTACCGTTGAAATAGCAAGGATCGATCTGGAAAACGCGTTCGTTGAGAGCAAGGTTGAATATTCCGACGGCGTTCTTAAATTGAACGTAGAAAAATCGGGCGTCTATATGATTCGGTTTTGACGTTAAGAAAGGTTAGTTTAACGTCGAGACGTTAGACTAACCTTTTATTTTGTTGCGTTTTAAAAATCGTTATATTTGTAAAATTCATCAATATGCCGTAAAAATTGTTTATTTTTGGTATTTTAGCAGTTTTCAAGACGATTCTATGAATATAATCTAATCTTTGTAAGTCAAGCGTCGACGTCGGGTAAGGAGCGATTTGCGCGACGAGACGTCGAAACTAAAACGCTAGAGACGTCGTTCAAGGTTAGGAGAGGAAAATGAAAGCTAAGCATATGGCGTTAGTTGCGTTTGCCGTCTTGTCCTTCGTTTGCTTGGGCGCAAACGCGGACGCGGCGCGTTGGCGCGCTTGCCGCATAGTCAACCAGTGTCGGCAGTGCGACGGCGGGAATTACATATGGAAGTTGCAGCCCGTTCGCGGACCTTTCGGTTGCGTGACTTGGGGATACAAATGGGTTTGGGTTCCCGTTGAGTCTGCGACTGAAGAGCCCGACGTTGAAGAAGCGACTGAAGAGGCGGCGACGGAAGAAGCCGTCGTCGAAGAAGCGGCTGTTGAGGAAACAACGACTGCGACGGAAGCGAAGTCCGCCGGTTGTTACGTTTGGCAGTTGCAACCCGTTCGCGGGCTGTTTGGTTGCGTGACTTGGCGTTACAAGTTAGTTTGGGCGCCCGCGATCGAAGCGGCGGAAGAAGAATCTGCCGAAGAAGCCGTCGAAGAAGAATCGGCTGAAGACGTCGCCGAAGAAGCCGTCGAAGAAGAATCGACTGAAGACGTCGCCGAAGGAGCCCTCGAAGAGGAATCGACTGAAGACGTCGCCGAAGAAGCCGTTGAAGAGGAATCGACTGAAGAAGCAGTCGAACGGAAAGTTACTGAAGACGAAGTTACGGAAGAAGTCAAGGATGCTCCCGTAATCGTTGAAGAAGCCCCTGCGGTTGTCGAAGAAGCCCCTGCGGTTGTCGAAGAAGCCCCTGCGGTTGTCGAAGAAGCCCCTGCGGTTGTTGAAGAAGCCCCTGCGGTTGTTGAAGAAGCCCCTGCGGTTGTTGAAGAAGCTCCAGCGGCGGCGGAAGAAGCCCCTGCGGTTGTCGAAGAAGCTCCAGCGGCGGCAGAAGAAGCCCCTGCGGTTGTTGAAGAAGCTCCAGCGGCGGCAGAAGAAGCCCCAGCTACGGCTGAAGACGATCCATTTGAAGCGGAAGAAGCTCCTGCG
>JAZRWW010000208.1:0-28428 GCA_045599865.1 Thermoguttaceae bacterium
GCGTGTCTGAAGGGGTTTTTCCATCTTTCGAGTGGAAAACTCAAGTACAATGAGCATATCGGTCGCGGCGTCGGTCGTAAGGTCGACTTCCTCGCGTATGGATTCCGGCAATTCGCGAGTTTTTCGTCTTGCGCGTCGACGTTCATTGTCGATTTTTCCTCAATCCGGCTTCGACGGCGACCTTCGTTTGTTCCTTTTTAGCGAGCGTCAACAAAGCGACGATTTCCGAGTAGGGCGTCTTTTCGTTTTCCCATTATTTACCGAAACGCGCGGCGTTTTCCTTGTAGTCGCGACAATACTCCTCAAGGGACGCAAAACTCGTTTTTTTAGGCTTAGGCATAATTCCCCCCTTCAAAAATCCGTCGACGCGATCGCCGACGGACTAGAAAGCGCGATCTTCGGCAAATTGCGTCAGACGTTTACCCACTTGCGCTCGGTGAACGAACGATCGATCGCGTCAAGCACGCGTTGGCACTTTACGCCGTCTTCGAACGACGGATTATGAGGACGCCCTTCCGCGATCGCCGTAACAAGGTTCGCAATTTCCAACACGAACGTGTCGGCGTATCCGATCCCGTGTCCTTGCGGCCAAGGTCCGCCGCCATACGGATGCCAGTCGCCGGTTGCGTTGATTTTTTCGAAACCTTGGATCTGACGGTCTTGCGTCTTGTCGCAGAACCAGAGATAGTTTTGATCTTCAAAATCCCAATAGACGGAGCCCTTGGAACCGTTGATCTCGATACAGTTGTGATTCTTACGACCTCCGGCAAGTCGCGTCGCTTCAAAATTCCCGATCGCGCCGTTGTCGAATTCGCAAACGAACTGCGCCGCGTCGTCGACGGTCACGTCGTCGATCGGACTATTCGGATCGGACGTCGTACGGCGCTTTTTCACAAACGTCTTCAGTTGTGAGACGAGCGAGACGATTTCGCCGCCCGTAATGAAACGGGAAAGGTCGATCGAGTGCGAACAGAGATCGCCGAGCGCGCCGGAACCGGCAAGTTCCTTCTTATAGCGCCAGACCATCGGTCCTTTTTCGTCCCAGTCTTGCGCGTAACGCGCGTGAACGTGGTAGATTTCGCCCAGACGTCCCTCGTCGACGAGACGTTTGGCAAGCGCCGTCGCGGGCGTGAATCGATAGGAGAACCCGCAAGCGGAAATTACGCCGTTTTTCTTCGCGGCTTCCCACATCGCTTCCGCGTCCGCCAACGTGTTTGCCAACGGCTTTTCGCACAAAACGTTCTTGCCGGCGTTGCACGCTTCGATCGCCATATCGCGATGTAAAAAACCGGGCGAAGCGACGCTGATTAAATCAATATCGTCGCGCGCGACAAGTTTGCGCCAGTCGGTTTCAATCTCTTGCCACCCGAATTTGTCGGCAAATTTGCGCAGATTCTCTTCGGAATCCTTCGCGCAGAGGCATTTCATTTCAATGTTGACGGGCAAATCGTACCAAATTCCGGCGTTACGATAGCCGTTCGAGTGCGCGACGCCCATAAATTGGTGCCCGATCAAGCCGACGCGAATCGTTTTCTTTGTCATATTTCGCCTCTAACCTTTCGATACGCTTGTTCAAATTGTTTTGCGACCGCTTCGATCTCATCGTCGGTCGAATCGACGTTGACGCCAAAGCCCGCGCCAAGTCCGGCGTCTACGACTCCGACGCTCAAACAAATCGAGCGCGCCATTAAGTCGTCGGTGCGCGGATAAGCGCCGTAGCCGTTCGGTCGCCCGTTTGCTTTGAGGAACGCGTTAATATGATCCATATTCGAATAAACGTGCCAGCCGCTCTCTTGCAACGGCGCGGTTCCTAACAATTTGCCGATTTCTTTCGCTTCGCGCGCCGAATCGAGAATTACCGTCAGAACCGCCGCGCTTTCGCCGCGCTCGTCGTTGAGCGTGCGGAATTTCAGACCGGGAATCTGAGACAGAAGCCCCTTGAACTTGTCTTTGACGTAGTGAAGGCGCGACGTCAATTTCGACAATTTCGCAAGTTGCGCCAACGCAAATGCGGAAGAAACTTCGTTCGCGCGGAAATTCAATCCGATGATTTGCAAGTCGCGCGTCCCTTCGCGACCGGACGGCGTGCCTTGATGATGGAATTCAAAAGCGCGTTCATAAAGTTCCGTATCGTCCGTGACGACCATGCCGCCTTCGCCGGTCGTGATCGTTTTGAAGAAATTCAACGACATAGCGCCGATATTTCCGAGCGTTCCGGCGTTTTTGCCGCGATACGTCGCGCCGACCGCTTGACAAGAGTCTTCGACGACGCCGAGTCCGTTTTCTTTGGCGATATCGAGAATCGCTTCCATATTGCACAAATTGCCAAGCATATGGACGGGCAAAATCGCCTTCGTTTTCGACGTGATATTCTTTTTGACTTCTTCGGGATCGAGCGTCAAGCTGTCGTCGACTTCAGTCAAGACGGGAATACCGCCCAAATGAATCACGGACGTATACGACGCGACGTAAGTGTACGCGGGCACGATCACTTCGTCGCCCGGTTTGATTCCGAGCGCGTAAAGAGACGTCAACAAAGACGCCGTGCCGGAAGTCGTCGCCAGCGCGTAATTGCAATGGAAACGCTTTTCAACTTCTTTTTCGAGTTCTAAGGTCTTGCGCAAAAATTTCGGATTATTGAAATCGCCAAATCGAAACAAATACTTCGAATCTAAAACTTCAGCGATCGCTTGTTTTTCTTCTTCGCCGACCCAAAAAGCGCCTGGTCCGGGCATACTATTCTCCTTGCGTGTTTTACTTTGTGATGATTGCGTTTAGCGCGGTAAATCGACGCTATTATTGTCGCTCGCATTTCCAAACGCCCGCGACCTCGCGATATTGAGGCAACGGATGTTCGAGGAACGTTCGTCCCCAACGAACGGACGGTCGAAACGCTTCGGCGTATTGACAACCGCACTGGAACCCGCGATAGGAGGCGGGAACCTTTAAAAAGCCCGACATATCCGTGCCGTAAATGTCGATCATCCACTGGTTTTGACTCTCGTGTTTCGAGACCATTTGAACCTTTGCGTCGAACGTGGAGGTTATGTCGACGTATAATTGGGGTTCAAAACCGACGCCGGCCGGCGTGTCCATATAGTAGACGAGCGGAATTTGCTTTTTCGTCGGAGCCGTTTGGGTTTTGATCAGCGGAATCGACGCCATATGAACGCAGTCGTCGACTATTTTGGAAGACGTTGAATGATCCGGGTTGTAGTCGTCTTTCCAGTGGCAAAAAACGACGTCGGGATCGGCGATCCGAAACGCCTCAATGAAAGCGAGACGCGTTTCGCGCGTGTCGAAAAGAAATTCGTCGTCGAAATCGAGGCAAATTAACTTGGCGCCGATAACGCTGGCGCCCCCTTCCGCTTCCTTACGACGAATCGCCTTGATCTCTTCCATCGTATGATTCGACGAACCGATATTCCCGCTCGTGGCGACGCAGAAGAAAACGTTGGCGCCCATCTTTGCGTAAAGAGCCGCCGTTCCGCCGGAATAAGTTTCGATATCGTCCGGATGCGCTCCGACAAACAACACGTTCATTCTTTTTCTCCTTTCCGAACGTTCCGACCCAAACGCGAGAGGGAACGACGAAGCGTTAAACATAAAATATAAGGCGAATACTTTCGATCCTGCGTAGCGTTCTATGAAACGTCGGCAAAATCTATTCTTTAATATTTATTATAACGTTTCGTCCGCGATATTGCAAGAATTTTTCATTAGGGTTTTTTTAGGAAAGAACGTTTTGAAACGTAAAACGATTTCGACGCGCAACTCGTCCGACGCTTACGCTATTTCACAAGCGGTCAAAGCGGGAAAAAATTGACAAGACGCCGACGTCGACTATTGTCAAGCGCGTTGGAGGTCGTTATAATGGGGTTTGACGGGGCAATTTTCGCATATTAGAGGATTGACGATAGACGTAAGTTTGTTCCGCCGAAGTTCCGCTTACGACGCCGAACGAGTTCCTTTGGACATACGCTAGTTAATTTTGTTGAACAGCCCTTGTTGTTTAAAAAGTGAAGAAAAGCACGGCTTCGAAAAACAGACGCATAAGACGAGGACGACGACAAAATGACGTCTAAAGTCAGTTCGAACGATCTCGAGACTCTAAAATGGATAACGGCGCAATTTAGATCGATTTTAACGCCGACTATCTTTGCTTCGCTTGGCGAGGTTGTTTCTTCGGCAAACGGAGTCGCGTTTGCGTTTTGTTCTAGGAACGTTGTTGATTCGGCGGTTTCAGGAGATCGCGGCGCGTTGATTTACGCTTCTATTCAGACGGGCGCGTTGTTGCTTTGGACGCTCGCCGTCGATATGGGAATCGAAGCGCTCGTCGAACGTATTCGCGTCGGCGCGCAGGTCGCTCTTCAAAATCAAACGTACAAAGTTCTTTTACGGAAGGATTTCGAGGCGTCGAACGCGCGATCGTCCGGCGACGTTATGAACCGTTTGACGAGCGACGTCGCCGTCGTTTGCAACGGCGTTTCAACGATTGTTCCGTCGTTTGTGGCTTTGACGACGCGCCTAATTTTCGCTTTTGCCGCGCTCTGTTATTTTGACGTTCGATTCGCGTCCGTTTTCCTTTTTGTCGGCGTCGGCGTCTTCTTTGGAACGCGACTCTTTCGCAAACGCTTGAAGAGACTCCATAAAGCGGTTCAAGAAGCCGAGGGAAACAAACGCGCCTTTTGGCAAGAAACGATCGACAATCTCTTTGTCGTCAAGACGTTCGCGCGCGAATCGCTCGCGTGCGAGCGTTCGCAAAAATTACAAGACGATCATTATCGCGCGACGATGAGACGCCGCAACTTCGGACTCTTTGCCGGAGCGGGGGTGCGTTCGGCGTTTTCTTTCGGATACCTCTTCGCGCTCGTCTGGAGCGCCTTTAAACTTTGCCTTGGAACGACTACCTTCGGAACTATGACCGCCACTCTTCAACTCGTTGGAAAGGTTCAATCGCCCTTTTCAGGGCTCTCGGGGCTCCTTCCGCGATACTTTAACGCGCTCGCGTCGGCGGAAAGGTTGCGCGAGTTGGAGGACGATCCCGACGAACGCGGAACGAACGAGCCGGAATTTTCTGGCAAGGAACTCTTTGACGACGCCGACGCGATTATATTCGACGACGTTTCTTTCGCCTATCGACGGAACGAAGGCGAATCGGCGCGCGTTTTAGATCGCGCGTCTTTCGCGCTTCCAATTAGTAAAAACGTCGTTTTTCGCGGTCGTTCCGGCGTTGGAAAAAGCACGGTCTTTAAATTGTTGGTCGGTCTTTTACAACCGACGTCGGGTGAAATCTATCTTCAAACGCGTTCGGGCAAGATTCCGCTCGATCGACGAACGCGCGCGCTTTTCGCAAGCGTGCCTCAAGGGAACTTGCTCTTTTCCGGTACGATTCGCGAAAACGTCGCGTTCTTTCGAGACGATATGCCCGAAGAACGGATTCGATCGGCGTTGCGCGCGGCGTGCGCGGATTTTGTCGACGCCTTGCCCGGCGGACTTGACGCGTTCTTAGGCGAAAAAGGGGTCGGTCTGTCGGAAGGACAGGCGCAACGAATCGCGATCGCGCGCGCCGTCGCGAGCGACGCTCCGATTATGTTGTTGGACGAAGCGACGTCCGCGCTCGACGTAGGCTCTGAACGCAACGTGTTGACGCGACTTGTCAACGAGTCAGGAAAAACGCTTTATTTTATTTCGCATCGATCGGCTGTTTTTGAATTTGCCGAAACGTTTGTCGATCCGACGGAAGACGGACGATTTATTTGTCGGACGAAACGATAAACGACTATCTTATAAACGCGCGTTTTGCGGAGTGTTTGGCGCGCGACTAGACGAAAAAGACCCGCGACGGCTAACGTTGCAAGGCGGTTCTCTTTTTTGTCGCCTTTGCGCGTCCCCTTGACGTAAGACGACGACTCGATAGGATAAGGGAAGGCGTCGCAGGCGTCGACGCGAAAAATTTAGCGTCCGTTAAGATCGTTAAAAACAGGAAAAGACAAACGACAATGGGTAAATATCGAATCGCCGATCTAACGGTTGAAATCGACGTATGCGGCGAAAGGTTGCGAAATCAAGCGGAACCGTATCGCGTCGCCGACGACGCGCTTGTTGATTTCGCGCTTGACGCCTCGGAGAGAATCGAGGCTGATACGCCGAAAATGACGCGTCAAGCGGAAATGGTCGAGAGGAACGATTGGGAATCGATCCGCAAGGCGCTGGGCGGAAAGGAGTTTGACCCGAATGATCTGGTTACGACGCCGGATGAACTTGAGTATGTCGCGACCGGCGCGCTTTTTTTTGCAAAACTACTTCTGTTTGACGGAATAGGCATGCACGCGTCGGCGGTCGTTTACGAAGGGAACGCTTATCTTTTCTCCGCCGCGAGCGGAGTTGGAAAGTCGACCCACGTCCAAATGTGGCGCCGTCTCTTTGGAATTGAAAAAACTTACGTGCTAAACGACGACAAACCCTCGCTTCGTAAAATCGACGGGCGATGGTTTGCTTACGGAACGCCTTGGTCGGGCAAGACGAATTTGAACGTCCCCGCGCGCGTTCCGCTTCGCGGAATTGCTTTTCTTGAACGCGCCGACGAAAATTGGATTCGTCCTATTTCGCCAAACGACGCGTTATATTCGTTTCTCAATCAGACGTTGCGTCCCTTTGGTAGGCGCGATATGTCGATCGCGCTCGATCGTTCCGTCGACCTACTTGAAAACGTTCCGATTTTCCGGCTCGGGTGTCTCCCAAACGTCGAGGCCGCGCGCGTCGCGTATGAGGCGATGAAATCAGGGCGTCCCTATCGTGAAGCGTCGGCCTGTTGAATCTTGTTTCATTCCTTATTATCGTCGGCGGAGTATTTCAGTGAAACTCAATCCGAATTTTATTTTAAAACAAATTGGCGAATCTGCGACGCTCGTTCCGTTTGGGCAAGCGTTGGTCGATTTTAATTGTTTGGCGTC
This sequence comes from Thermoguttaceae bacterium, assembly GCA_045599865.1. Taxonomy (GTDB): domain Bacteria; phylum Planctomycetota; class Planctomycetia; order Pirellulales; family Thermoguttaceae; genus RUG369. The sequence goes on from JAZRWW010000208.1 coordinate 6,957, forward strand.
TTTCAACAAGGTCGGAGCGTTTCTTGCCGAAAAGCTCCAAAAAAACGTTTCGTTTGACGATTTGGTCGAGGCGACGACGACTCGTTTTGAGATTGACGAAGAAACGGCGCGGCGCGACGTCGCGGCTTTCGTCGAACGTTTGCGCGCCGACGGGTTGCTGGTTGACGAGACGACCGTTGACGGGGCGGGGCGATGACTTCGCGCGACGCTCGGAACGACGCGCTCGCGCGTTCCAAGAAACGCGTTAAAACGAGCGATTTTTTCGCCGTCGTTCTTGAGGCGCTCGATTCGGGCAGTCGCGTCGCGTTCACGCCGCGAGGGCGGAGTATGACGCCGACGTTGCGCGACGCGCGAGACGTCGTTTATTTGACGCGCGCGACGAATCCAACGCGATACGACGTCGTTCTATATCGTCGCGATTCCGGGCAATACGTTTTGCATCGAATCGTCGGCGTCGCGTCGGACGGAACGTTCGTCTTATGCGGAGACGGTCAAACGGCGCTTGAACGCGGAATACGACGCGAACAAATTCTGGCCAAAGTAGCGGCGTTCAAACGCGGCGCGTTAGACGTTGATTGCGAGACCTCGCGATCGTTCCGTTTATATTCCAGATTTTGGGTCGCGTCGCGTTCCCTTCGCGCGTTATTTTGGCGTTTTCGTAACCTTGCCGCGCGAATCGCGAGACGTTGTTTGCGGCGTAATACGAAGGACTTATCCGAAAATAAGATTTGACTTTTTTCAAATATTCGTTATCCCTCTTCTTACAGCCGTTGTGTTGTAACCGTTCACGGAAAGCCGCGCGGTTTTTCGTGAACGCTTACAATGGGCGCAAAGCGACGGTTCTTGTCGAGGAGAACGGAGCCCCGCCGTCGTTCGTCGTCGACGGAGCAAATCGGCGTAACTCCAAACTTTTGGGATCTTTGTTGAGCCAACGAATTCGCCCGACGAAAAAACTTCGACGCAAACAGATTTTTTTGTTTAAACGCCGGTTTTGTCGGGAAAGAACAAGTCGTTAAAGACAATGGTTTTATACCTCGTATACGACCGCGTGGCGAAGAAAAGAGGGAATTGAAAAACAATCTTAAATTTCGAGCCAAGCGTTGGATTGTGGAAGCGTTCAATTCGCGGTTTAAACGCTTTCGGAAATTGAGTCTGATTTATGAAAAGTCAGTTGCTTCCTTTGACGCCTTATTGAAATTGGGGGGCTACTGTGATTACTCTTAACAAAGTTATGGATAGGTTTAGTTTCGGATAAGCCCTATGTTTCACTAACCGTTAGCCCAATTTGAAGTAAAATGTCAACGTTCCAAGAAGACGCCGCTGTAAACGCCAAACGACAAACTCCGACGTTAGAAGACTTAATACGTTTAGCCCAACCTTCGTCTATACAGAAAAAGACGGCGCCGATCAAATTTGAAACGCCTTGGGACTTGAAACACAAGCAAGTTACGATAGCAAACGTACGTTTTGACGGTCAAAAAAGTTGTTTTCCGATTTTTAACGACGAGAACATAACCTTCGAGAATTGCGAGTTTACCAATTGTTCGGGCATTCGCGATTTAAAACTTCAAAACTTCGGACCTTTAAAAAACGTCGAGTGGAGCGATTTAGACAATTTCAACGTGATCGTCGGTCGAAACGGTCTAGGCAAGAGTTTTCTTTTGCGCGCCCTGTATTGCGCTTTAAAATCCTCCGAGACTTTTAAACGAGGCGACGAACCGCGAAAACTCGACGACATATTGACTGAACAGCTCTATTGGACTTTTCAAACAAATCCTATTGACAACCTTATAACGCGTAATCAAGACGAGCCGTTGAAATTTTCCGCGTCTTTTATCGGATATGACCGTCCCTTTTCCTATGAATTGTCGAAAGACGCCGATAAAGTTTCGTTGCTAGAAGGATTTTCCAAATCGGAAGGAAACGCAATTTTCATTCCGGCGCAAGACGTTTTTTCCTTGTATTCCGTCATCGTAAAAAACCGCTGGGTCGACGTGAGTTTTGGATTTTCAGAGCCTTCCGTTCATCTTGCGACGGCTCTTACAAGTCCTCAAATTAACAATCCGTCCGACAAACGTAAGGAATTCGAAAAAGAACGCGCGCTTCTACAAAAGACGCTTCAAGGTCGCTTTGTGTTTGTCCCTGAATCGAGGCGTTGGTTTTTCGATGCTAACGGCGGTTCTCGTTATGAAATGGGAACCGTCGCCGAGGGCGTTAAAAAGCTGGGTATGCTTGACGTTCTCCTAGGGAACGGGTACTTGAAAAGACGATCCGTTTTGCTTGTCGACGAACCGGAAGCAAACCTAAATCCCGTCGCTTTATACGATTTTATGGACGTCTTGTGGAGTCTAGCCCATTCCGGCGTTCAAGTTTTCATCGCGACTCATTCTTACTTCGTGCTGAAAAAAGCAAACGTTTTGGCAACTTTCGCCAATGAAGACGTTTCATTGGGAATCTTGGACGAATCGGGAGAATTTAAAACGGACAATCTTCTACACGGAATTCCTTCCAACGATATTACCGACGAAACAATCAAATTGTACAACGAATCGATTAATTTTTCCTTTGATTTTGGCGAGTCGCAAGATGATTGATTATTCTAACGCCAAACTTTATTCCGTTAGCGAAGACGCCGGAAAAAAGGTTGTTTTACGAAAAGAAGGAAAACATTGGTTTGGACCTTTTCCCGTATCTCATTTCTACGATATCGAAAATTCCGAAGACGTCGTAAGAGACAAAAAAGCGCAAAGAAGGATGAAGTCAGTTGAATTTGTATTCGCGTCTAATAAAAAAATGGGCGACAGAAAAACAAATTGCCTTACCTTTGTCGAGATAAAGAGTTCGCTTCCAGCCTTGGGAAGTCCAAAGAAAGAAACGCTTCAAAGATTAAAATCCAATCCTAGCAAAAAAGAATTTCCCAAGGTCGCAACCCAAAAACTGACGTCGTTTGTTGATTTATTATCAGACAAATTTGATTTATTGCCCAAAGAATTGCAAGAAAAATTTTCCTGCGCTTTTAGCGATTCGTGGATTATTTCGGAATCAGTGAAGAAGATATGCGATAAATTTCTTAACTCGTGGCGCCTATTGCTGAGCGTCGTCCATAACCGCGAAGAATCTAACGATATCCCTGATGAAATAATAGCGCGCGTACAAAACCCTCAAACGACGTTGCTTTTTATTTGGGCGCTTGATATCGAAAACGACGTAATTCGATGCGTAAAATCTAAAAACAAAAATATGGAACTTTCAGAAGAAGAAATACGTCGTTGCGCCCAAAATATGATAAGAGAAGTATTAGAAGTCGCTCAACATTACTTGGAACTACGTTTAAACGATCGTCTTTGGATAGAACGAAAGATTTGTCAAACGCAAATTTACGTCGTAACGATAGAACAGGCGCGTATGATGCGTTTACTTCCTTCAAATCCAACTTAAATTATCGCCCCGCAAGATTAGACGAAAACCTCTTTGTTTCACCCTATGTCGTCAAACGACTGCTCCAATCCTTTCCACTTTTGTTAAAATATCCCCAAGGGGCTAGGTAAAACAACCATATTATGATAAAATCAGACGAAACATACAAAAGCGGCGTCAGCGTCGCAACAACAGACGTCCTTTCTTAGGAGAAAAAATGAAACGCAACGTACTAACCAAGTTCGGCGCCGTCGTCGTCGCGTCGTTATGCGCGGTCAACGTTTGCGCGTCGCTCGCGCAAGATACGAAAGCGGAAGCGCCCAAACAAGCGATGCGCGAAGTTCCGTTCGTCGACGTCAAGTTAGACGATAACTTCTGGGCGCCTCGCATCGAGGCTAACCGCGTCGTCTCCGTGCCCCACAATATTAAATGGTGCGAGACGGAAACCAAGCGCATTAACAACTTCAAAGTCGCGGCGGGACTCGTCGAGGGCAAATTTGAAGGCATTTATTTTGACGATTCCGACGTCTATAAAATTATCGAGGGGTTTGCGTATTCGCTCGCCGCTCATCCCGACCCGGAATTAAAAGCGAAAGCCGACGAGTGGATCGACTATATCGGCAAGGCGCAGCAAGACGACGGGTATTTGATGAATTACTTCGTTATCGGGAAGCCCAACGAGAAATGGACGAATCTCGGAAGTATGCACGAACTCTACTGCGCCGGGCATATGGCGGAAGCCGCCGTCGCTTACCAACGCGCGACGGGCGACGACAAGTTCGTTCAAATTAACCGACGCTTGCTCGATCTGATCTGCAAGCGTTACGGTCCGAACGAAGGTCAACTCAAAAACGTCGCCGGACACGAAGAAATTGAACTTGCGCTCGTCAAAATGTACCAACTCACCGGCGATCGCAAATATCTCGACGAAGCGAAATTCTTCATCGACGCGCGCGGCGTCGCGGAAGGGCGCGAAGTAGGACTCTTCGGCGAATATTGTCAAGACCACAAGCCCGTGCGCGAACAAACGGAAATCGTCGGACACGCCGTCCGCGCGATGTATCTCTATTGCGGCGCAACCGACGTCGCCGGTTACTTCAAAGACGAAACGTTAATGACCGCGATGCGTCGTATCTTCAACAACGTTACGCGCAACAAGATGTATATTACCGGCGGCATTGGTTCCTCTCGACATAACGAAGGTTTTGAAGAAAACTTCAAATTGCCCAACGGCGACGCGTATTGCGAAACTTGCGCCGCGATCGGCATGCTTTTCTGGGCGCATCGTATGAACCTTGCGACCGGCGAAGCGAAATTTGCCGACGTGATGGAACGCTCGATGTACAACGGCTTTATGTCTGGTTACGGACTCAACGGCGATTCCTATTTCTATGTCAATCCGCTCGAAGCGAACGGAAATCATCATCGCCAGCCGTTCTTCGGTTGCGCCTGTTGTCCGTCGAACGTTATCCGTGCGTTGCCGTCAATTCCCGGTTACGTCTACGCGACCGCCGAATCGACCGCCGCCGCTGAAGCCGGAACCGGCGACGACACGCTCGTCATTAATATGTACGCGCAAGGCAAAGGAACCGTCGAACTCGCCGACAAATTCGTCGACGTCGAACAAGCGACGCGCTATCCTTACGACGGAGTCGTCTTCGTAAAAACTACCGTTCGTATGAAGGACGAAAACGCCGTCGCTACGCCTTTCTTCGTCAAAGCGCGCGTCCCCGAATGGTCCGGACTCGAACGCGAAGCCGACGGCTACCGTAATATGACGATCGAGCCGACCAAAGACAATACGCGCGTTTTCGCGCTTGATTTCCCGACGCCCGTCGTGCGTATGGTCGCCAATCCGAACGTGAAAGACGACTTGGGACGAGTCGCGTTGCAACGCGGTCCGATCGTCTACTGCTTCGAACAAGCCGACAACGCCAACGTTCGAATCGACCGTATTGTTTTGGCGAAAGACCCCGAATTCAAGGTCGAGACTCGTAAAAACTTCATCAAAGACGGTCGCGTCAACGACGCCACCAAGGAAGCCGAATCTCGAACCGTCGACGTGATCACTTGCAAAGATTATTTCGGCAACACGTTGACTGCCGTTCCGTATTGCGTTTGGGACAACCGCGCCGCCGGACGTATGTGCGTTTGGGTTCGCCAAGCGGGTCTTGACGTCGCGCCGGAATCGGAACTTGGAAACGCCGAAAACTGGATCGACGCCGACGGCGAGCCGATCCTTTACAAACCGCTCGACGAGTCGCTCTTAACCGACGCCGATCCCAATACGTTCTTCGCCGAAGTTGAATTCAGCACGTCGAACCCGTCCGACTCCCGTTCCACGCTCGATGAAACGAATCAAGCGGCAAAGCCGAAAGGCTCCGGCGACACGGCTTCCCCCCGTTCCACGTGGTGGGATCACAAGGGCACGAGCGAATGGCTCGGATACGACTTTGTCAAGCCGCGAAAATTGTCGAGCGCGACCGTCTATTGGTTCGACGACCGAAGCATTAACGGCGGCTGTCGCGTTCCGGCGTCTTGGCGCCTAGTCTATCAGTCGCCCAATTCCGAAGAATGGAAGCCCGTCGAAACGAACGACGAATACTCTTGCGCTATGGATCGCGACGTTACGATCAACTTCGCCGAAATTGAAGCGAAAGCCATTCGCGTCGAAGTTCAATTACAAGAAGGATTTTCCGGCGGAGTCTTACGCTGGGTCGTTAAATAGTCCTTGAAGACGATCATACGTCAAATTACAAACGTTGTTCGTTCCGCTTGAGCGTCTTTGGACGTTCAAGCGGGACGGCGCGTTCTTCGGTAAAGAAACAAAGCGCGTTCGAAACGATCAAAGAACGTCAAAGGAAAAGAAGCGTAATGCACGAAACTTCCGCTCTTGATTGGACTCTATTTAATCAAACTTTAGCCAAGGCTCAAAACGTCGTAATCGTCGGGCACGTTCGACCGGACGGCGACACGATCGGAAGTTCGCTCGCAATGAAGCGCGCGCTCGAATCGCTTGGCAAAAAAATCGTCGCCTTTAACGCGTTCGCAACGCCTTCGAGCTTGAAGTTCCTCGATCCTAACGGCGAAATTCGCAAATTGGAAGAAGCGACGCAAGAAGAACTCGATTTTGCGGCAAAGGTCGACGTTACGATTTCGATCGACGTCAGTTCGTGGGCGCAACTTGGCGCTTGCGGCGAATTCTTCAAGACGAACGAAGGCGGCGTCAAAGTCATAATTGACCATCACGCGGTCGCCGACCAAATTGGGGACGTTCGTTTCGTCGATTCGAACGCGGATTCGGCGGGTAGTCTTGTTTTCGACGCGATCAAGAGCCTTGGCGTTCCCTTGACGCCCGAAATTGCGTTTCCCCTTTTCGTCGCCATATCGAGCGACACGGGCTGGTTTAGGTTCGGCTCGACCTCCCCTTCGACGTTGCGTCGCGCGGCGGAGCTTGTCGAGTCGGGCGTTCGCGTCGACGAAGTTTACAAACTTTTGTACGAGCAGGAAAGTTACGGTCGTTTCAAATTGCTCGGCGCCGCTGTCGCGAACGGCGTAAAATTCCTCGGCGGCAAGGGCGTTTTTTCCGCGTTGAGTCAACGCGATTTCGAAGCGGCGGGCGCGGAACCGGCGGACAGCGAAGACTTAGTCAACGAACCGTTAAGCGTCGCCGGTATGGAAGTTTCCGTCTTTGCGATCGAACAAAAAGACGGAAGCGTCAAGGCTAGTTTTCGTAGTCGTTGCGACCTCGATTGCGCAAAATTGGCGCGCGAATTTGGCGGCGGAGGGCATTTTCACGCGGCCGGCGCCTCGCCGAAAGGCGACTTGGAAACCGCCTCGCAAGCGCTTATCGCCAAAACGACCGAATATTACGACGCGTTAAAAGAAAAATAACAAGACGTCGACGACGGAAAGGAAGAAAATGCAATTTGAAGTCGTAGTTCAAGACATAACGACGTTCGAAGCGGACGCGATCGTCAACGCCGCAAACGCGACGCTTTTGGGCGGCGGGGGCGTCGACGGCGCGATTCATCGAGCCGCCGGAAAGGAATTGCTCGAATATTGCAAGACGCTAAACGGTTGCAAGACGGGCGAGGCGAAAATCACGCCCGGTTTTAAATTACCCGCAAAATACGTGATTCATACGCCCGGTCCCGTCTTTCGTTCTTATAGCGGCAATCCCGAAAAAGCCGACGAACTCTTAGGAAACAGCTATCGTAATTCGCTCAAACTTGCCGAAGAAACGGGTTGCAGTTCGATCGGCTTTTCTTCGATCTCAACGGGCGTTTACGCGTTTCCTCTTGATCGCGCCGCCAAGATTGTTCGCGGAGTCTTTGAAGAATTCGCAAAAACGGACCCGAAAAATCTACGACGCGTCGCAATGGTCTGTTTCGACGAAACGACCGCAAACGCGTATCGAAAAGCCTTTGAAGGACTGTAATCGTCCTTCGCGCAGTCGTTATTTTGCGGCGTCGAAGAAATAATTTCGAACGACGTCGCAAACGGGCTTCGCTTTCTTGACAAACTCGTAGCGCGCGTTCCGAGCGTCCTCTTCTTTTTCCGCAGTCGCGCAATATTTTTCCGGCAAAAGAGGCGGCGGATAAGGCGCGACGTCGGCGCCAAGCCCGGCGCTTTTCGACGCTGCGACGCTTACGAGCAAGTCTTTAAACCAAAGCGTCTTCGCAAGTTCTTCGACCGTCGCGATTTCGTTCCAACTCTCCATAGTCGACTCGAATTCGCGTAGCATTTGGGCGCGCGTCAAAGTCGGTTGCGTTCCTCGAAGTTTGTTATAGAACCCCTGCATTCGCGTCAATTCGTCGGCGGTCGATTCTAATTTTTGACGTTTTTGTTCGTCAGGGGTCGAATCGTATTCGTTGCGTCTTGCGACAAACCACTGCATAACAAGGAGTTGCACGTTCTTTTCAACGTAGGATTTTTTGGGCGCGTCCTTCTCTTTCAACGCTTCGCGACTGCGCGTCCAGCGCGCTTTTAACGAATATCCGGGCTGAACGTCGTCTGAAAGGACGTACCGACTCGCGCGATCTTCAATTTGACGCGGAACGATAAGGTAGTCAAGACGCAAGTAAGGCGCGCGCTTGTTCGTTTGCGCCCACGCGTTGACTTTTTTATCGCGATCTTTCAGAAAAATTCCCGTTATTTTCTTCACGCCGTCGGGCAACTCGAAACTTTTGCCCGACTCGCTTTCGACGTCGGGAATCGTTGCGTCCCCGACGTACATTTGAAAGAGGTCTTCGCGCGTTTGCGGCGTTTCTTGGCTTAAATCGCGCATAGTCAGCCATCCGACAGCCTGAACGGTCGACGCGTTTTTGGCGTCGATCGGAGCCGTAATTTTTGAATAAAGATAGAACGCGCACGCGCCAAACGCGAAAACTACGACGAGAAAAGCGTACAGACAACCGCTACGACGGCGCTTTTGTTTCTGCGAATCGGAGCGTTCCGTCTGCTTTTCACTTCCTTGATTTGTTTCTTCCGTCAAATCCATAATCACGCGAACTTTCGATTAACCGACGTTTTCAGAAAAAAAGTCGTTCGACGCGAGAAAAGTCGCGTCAAACGACCTGCAAATCGTGATCAACGCGCAAGCAACTGTCGCAAAACGGTTTGCAACACGCCGCCGTTGAAGTAATATTCCAGCTCGACTTTGGCGTCGATACGAACGCGAACGTTAAATTTCACGACCTTGCCAAGCGTTTCGGGCGCGGTCGACGTCGCAACGACTTCTATTTCCGAACGAGGAACAAAATTCTTGTCGATCGTCGGAATCGTGAATTGTTCGGTTCCCGTCAAGCCAAGCGACTTCCAACTTTGACCGTCGACAAACTCGAGAGGAAGAACCCCCATGCCGACCAAATTACCCCGGTGAATACGTTCGAAACTCGACGCGATTACCGCGCGAACTCCCAGCAGGGTCGTGCCCTTAGCCGCCCAGTCGCGACTGCTGCCCGTCCCGTATTCGGCGCCGGCGACGACGATTAGCGGCGTCTGTTCCTCGCGATATTTCATCGCGGCGTCGTAAACGCTCATAACGTCGCCGTCGTTCGACGTTTTCCCAAGGAATTTCGTCACGCCCCCTTCCGTTCCGGGCGCCAAAAGGTTCCTAATGCGAATATTCGCGAACGTACCGCGCGTCATTACGCGATCGTTGCCGCGGCGCGAACCGTAACTGTTAAAATCGCGTTGTTCCACGCCGGAGGCGATCAGGAACGAACCTGCGGGCGAATCTTTCTTAATTGCGCCGGCGGGCGAAATGTGGTCGGTCGTAACCGAGTCGCCAAGCAGAAGCAAAGCGCGCGCGTTTTCGATCGGCGCCTGCGCTTCCGGCTCTCGTTTCATTTCCGCAAGGAAGGGCGGCTCTTGAACGTACGTACTTGCCTCGTTCCAATCAAACAATTCGCTTTCCGTCGCGGGCACGGCGTTCCAAAGCGGATTCGAATCGAAGACGCCTCGATAATTCGCGGCGTAAACGTCGGCGTCAAGCGCGTCTTTGGCGATCGCGTCGATCTCTTCGTTCGTCGGGAAAATTTCCGACAACATAACCGGACGTCCCTGTTCGTCCGTTCCGACGGGCTCGGTCGTCAGATCGACGTTCGTCGTTCCGGCGAGCGCGAAGGCGACGACAAGCGGAGGACTCGCGAGATAATTCGCTTTGACGAGCGGATTAACGCGTCCTTCAAAGTTGCGATTGCCGCTGATGACGGCGGAGGCGACTAAGTTCGAATCGGAAACCGCTTTGGCGACCGCTTCGGGCAACGATCCGCTGTTGCCAATGCAAGTTAAGCAACCGTAACCGACGACGTTGAAACCAAGGTCTTCGAGCGGCTTGAGTAAGTCGGCTTTTTTAAGATAGTCGACGACGACGCGAGAACCGGGACCGAAGCTCGTCTTTACGTAAGATTTCGGACGCAACCCGCGCGCGACGGCTTTCTTCGCGAGGAGCCCGGCGGCGATCATCAGACGAGGCGCGCTCGTGTTCGTGCAACTCGTGATCGACGCGATAACGACGGCGCCTTGTCCAATTTCTTCAGAACCCGCTTGGGGAAGTCGCGGCGATTCGGAAACGTCGGTTCCGTCCCAAACGATCGTCGCCTTTTTATCCGCTTCCTCGTCGGAAAGCGCGAATCCGCGTTCCGAGATCGGCGCGCGCAACGATTTCTGGAACGACGATTTCATTTCGCGAAGCGGCGCTCGGTCTTGCGGTCGTTTCGGACCGGCAAGAGAAGGCTCGACCGTCGAAAGATCGAGCGTCAAGACCTTCGTGTAATTTGGAGTCGGGGCGTCGGGCGCGCGGAATAAACCTTGCGCTTTCGCATAAGCTTCGACAAGCTCGACTCCAGCGGGCTCGCGTCCCGTGTCGCGCAGGAATTGGATCGTCTTGGCGTCGATCGGAAAGAACCCGGTCGTAGCGCCGTATTCCGGACCCATATTCGCCAAAACGGCGCGGTCGGGAACGTCAAGATTAGTCGCCCCGGCGCCAAAATACTCGACAAATTTGCCGACGACGCCTTCTTTGCGCAATATGTTCGTGATCGTCAACGCAAGATCCGTGCCCGTCGTCCCGGCGGGTAGTTTGCCCGTCAATTCGAAACCGACGACTTGAGGCGCGAGCATATAATAGGGCTGACCAAGCATAACCGCTTCCGCTTCTATGCCGCCGACGCCCCAGCCGAGAACGCCGAGTCCGTTGATCATCACCGTATGACTGTCGGTGCCGACCACGCTGTCGGGGAAGACGAGTCCGTCAAGACCCGCTTCTTGAGTCGACGCGTTCGAAAGAGTCGAAGCGACTCGCGCCAAAAACTCAAGGTTCACTTGGTGAATAATGCCGACCGCAGGGGGAACGGCGTTGAAATTATCGAGCGAACGTTGCGCCCAACGCAACAACGAATAACGTTCCGCGTTCCGTTCAAATTCGCGTTGCACGTTCTTATCGAGCGCGTCGACAGACCCGAAATAGTCCGTCTGAACGGAATGGTCGACGACTAAATCGACCGGGACGAGCGGATTGATCTTCTTAGGATCTCCCCCGAGCCGTTTCATCGCGGATCGCATCGCGGCAAGGTCGACGACGGCGGGCACGCCGGTGAAATCCTGCAAGATCACGCGCGCGGGCTTGAAGGGAATTTCAGCGGGCGCGTCGAGATTTGGCGTCCAACGCGCCAAATTCTCGACGTCCTTTTCAGAAACCGCAAAATTGTCGCAGTTGCGCAACGTCGCTTCCAGTAAAACGCGAATCGAGTAGGGAAGGGACGCCAAACGCGTCAAACCGCGTTCTTCCAACGCGCCAAGTCGATAATAGCCGTATTTTTTGCCCCCGACGTTCAAAACGTCGAAAGCGCCGAAGTAGTCGCGATTTGAAAACGCGTCGCTCATTGCGGTTTCTCCTAATGTTGTGGAACAAACGCGGCGCGCGAGTTAAGACGATTCCGTCGCGAGCCGATTCCTTTATTTTATCAAATAATCCGCGCTCGTGTAGACGGGCGCCTTGAACTTTGAATCGACTACGAAGACGGCGTTCTTGCGTTTTACCAAAAGTCTCGCGTTTTCTATAACGATTATATTGGTTTTTATAAAAAAGCTCTTTACAATGAGAAAGATATTTTTAGAATAAAAAGGGTTTTATCGTTATGTTCGCAACCGTGCGACGGAGCGTTTTTGGCGTCGTTTCGGCGGTTCAAGTCATTCGCAACGCGTTAAAAAGACGCAAAAGGACGCGATAATGGCAAGTTATTTTCTCTTGAGTTTTTCAACGATCTTGTTCGCTGGTTTCGTTGCGAGTTGGATTTGTAAAAAATTAAAAGTCTCCTCGCTGATCGGATATTTGGTCGTCGGCGCCCTAATTGGACCGGGCGGGTTTGACGTCTTGGGGTACAAAGATATTCATAGAGAAATCGCAAGCGCCGAAAAACTTATTCAGTGGGAGAAAGAACGCCAAAAAACGCAAGCCGAGACCGAGAAAAACGAAAAGGAAAAATTCTCGTATAAGGACGAGCGCGATTTAGTTTCTAAATTGGTCGCCGAAGTCGGAATCGACGAACAAGCCGCGTCCGAATTAGCCGACAAGTTGCTCAAAAAAGAGATCGAAACGATCGAAGAAAAAGAGTTGCAACTCGAATCGATCGCCGACGAGACGGAGTTGCGCGAACGCGTCGGGGAGTTAAACGACAACCTGAAACAACTGAGCGAAACGGAAGAATTCGGAGTCTTGCTCTTGCTCTTCGCGATCGGAATTGAATTCACGTTCGACAAATTAGCCGCGACGGCAAAATATATGTTTGTCGGCGGCTCCTTGCAAATGGGCTTGACGATCCTATTGACGACGTTGTTCTGTCAACTCTGCGGAATGGGCTGGATCGCCGGGGTCGCGTTGGGAAGCGTGATCGCATTAAGTTCGACCGCGCTTGTCTACCGCAGTATGAGCGACGTCGGACACGCCGATACGAAACGCGCGCAGGCGACTTTGGGCTTGTTAATTTTCCAAGACGTCGCGCTCGTTCCCTTATTGCTCATACTTCCGCGAATACTCGGCGCCGATTCCGGCGACGACGGCGAACTGTGGGTTGCTAATCCGTGGGTCGATATGACGATTAAGTCGTCGATTTTTTGCGCGTTGGTTCTGGGACTCAAATTTGTCAATATGCGTCTTCTCGTGCCCGCGCTTGCCAAAACGCAGTCGAACGATCTTGTCATTCTTTACGCGATCATCGTCTTGTTCGGAATGTGCGTCGCCGCCGGTTTGTTGGGACTGACGCCCGCCTTGGGCGCGTTGGCCGCCGGAGTCGCCTTGGGCGAAAATCGACTGACGCATCAAATAGACGCGTTGGTTCTGCCTTTTCGCGAAACGTTCTCCGCGATTTTCTTTATCTCGCTAGGCATGCTGACGGACTTCGCCTACGTCGCGCAACATCCGTTCGTTTGCGGAGTCGCGCTCGTCGGAGTCGTAGCCTTCAAAGCGGCTTGCGCGACGCTTGCGCTGAAAGCGTGCGGCATGGATTCGCGCGGGGCTCTGTCCTTTGGAACGAGTATTTCGCAGGTTGGCGAATTAGCCTTTATGCTCTTGGCGGTCGCGAACGAAGCGCGCGCAATCAACGAAACGACCTATAACACGATGCTGTTTGTCGCCGTCGCGTCTTTGGTCTTAACGCCGAATATGGTAAAAACCGCGCTGACGAAATTTGGAATGAAGCCGGAAGAGACAAGCGTAGAAAGCGGCGGAGACTTTGGAATCGCGGCGGAAATTCAACGCGCGATAAAAACGTCTCAAAGTCACGTCGTCGTCGTTGGCGCGGGACACATTGGAAACAGTCTTGCAAACGCGTTGATCGCAAAAGAGTGTTCCGTTTGCCTCATTGATTTTAATCCCGTAAATTTACAGCCGTATAAACAACTAGGCGTGCCGACCGTCGTGGGAGACGGAGCAAATCAAGACGTCTTGAGAACGGCGGGCATTGGGCGCGCCAGCATCGTCTTCGTAACCGTGCCGCGAGACGACTTAGCCTTGAACGTCGTGAAATCGGCGAGAAATATGAATCCGTCCGTCATTATCGCCGCGAGAGCAAGATACCGACTAAGCGTCGCGCAACTCAAGCGCGCGGGCGCCAATCCTATCGTTTGCGAGGAAGAACGAATCGCCGACGAATTGGTCGATATGATAAACATTCGATTGGGAATCGCCTCCGGAATTTGACTTGGCGCGCTCGTAAAGAGAAAAAAGAAAAAATTCCCCTTGCGTCGGAATTAAAGACCGTTATAATGAGAGAGTCTTTTGCGTTTGGGACGAGCGTCTTGAACGTTTGGACGTGCGCCTGTGGCTCAATTGGATAGCGCATCGGTCTTCGGAACCGAGGGTTGGGGGTTCGAATCCCTTCAGGCGTGCTTTGGCGGTTTATACAAATTTGTGTAAACCGCCTTTTTTATTGCGCTTAGCGCGTTTGACGCGCTCTCTTGTTTTTCAAAAAACGTCTAAAAAAAGCTTATTTTACTCCCGACGTCAGTCGTTTTGTCAGTCGCGGAGTCCGCGCCTGACGTCGCGCGACGACTTTTTAACGCTTGACGGGGTATCGTTCCCTCGCGTTTTCTTTTTTCACGAGCTTTTCAACGTCGATTTCGTCGACCGCGACGCCGTCTCTAGCCGCCCAAGCGGCGGCGACTCCTGCGGCGTTTCCCAGTTGGATCATCGTTCGTTGCAAACGACAGCTTGCCGCCGCGATCTTGCTGAACCCCGCTCCTCGACACGCGACGAGTAAATTTTTTGTCGAACAGTCGGGAATCAAACAACGAAACGGGACGCCGTAAGCTGTTTTGAGTTCCAGCAACTTGCCCCCTTCGCCGTGAACGTCGCAAGGATGGTCGGCGACCGCGATCATATCGTTATGTTTCTGGTTTTCCCAGCCCGCCGCCAAATCGGACTCAACCAAAACGTACTTTGTTTTTACGCGCCAGCCTTCTCGAATCCCCAACATCGGCGCGATTTCGGTCAGTTCGAAATTTTCGAAGCCCGGTTGCGTTTGAAGCCAGTTCCAATGATTTCGGACGATTTTTTCCGAACGACGCAAACATTCGTCGTAGCCGAGTTCCCAAAGCGCCGCGCCAGGAAGCGTCGCAAGCATATTGACCGAACGAGGTCCGTCGAGCCAGCCGGAAACGTAGGCGCATTGCGGAAAGGGCGTCTTGTCGTCGTCGTCGACTATTTCGCGTTTCGGATTCTCGCGCGGTTCGATTAGATAACAGCGCGCGATCGCGTTTAACTGCAAACTCGCTTCGTCGGGCGCGCCCTCTTCGCCAAAGCGCGACTTCGGATCGACTCCGACGAACGTTTCGCAACCGACGGCGCGACAGAGCCAAACGTCCCCGGTCGAATCGACGAACGCGCGCGCTTTGACGCGAACGACGCCTTCCTTCGTTTCGACTAAAACGCTTTCGATTCGCGTTTTGTCTTCGTTTTGCTCCGCTTGAAAGAAGGTCGATTCGTCGAGAATTTCGACGTTTCCCGTTTCGGCGAGTATGTCGCGCGCGGCTTTGTCGAACGCGCCGGGCAAATACGCGACGCTTCGATAGCCCCCTTCGGGCGGATTCGCGCGAACGAGCGAATTTTCGTAAGGTTCGTTTTCATCGACGATTTTCAAGCCCATCGGCGCTTTAATTTCAGGGTGCGGACGTTCCTTTGCGACTCCGGCGCCCCCCGACGCTCTCATTCTTTCGTATAATTCGCGCGCGATTTCGTCGCCCGGTCCTCCCTCCCAATTCGAAACGAACGCGTTTGAGCCCGTTCCGCCGAGTCGCTTTTGGCGCTCGATTAACGCGACTTTAGCGCCTTCGCGTCCCGCCGCGATCGCCGCCGCGCAACCCGCGCTCCCGGCGCCGACGACGCAGACGTCCGTTTCTATTTCGCGAACGACTTGCCCTTCAAATTTCGGACGCGCTAAAACGTCGTATGAGTCGGGCGAACGCGACTTTGATTCCGGCGAAAGGTCGAGCGCGTATTTTTCGACGGCTTCGTCGCGCAGGCGTTCGATCGTCTCTTGCGGCGCCGCGCCTTCGAAAAGCGCGACTTCCGAAATCGAACCTTTCCAAGAAAAACTAAGGTTGGAAAAGTCGAGTCCGCCGATTTGCAACGTTTTGCCGAAGAGAGGAAACGTCAGTTTTTTCGCGTCCGAAACCGCCGTTTTCGCTCCGACCGTCGTTTGGACGGAACTAACGCCCTCCTTCGTTTCAAAAACCGCCGCTAAAAAGGTCGGCTTACGATAAATCGCGGGCGTCGTCGCTTTGATCGTCGCGCCCGACGCGTCGCGAACAATGCAACGCGCGCGATCGTTCTCGTCGACGTCGAGTTGAATCAAAGGCGCCGCCCCGTCGCGCGAAGACAAAACGCCGATCGAAAAAGACTCGTCCGCTTGCGCGACGGCGACGAGCGTCCAAGCGGTCGCGTTTCTTATGCACGTCGGCGTCGGAAACTCGAAACGCGCGTTTTCCAATTCGACCGCGTTTTTTTCGGTCGCGAAAGCCGCTTGACCTCGCGCCAGTTTCGCCTCTAGCGTCGCGTCGCCGTCGACTTTCCAACGAACGACTTTGTCGTTTTCAAAAACGAGCGCGTCGGGCGACGCGACTAATTTGAAGACGGGCTTCTCGTTAAAAGAGGGCTCGTCCGCGCCGACGAACGACGTTAAAAAAAAGAACGCAAGGAATAAAAGCGGAATTACTCGACAAACTTTCATCGGTTCAAATTCCTACGCTAAAATTAGGAAAGATATTAAAAACGAAACCGACCGCGTAATTTGCGCGCGATTTCGTTCGAATACGACGCGCGAACAATTACGGCGTCAAGGATCGGTCGACGCGGCGTGTTCTTCTACCAAATCCCTGACGGGCGCGCCTAAATCAAAGGTCGCCTCGACCGGCGAATCGCCTACTTCAAGCGTTAGCGTCGTTGTCGTTTGCATCGTATATTGATTCTCGACAAGCGAATACGTTTTGACGGTCTTTCCGTCGTTTTCCGAATCTTCTTTTGTTACGACGACTTGAAATTTTCCCGACGGAGCGCCGTCGAACTGACCGTGCGTTTTGATTTTGACGACGCCTTTTTCGTCCGACGCGCCGGCGACCGCCCAACGTCCCGCGTCGCCTTCTCCTTGATAAACAAGACGAACCGTCGCGTCGGCAAGGGGCGCGTCTCCTTGCGTCAGTTTAACGCGACAGGGCGTCAATTTCGGCAAGCCGTCCGGCTTTTTCGGACCGCCGCAACCGTTGAAAACGCAAAGCGACGCTAAAACGACCGCCGCGCTCGCATATTGTAAAATTCTACGAAAACACATAGCTTTTCCGTTTCGTTTTATAGATCGTTCGATTACAAATTAACCGTCTCGCCGCCCGAGATCGTTCCCATCGCGCCCCAAACGCCAAACGGACTTTTTCCGCTGAAATACTCGCGAGGCTTGTAAGTTCCCGAGAGACTGCCGCAGTCGACCGTATCGGAAACAAAACGAACGGAACCGTCGCCCAAAACGCAGTTTACGCCGCCCGCGTGATTGCTGGTCGGCGATAAGAACATCCAATAGTTTAAATCGTTTTGATTACGCGTGCAAGACGGCGAATTCGGCGGCAAAACGAGATTGCAACCGGTCATCATCGGTCGACCGTCGGAGAATCGGGCTCCGCGAAAACTCCGCGACGGATGCAAGAGCGAATTCGGACCTGATCGTTCGGCAAGACAGGCGCTCGGAACAATGTCGCTAGCTCCTCCGTAAATCGCCGCGTAAGCGACGCCGCCCTTTAAATTGGCGGAAGGAGTAGCCGACGTCGTGGCGCACGTAACCGTCTCGCTCGCTATGATCGTGTTCGAGGTTCCGTCGACAAATCCCGCCAATTTCTTCCACGTAACGGCGATAAAGGGCGCGCGATTTTGAATTTGTCCTTTCGAATAGTGGTTTTCGTCGACGACCGACTTATAAAAATCATACGCGGCGTTATTAAGCACGACGTCCGCCATACAAAGCGTATAATTAGTTCGATAGCACGGATAGCCTTCTTGGTCGTTCAACTGGCTTGAATTGCCGTCCGAAGGGCACTGAAAGGACGGAACGGAAAGCTTCGCGAGAGCGGGCACGCTGTTCCCGTCGGGATCGCGTCCTGTCGCTTGAAAGATTTCTTGATAACCGACGCTCTGTTCGACGTAAGGCAAAATCGAAACCAAGCCGCTCCAAAACGGATAGTCGGGATCGTTGCACACGCCCGGCTTCCACGCGCGCAACGACGGCAAAGCGCCGTATGCGTCGGCGTAATTGTGAAACGCGAGTCCCAGTTGCTTCAAGTTGTTCGTGCATTGCATACGTCGCGCCGCTTCGCGAGCCGCTTGAACGGCGGGCAAAAGAAGCCCGATTAAAATTCCGATGATCGCTATGACGACCAAAAGTTCGACAAGCGTAAAACCGCGTTTGTTCCCTTTCTCGTCGCGCTTGAAATATTGGTTCATTACAATCTCCTATCAAAAACGTTCGAAAACGATCGACGCATCGGCGGAAAAACCGCCGATCGCATAAAGACATTATAAGACGCCGTTCGACGTTAGACAAGCGGGGATTTTTAGACGTAGGCACGCCGACGACAAGACTTGACTTTGTTTCGGGAAAGGTTATATTTTGATTCTAACGGAATTTCTGTTCGAAATTTCCGAAAATTTTTGACGTCGACGCAGTTCGACGACTTTTTACAACGATTTTTTGAAACGACGGAATTCACAATGGAAACGGATTCGAATCGTTCGTTCGACAATGTTTTTGAAACTTCTGCAATCGACGGAAAAATCAACGTTTCCGTCGAACTTGTCTATACGGATCGCGTCAATTTCGCGGTTCAACAGAACTTGAAATCGATTTTTCAAGAGCTGATCGTTTCGAATGATTCGGAGCGCCCGGCGCAAAATTTGCGCGTCGTCGTTAAATCGAAGCCGAATCTTTTTGAACCGATCGAAGAACGAATCGATCGAATCGATCCCCAAAGACGTTGCAGAGTCGCAAAATTTGTCGAAAGGTTGAACGTCGAGTTACTGGCGCAAACGACGGAACGTTTTCAGGGTGAAATCGAAGTCGCCGTTTTTGACGTCGACCCGGCGATCGAAGACGCGACTCCGCTCTTTTCCAAACGCTATCCGATAACGATTTTTCCTTGGGACGAATGGGTTGGCGTCTCCGCGTTTCCAGGTCTGTTGGCGTCCTTTGCGACGCCGAACGCGGACGGAATCACGAAAATTGCGTCTGACGCCTGCGAAATAATGAAAGCTAAGGGCGAACCCAACTCGTTGGAAGGATACCAGTCGGGCGATAAAAATCGCGTTTACCAAATTATTCAAGCGGCATACGAAGCCGTGTTGCGACAAGGGATTCGATACGCCAATCCGCCCGCGTCTTTTGAAGCGGAAGGACAAAGGATTCGGTTGGTCGATCAGATTTTACGGGAAAAATTCGCGACTTGTCTTGATTTATCGATGCTTTTCGCGAGCGTGTTGGAAAATTGTGGACTGAATCCGATCGTTTTATTGTTGCGAGGGCACGCGTTTGTCGGTTGTCATACGTCCGACGAAACTTTCCCCGAAGCTTACGTCGATTCCGAAAAACTTCAGGCGATACGCAAGCGGGTCGATCTCGATCAAATCGTCGTTTTTGAAACGACCGCCGTTGTAAACGGAACGCACGCGTCTTTTGACGAAGCCGAAAAAATCGGGAAAAGCAAATTAGAGGACGAAGACGAGTTTGAAGGCGTGCTCGACGTCAAACGCGCAAGGCGCGAAAATATTAAACCTCTTCCGCTAAAGAGAGGAAAAGACGGGGAACGAAGCCTTGAATTGAATCCGTCCGACGCTGAAATCGCCGCGCGTTCCGTCGCCGAACCGCGAACGCTCGCGAAAGAAGTCGAAACGACGCGCGAATCTACTCCGAAGACTCGAATCGACGTTTGGAAAACAAAATTGCTCGATTTGACCCAGCGTAATAAGCTGTTAAACTTTGATCCGAAAAAAGGCTCTTTTCTTCCGTTTCTCTTCCCCGAATCGAAATTGTCGGAACTTGAAGACCGTCTTTCCGCGGGAGGCGAGTTTACTGTCGTCGCGCCGACGGACGAAAACGACAAAGATAGTCCGGCGGAAATTCAATCCACGAACTATCGTTCGACAAACTATCGCAATTTAGCGCGTTTTTCAGAGGATAATTTGATCGACGCGTTCCGTTCTGGCAGTTTGTTCGTTCGTCCCGATATTGATCGTCGCGACGCGAACAAACGTCTTACGGCTATATCGCGCGCGGCGTCGACCGCCGCGTTGGAAAGCGGCGTCAATTCGCTTTTCTTGGCGTTTGGAACCGTCGAACGATTCGACGAAAAAGAGAAAAAAACGCGTCGCGCTCCTTTGCTGTTGATTCCCGTAAAATTGACGGGCAACGCTCAAAAAAACGATTTTTGTTTAACGCGTTCCGACGAAGACGCGACGTTAAACGCGACTCTTTTTGAATATTTGCGCAACGACTTCGGCAAAGAGATCTGCGGTCTTGATCCTAACGACTTGCCGACCGACGAACGCGGCGTCGACGTCGAACGTATTTTTCAAATTTTTCGTCAGGAATTGCGCGACTTCGAAGGTTGGGAACTGAAAAACGAACTGACGCTTGGAATTTTTTCCTTTCAAAAGTTTGTGATGTGGTCCGACTTAGAAAACCATATGGACGATTTGATGGAAAATTCGATCGTCAAACATTTGGTCGAGACGCCCAAGGAGGCGTATAGGGACGGCGTTCCTCTTGTCGAGGCGAAAAACCTCGATTCCAATTATTCTTTTTCCAACGTCGTAACGCCGTTAAGCGCCGATTCGTCGCAACTCGCGGCTATTTTAACGGCGGAACAGGGCAAGAGCTTTGTCTTACAAGGACCTCCGGGCACGGGCAAGTCGCAAACGATCGCCAATATTATCGCGCAGTGTCTCTATAGCGGTCGACGCGTCTTGTTTGTGGCGGAAAAACGCGCGGCCTTAGAAGTCGTATATCGTCGTTTATGCGGCCTTGGGCTCGGTCCGTTTTGTTTGGAACTTCATTCCAATAAATCGGGCAAGCGGCAAATTCTTGACCAGCTTAACGAAGCGCTCGAGGTTTGCAGTCAAACGCCTCCATCCAACTGGGACTCTGTAACGCGCGACTTAGAAACGTACAAAAGAGAGTTGAACGAATACGTCGAGGAGCTTCATTTGACACGCCCGAACGGTCTGACTCTTTATCGCGCCTTGGGATGGCTTGCGTCTCGCGAAAATCTTAAGACGATCGCAGGGGCGTTAAAGACGTCGCAAAGCGGATCGTTCGCGAACGTATCCGAAGAACGTTGCAATACGTTAATAAAATTAGGCGAGGACTTGCGCGACGCAATTTCCGACGTTCGCGAATCGGCTTGGAAAAACCTGCGCGGCGTCGAGCTTAACGAATGGACTCCCAAATCTCTTCGCGAAATTGAAGACCTAGCTCGCGACGCGTTAGACGTCGGCAAATCGTCGCGCGACGCGACAAGG
>JAZRWW010000209.1:0-1184 GCA_045599865.1 Thermoguttaceae bacterium
GAATGATTGGCAACGCGTTTCCTCCGGCGGTTGCGCAAGCCGTCGGAGAAAATATTAGGAAGTGTTTGGATAATGAAGACGCCTTTAATTTCTGATGCGCGACGTGTTTTTCATCAAACGTTAGTAGATAATTTCGTTTTAACAATCACGCCGGATGGTATTGCTTCAAACGCGGATTCAGGCAACGCGCCCTCTGTGGCTATAGCTATGCGTGTCGCGCAGACTTTAGGCGCGCGTGTTACTGGAAAAATTAAAGGTCAGACGGCAGGAAAGCTATTTGAAGAGGCGATAATGCAATTTATCGCTACGACATTTCCAAAACTACAACATTTGCGTCCCGGTTCTTGGCGTGTCGTCAATTTAGGAAATCAAAGTTCTATCAAAACGTCCGATTTTGCTCAATATGAACACTTGGCATACCTTACTCAGTTGGCGTCTGAAAATAAACGACTTGCGACAATGTTAGGAAACGATTATATGATCGCTCCCGATGTTGTTGTTTACCGAGAATTATGTGAAGACGAAAAAATCAATGAGAGTACGTCTGTTGTTGACGATTCTGTATGCAAACTGACAGATTTACGTAAAAAAAACGGAGGCAAGCCTATCTTGCACGCTTCTATTTCGGCAAAATGGACAATGAGAAGCGACAGGGCTCAAAACAGCAGAACTGAAGCGTTGAATCTGATAAGGAATCGTAAAGGACGAACGCCTCATATTATCGTTGTCACGGGAGAACCAACCCCGTCGCGTATCGCCTCTTTAGCATTAGGAACAGGCGACGTTGATTGCGTCTATCATTTTGCTCTATACGAATTACTAGAAGCCGTAAAAGAATATGGGCAAAACGGGCGAGAAGACTTAATAGAAGCTCTTGAATCGTTAATCGAGGGGAAACGCCTCAAAGACGTTTCCGATCTTCCTTTGGACTTGTCTTGTTAAATTTTTTTCAGTCTTTAACAAAATACGAACGATAGACGGGCAACTCTTGCAAGCGCGTTCGTCGTTCGAAATGCGTGTGGAAATCGAGATCGCCCGTCGAGGGACGCTCAAGGACGGAGTACGGTCCCGTTAAATTGGTCGACGTCTTAATAATTTCGACGCCGGAGTCAAAATATTCCTTAACGTCGGTCCAGAAATGAAATTTGCCGCCGCGAACAAGCCGCGCTTCGATCGATTTCATC
>JAZRWW010000210.1:0-2522 GCA_045599865.1 Thermoguttaceae bacterium
TACCTAAGGAAAAGCGCGAATTTGGATTTGGATTGTAAACGCGTAAACTACGCGCGGCCAATTTGTTCTGAAGTCGTCGGTTTTTTGGGTAATTCCAACCGCCGCATTAAATGCGGCGGCTTACCGGGCGCGTTTTCCGTGAACGCTTGCGGGACGCTTAATGAACTTGTTTTGTCGAGAGTCTAGTAAAGTTTCGCCCTTCCGCCTGCAAAGCAGGCGGCTTTCGCGCGACGGCTTACGCCGTCGATTCTTGCGCGGCGTTTATTCCAAAACGAACGCGCGTAAAAGATTTGTACGACTTTCCGTGAACGCTTACGCTGTTTTTGGCTCATAAAAGCGTAAAATCGAAGAGGTCGATTTAACGCTCTTGAATCAAAACATTGCGTTTTTAGTAATTCAACGAATCCGCGTATCGTTGATATGCAGATTTCCTTAAACTTTCAAAGTATACTCTTCGCCATTGAAATATTCCACCTAAAAGACGGAAAACCCCCTTCGAACACGCACCGTCGTCTGGAAAATTTCAAGGGTAACGAGTATATAATCTTCTCCAAACTTTCAAAACAGGAGAAGAAACAGGAAAATCGGACATAAGGAGTCAAAATTGACAAATCTCATATATAAAAAAACGCGTCTTTTACTAGTTTTATTTGTGTCGACCGCGTGTTTTTTGTCGTCGTATCGCGCGTTTGCCGACGAATCCGCGCAAGAACTTTCCGCGAAACTCGACGCGATCAGGCAAGAAACGACGCCCGACGCGCGATTGGATCTCTTTGAAGTCGCGTTAAACGAAAACACGACGTCCAACGGCGTAAAAATCGCTACGACTTCGCGCGAAGCCGTCGACGAAGTAAAAAAAATTGTCGACGATTTCCCAAGCTGGAAAATTGACGTCAAATTATACCCCGAAGAAAACGACGAACTCGAAGGACGCTGGCGCGGAATCGTCGTTTTTTCGACGATTCAACTTCAAAAAGAACCCGACTTTGCCGCAGAATGGGGAACGCAAGCGCTAATGGGAACGCCCGCGCGCGTGATAAAAAAAGCGTCGAACGGGTGGCTGTTGATCCAAAATTTCGACGGATATTTCGGTTATACGCCCGCCGGAAACGTCGCAAGAAAGACGCGCGAAGAGTATAACGCGTGGCTAGAATCCAAACGTCTCGTCTTTCTTCCCTCCTTCGGCTTCATATATTCCGCGCCCGACGCAGATTCTCAAACGATTTCCGATCTGACGTCGGGCTGCGTTCTCGTATGGAAAAACGAAGAGACGTCCGGCGATTTCTACCGCGTCGAAACGCCCGACGGACGACAAGGCTGGGTCTTGAAACGCGAAACGCAAGAATGGAACGATTGGCTGGCGACGCGCGAGTTGAACGCGGATAATTTGATCGCGTCGGCGCGAAGGCTCCTCGGCGCGCCCTACGTTTGGGGCGGAACGTCGACAAAAGGCGTCGACTGTAGCGGGCTGGTTTCCGTCGCGTTTCGCTTGAACGGCTACAATATTCTGCGCGACGTCAGTCAAATTCAACGCGAAGGAATCGACGTCGACTTGTCGCAAGGCTGGCAAAATTTCCAACCGGGCGATTTGTTGATTTTCGGCAAAAAACGAGCGAACGGGTCGACGCACTGGCGCCATACGGCGATTTATATCGGCGACGGACGCTTTATTCAGTCGGCGACCGGCGTTCGTGAAAGTAGTCTTGATCCGAATTCGCCCGACTACGATTCGTATAACGCCAAAGAGTTAATTAAGGTCGTGCGTATGATTGGCGCGGAACATACGAAATATTTTCGACCGATAGCGGAGAATCCCTGTTATCAGCCTCAATAACGTTCTCGGAACCGTTCACGGAAAGCCGCGTATCAACGATACGCGGCTTTCCATTAATGCGCGGCTTTTCGTGAACGCTTACTTTTTGATTTGGTTCCGCTTTTGGTTGCGGTTTCGTTAAGGACGCTGGAATTGACGAGCCAGTTGCCCGATTTAGAACAGACGTTGGAGCGGAACCCCGTCGATAGGCGGGCGCGAAAAGCCGCTCGTTACATACGTGCGGAAACGTTTGAAGCGGTCGACGCGTTGACTTTCAAGCTCGGCGGCGTTGTATTTGTCGGAAAATATTGTCGACGCTTAGAACCGTAGCGGCGCCGCGCTTTTCCGCCGGTATATAACCGGCGGCTTGTCGCGCCCGCGTCTTACGACGCGGGGGGGCGGCTTCGTCGTTTTTCGTAAAATCTTTTTTTCCGAAGGGACTGGAAACTCGCCGTCGTTTGTGGTATACTTAGGGAAATTCGTTTCATTTTTCAACGCGAGGCAGACGATGCAAGAGAACGACGCCCCAGACGCAAGCGCGCAAGAAGACGCTTCTTTACACGACAAGATGACGAACGACGGTTTTTTTGCCGATTTCGTTGCAAATAAGTCCAACGCGCAAACGTGGTTTCAAACGTTTTTACCCGAAAACGTGCTTGAACAAATCGATTTGTCGACGTTGCGAACGATTCATACTCAAGACGTCGAC
>JAZRWW010000211.1:0-1681 GCA_045599865.1 Thermoguttaceae bacterium
AAAACGAATCCTCTCGCGTCGCTTTCTTCCTGTCCAACCGCCGATTTTTTGGGAATACTTTTCGTGAACGCTTACCCTTTACGTCAGGTTGCGTTGATTGTAATCTAACATAGGGGAAAGGGCAAATCGTTTTTTGAGAAATTTTTGGGATTTTCCGCGCGTAATTTTTCCAACTCAACCGATCAATTTTATTCGTCGATCTTTCGCGAATGATCGCCAATTTTTAAAAATTCTTTCAACAACGGTTTTCCTATCTGTTCTTTTTTCAAAAACGTTGGATAATGAAGGACGTATTGTTCATAAACAGAAGCCTTTGGCTTTTTTGGTTCCGTAACGGAAACGTCGCGTTGTTTTAGAGAAATTAAAGAAACGGAAAAATGCTGTTAAGCAAAGAAGAATACGTCGAACAGGAGTTTTTTTTCAGAACGTATCGCGAACGTCTTGGCGACGGTTATTCCAGTCAAGAGATTTTATACGGAATGAAAAACGAACTATTGAACGCGACTAATTTGCCGATCGCGGTCGACGTTTTGTTGACGGAAGTGAAACTGTCCGGGAAAATGAATTTGGCGATGAAACGTCTGGCGCACTATTTCACGCCGTTTCAAACGTTTGTCGTTCAAGAGGCGGAACGCGAGGAAGGAAAGTTAGATTTTCAAGTCGCCCTGCAGATACTCGAACGGGAGGCGAAATATCGCGCGGGGACGCCCTGTCCGCAAGGGATTTTTTTCTATCAGTTTGAAACCCTTAGCCGCAATCGATTAGGATTCGACTACGGATTGGCGGCTATTTCGGAAGACCCGATTTTTAACGAGGGTTGGAGACGTTGGATCAACGTCGTTTTGAGACGTCAAATAGGATTTGTCGACGTCGCGAATCTTGTTTACGTCCGTAGCGAGCGTTACGAATTAAAAGAGGGCGAAGAAGCGCGCGACGTGCTGTTTGGGGAGCGTGAAGGACGAATCGCCTACGCGTCGCGAGGGCGCGATCCGTTGTTCTTCTTTTCCGCGTTGGCTAGACATCTCGGTTATCCGACCGTGCCTCGCGTTAAACGCGTCGAGGAACGAGAAGACCCCGCTTTTGCCGAATTACGAAGAAAAATCGAACTGCTTGAGGATCGCGTGCAACTTTTGCAAGAGGAACTCAAGGGCGGGATCGATTTGGAAAAGTTTTACGCGAAGGGCTAGAAACGCCGAACTTCGCGTTGTTTAAAGATAAACGTTTACTGGAATAGTCGCTTTATTTTTATTGTCGAGCCCATAAGGAGCGAAGTCTATGACGACGACCCGTCGAAATGTTTTTTGTCTTGTTATTACGTTGGCGTCGACGATGCTTTTACAAGCGTCGAGTTTGTTTTCGCAAACGACGCCCCTTCCCGAAAAGGGACTTTGCGCGCATCGGGGCGATCAAGGAGTCGCGCCGGAATCCACAATACCCGCGTTTGTCGCCGCCGTTAAAGCCGGCGCTCAACAGGTCGAATTCGACGTTCAAAAAACCTCCGACGGCAAACTTGTCGTTATTCACGATCTTTGGCTCGATCGCACAACGACGGGCAAGGGCAACGTCAAAGACGTTGCTTTCGACGAAATACGTTCTCTCGACGCCGGCGTTAAATTCGACCCAAAATTTGCAGGAACAAAAGTTCCGACACTTGAAGAAACGCTCGACTGCTTTCCTCGCA
>JAZRWW010000212.1:0-34729 GCA_045599865.1 Thermoguttaceae bacterium
ATTCGTTATATGCTCCTTACCCCTGAAATTTTCCAGACGCCTCCGCATACTCGAATGTTTTTTTCAGTCTTTTAGGGGGAAAAACTCAAAGGAGAGGAGTATATTTAATTGGTCGACGCTTCTTGTGAACTTGATATCGATCTGCGAATTATCTACAGTTATCGTTCTTCCGTTCGCAAGCATTGCTTGTGTCTTTGCCATTCCTTTCGACCTTGTCTTTCATATTCATTATAATGAACGTATACCATAATAACGGATAAGACGCTAGCCCGTATAAAAACCCCGCGAGAGTAGCGTCAAACATTCTGAAAAAAACCGTCATTAATACAACGTAAAGAGGATAAAACGCAAGAGCATTTTTCAACGTTTCCATAGTCGATCCTTTCTTTTCCCTCCTATTCTATAGTATGCGAAAAGGCTGGAAAGTCAACTATTTATTGACGTTTTCGACTACTTTTTTGAAACGTTCGCGGTAAGCCGCCGAATGAAATTCGGCGGTTGGGTTGGAACAAGGCGCCCGCCCTAATATTTGTACTTTCAGATTAAATACCGAGGGAAAAGTATGAATTTGGATTGTAACATACGGCTGCTTTGTTCTGAAGTCGTCGGTTTTTGGGTAATTCCAACCGCCGTATTAAATGCGTCGGCTTACCGTGCGACGGCTACGTCGTCGATTCGAACGCAGTGTTTTTACAGCGGGCGTTTTACTTCAAACTGCTGGAATATTACAAACAGATTTTTCATTCCGTCGCATATCCAAACGTGGAGTTCCGCGCCTTTTGACGGAATAATTTAGAGACGCTCTAGTCGAGCCCTTTTCAAAAGATGACGCCGTAGCGCTTTTGCCCAAGAAAGAAACGCAAGACAAGAGAATTTAAAAACGCGTTTCACTCGTAAATTTACGAATGAAACGCGAATGGAGCCAACCGGGATCGAACCGGCGACCTTCGGCTTGCAAAGCCGACGCTCTCCCAATTGAGCTATGGCCCCTTTCGTCCTTTTCGAACGAAAGAACGAGGTAATTATAGAGAAATGTTTTTTGACGTCAAGGGACGCGCTGAAGTTTTCTTTTATTGCAAATTTTTGCGCGTCTTTCGACGTCTCTTGTCGAAATTACCGCGCTTCGGTAAACTGCGGGGCGACAGGCTCGTTGGCGTCGTTCCAACGATCTTTCAATAATCCGACGTCTTGAGTCGAAATTCCGCTAAGTCGTTCCAACCACGTTTTCAAAGAGTTCCAATCGGTTAAAAAAACGTCGTCCGCAGTTTGGGGGCGGTCTTTTTCGTCGACGGCAAACGCCGCAGAATCATAACGCGACGACAAACGATCCTATTTTTACGTTCCTTTGAAAGGTTTCCCTATTCGCTTTTCCTAGCCCTCTTTTATCGATCAAGACTACGAACTTCAGTCAACCCAAATTGACGTTCTATTGTTCTACGTTTCTCGAGGTCTCGCGGACTATTCCACAGCGCGTATGTTTTTCGTAGTAATTTTCCCCTCTTTATACGCGCCGCGTTCATTTTAAACCAAGTCCAAAGTATCCACAAAAATCGCGTTCCCACAGGACGTCGCGCAATTTCAGTTCTATGTTTTTTAAAGTAATTCAAATAAAAAACGTGGTTGACTAACTGAGACAAGCGACTTCCTTGTTTTATCGTTGGATCAAGAAAGAAAAGAAGGTCGTCTTGAGGTCGATTAAAGAGTCGAAACGCCATCGCTTCGGACGTCTCGTCGCTTTTGTCGTCCCCAAACCAAACGCGGCAGGCGCGTTCTACGTTTGGCACAAAGTCAGAGACGCCATGGATTTGGAACGGCTCGACGAACAATGATCGATCAAATCGATCTCCATATTTTTTGTTTAACAGCCAAACGTCGACAAACATACGAATCGTCGCGCCGTAATACAGCCAATGCCTTGCCAAATGTAAAACTATATGCAAATAAAAGTCTTGCGGCGTAAAACTATATTTAAATCTCTTTTTTGAACGTTTGTCTTCGAAGGGAACTGCGCGACTCCATAGATCGTCAAAAATCGGCGTATAAGCTCGTCCCCAGAACAGACGATGCAATTCGATCGTCGCCAAGTGGGATTCGTTTGTCAAACAATCGTGCATTGGAGATTTCGAATGCTCTTTGTAACCATACTTTTCGTTCAACAAAGATTTCACGCGAGAAATGTTATGATCGTCAAGCAGAACGTCGTAGTCGGAGACGGGACGCTGATAAGACTGCGGATACAAATCTTTCATCACCGCGCCTTTGAGGGGTATGTATCGAATTCCGTTTTCTTCGAATTCCGCTTCGATTTTGCAAACAGTATCTTGAAAGGCGGCGTCGCGGAGGACGTCTCGACCGCGCAACCGTCTCAACGCGTTCATAAGACGTTCGGAAAAAAACTCGGGTCGTTTCCCTAATTCGTCGGCGACTATGCCTGCGACTTGCTGAAGTTCGACGTCTCTTACAAACAACCTTTCGTTCAGATTTTCCGGCGGTCGGGGCGGTTCGCGGTCGTTTAAGAAGGCGCGTAAAACGTCGATAAGATACCGCGCCTCGCAAGATAAAGAAACGTTGCGTTCGTCGACGACGGAACTATTTTGTTTCGGGACTTCGCGTTTCATATTGACGCCTTTACTCATAAAGCGGTTGTTTTCTCGTCGGATTATTTGAATCGAGAATCGACCTTGAAACGGATGGGAACATAGGAACGAACTAACGCCAACGTAAGGAAGACGCGCTTGGATAGGAGCAAAGGCGTTATTCCTCGTCTTCGACAAGCAACTTGTCGTCGCGCAGTCGTTTGACGAAAGCCTCGACGTCGCGCCTCGCAGTCGTCTCGTCGACCTCAAAACGAGCGGTAGTCGCTTCGACCAACTCGTCCAGCGTCCTGTTTTCTTGAAGCTTCTCGACAAGGAAAGAACCTACGTTGTTGAACGACAGAAGACGGTTAAAATCGACAAGAGCCTGTCCAAACGGAACGAGAGTCGCGACGTTGTCGATCTGTTTAACGATAAAATTCGGATTCAGTTTCATTGAAAATCTTTCGTCGACAATACAAAGCGCCAATCAAAGGCAAACAAAAAACTTAGTCGCAAATGTTCCGACCCCCGACGGGGGCGGCGTTTTCTCGTTGATTATACGCGTAGCGTCGGTAAATTCGACGATCGTCGACTTGCGTTTGACGTTTAAATTACAACGGGGAGGACGACGCGTCGTCGAAACGCGCAACCCGTTCTATGCTACCGCGTTCCTATTTTGAGTCAAGGGGAGAGCGACTCAAAAGCGCCAACGATAATTGGGCGACTTTTAAACAAACCCTTGAAATTCTCCTTCAAGACGCATTCCAATTGAAACGCGACAAGGCGATCGGTTCTTCTGAAACATACGTTTCTTCTCGAAACGAATTGGAACGGCGTTTGGATAGGCTTCTTGACTTTCAAAGTGAAAACGTACAATATTATGGCGTTGCGTTGTTCCACCTCAACGGCTTACCGTGAACGCTTACATTTCTTGAGACTCGACGTCATTCGAAGAGAAACACGCTAATTTATGTTTCTCTTCAAATGGCTGAAATATTACAAAATCTTTTATTTTTTCACTTTTCCCCCAAAAATGGAAAGGCGCGGAATGAAAATCGGCGCCTTTCCGCGAACGATTACGCAACTTTTATTGGAGGTCAACGCAATTCCAACCTTAAACTTTGTTCGGAATATTACGTGTAAACAATCTCCGCAAAAAAGATTCTTTCGGAATATTTGTTCTCTCAATTTTGATTAAAAACAATCTCCAATCTCTTGCCTATTTTTGTTTTTATTTTTTTTGATAAAATTCTCGTGCGGATTCGGTTCTAAAGAACGTTCTGACGTCGCCAATTAGCGGAGTATTGAGCGTTTAGTTTAGCGGGATTCGTTTGTATGCGTTTGAACCTAACGTCGCCTTTTAACGGCGGGCGAAAGGTTTCTTTGCGCCGAAAAATTTCGGTAAAAGCGACCAAAGCGACAAAGACGACAAGTCGACGCGTTTATGGGGAATCCAAGATGTTTAAGCTAGAGAACGTTGTTTTCGGCGTTCGACCGTTCGGAGTCGTCTCGCGCGCGATCGCCGTTTCTTCCGCAGTCTACAAGTCCAAATTCAGACGTTTATACAAGCGTCCCTTCTATAGCGACGAAGTCTAAGCGGCGCGACTCCAAACTTCAAACGAATTAATGATCGGCTAAGACTATTAAACGCGATAGTCCAATAATAGGGTGTGTTAATGGACGCTTCGATTCCGTATAACGGCGCGCTGACAAGGGAACGGTTCCTTTTTCACGAGACGAGAACGACGGCGCGTTTGTTTTCCGAAGGTCTGGCGGACGCGGAAATCGTCGAAGCGATCGTCAAAGACAACCTATTTCAATATCCGACGGAACGTT
This sequence comes from Thermoguttaceae bacterium, assembly GCA_045599865.1. Taxonomy (GTDB): domain Bacteria; phylum Planctomycetota; class Planctomycetia; order Pirellulales; family Thermoguttaceae; genus RUG369. The sequence continues at coordinate 4,413 of JAZRWW010000212.1, forward strand.
CTCTAGTAAGCGTCGCGCGCGCTTGTTTGCGCCGATTGCGCGCGTTAAACGACGACGAATTGGCGCGAGAGATCGCGACGCGTCCTTCCTGCGTCGCCAAGCAAATCTGTTTGTACGCCGTAATGAGACAAAACAGGCTTGTCTGGGAATTTATGATCACGGTAATCGGCGAAAAATACCGAACGTTTAACTCGTCTTTTAGAAGAATCGACGTCAATTCGTTTTTCACGCGTCTACAAGAGCAAGACGACGGAGTACGCAACTGGAAAGACTCGACGATCGCGCGAATCAAATCGGTTCTCGTACAAATTCTGGTTGAAAACGAATATCTCGACTCCGCGCGTTCAACGCGTTTGAACCCCGTCTGGCTTGACGCAAGGTTGGAAGAGCGCATCAGAAAGAACGGCGACGAAATCGCTTTGTCCGCCTTCAACCGTCTAAATTGAGGAGCGACGCCTTGAACGAACTAGAAAAACGACTCGACAAACTGCGATTCCTTGTCCAAGATCAAGATTTTTTGAAGGGCAAAGGACTGAGCAACGAAGTCAACATTCGCGTTTTTTGCTACGAGCCCGAAGACGAAACGATCGTCGACGCCTTTATCGACAAGCTCGCCGCCGACAAGACGCTCGGAACGCGTTTGATCGTTTTCAATTTATATGATTTGTTCCTAGAAATTTGCGAAGACCTTGATATTCTCGACTCTATTTTAGAAGTGGAAAAAGAAGAAGGAAGCGCCTACGCGTTGGAACAACTCCATTCGACGATTCGTTCGGAAGATTTTATTCAAAAAACGCGCGAAAAAGAGGAACCGCAAGAAGGCTCCGTCGTCGTCCTTACCGGGGTCGGCGACGTCTTTCCGTTTATGCGCGTTCATAAGCTCTTGGACGCGATGCAACCCTTTTTTCACGTTCCGATTCTGGTTTTATATCCGGGTTATTACGACGGACACGCGTTGAAATTGTTCAACTTACTTCAACCCAATTCTTATTACCGCGCTTTTAACGTCGTTTGAAGGAGAACCGCGCTATGATTATTAAAGAGATGTTCCTCGAAAATATCGAGCGTTCCATTAATGGCGTCGTCAAAGTCCAACAAGACGATTTGAGCGTCGTCGATCAAGAAGTTCAAGAATACGTCGTCACTAAGGAATTAAAAAAACACTTTGTCGCGTTCTTTAATCGTTACGTCGACGCGTTTGAAGAACAGACCGCCGACGTAGGCGTTTGGATTTCCGGGTTTTTTGGCAGCGGTAAGTCGCACTTCTTAAAGATACTTTCCTATCTTCTCGAAAATCGCGAGATCAACGGCAAAAAAACGGCGGAACGGTTCCGCGTAAAATTCGACGATCCTGGAACTTACGCGCTCGTCGACAGAGCGGTTAAGACGCCCGCCGAAACGATCCTTTTCAATATCGACGTAGAAAGCCCGATGAAGAAGGACGATTCCGCCGTCTTGCGCGTCTTCGCCAAAACGTTTTACAAAAGCCTCGGCTTTTACGGAGACAATCTGAAAGTCGCTTTGTTGGAACAGTACCTTTGGCAAGAAGGAAAATTAGAAGAATTTAGTCGAACGTTCGAAGAGAAAAAGGGCAAGACGTGGCTCGAACAACGCAAAGCCTTGACGTTTAATAAAAAACAAGTCGTTTCGACGCTGGGCGAAGTTCTTGGCATACCCGAAGGGGACGCCGCGAGCTGGCTGAAAGAGGACGCGGACGCAAATTACAGCGTCGCGAGGTTTGTCGACGACGTCAAGAAATACGTCGACTCCAAGCCGAAAGACTTCAGACTCTTGTTTATGATCGACGAAGTAGGACAATTCGTCGGAGATAAAACCGAACTTCTCTTGAACCTTCAGTCGATCGTCGAAGAACTTGGCTCCAAATGCAACGGCAAAGTTTGGGTCGTTTGCACGGGTCAGGAGGCGATCGACGAAATGATCAAAGTTCGCGAACACGAATTTTCACGTATTCGCGCGCGGTTCAAGACGTGCCTCTCCCTTTCTTCGTCGTCGGTCGACGAAGTAATTCAAAAACGCGTCTTGCAAAAGAAAAAGGACGTTCTTCCCAAACTCGAGAAACTTTACGAGAAAAACGACTCCGTCCTGCGCAATCTGTTTGTCTTTTCCGAGTCGAAAGCCGACGTCAAAGGGTTTTCCAACGCGCAAGAATTTGTCGATAATTTCCCCTTCGTTCCCTATCAATTTAGGGTTATGCAGGAGGTCTTCGGACAAATTCGCAAGCACGGCGCGGTCGGAAAACATATGTCGGGGGGCGAACGTTCTATGCTTTCCGGGTTCCAAGAGGCGGCTAAAGCGATCAAAGATAGGGACGAACGCGCGCTCGTTCCGTTCTATCTTTTCTACGACTCCGTTCACGAGTTCCTCGACGGTTCGATCCGCCGCGTGTTCGAACGTTGTCAAACCGCCGCCGAAAACGGCGACGGAATCAAACAATTTGACGTAAGCGTCTTGAAACTGCTCTATTTAATTCGGTATATCGATTCCGAAATCGCGCCGAATCTCGACAATATCGTCGTGCTTATGGCGGACGAAATTCAAGTTGATAAAATCGCGTTGCGCGTGAAAACGGCCGAAGCGCTCGATCGCTTGCTAACGCAGAATTACGTCGGCAAAAACGGCGGTCGGTTCTACTTCCTCACGGACGAAGAACAAGACGTTCAACGGGAAATTAACAACGTCGTCGTCGATTCGGGCGCGATCGTTCAACGCGTCGCGTCCATACTTTACGACGATATTTACGTCGCGAAAAAATATCGACGCGGAATCTACGATTTTCCGTTCGAACGTTTAGTCGACGCGCGCGTTCACGGCGCGCCGTGCGAAGGCGTCAAATTGCGATTCCTCACGCCCGACGCCGAGGAAAATTCTAAAAACGAACTGGCGCTAATTCGCTCCTCAAAATTAGGACAGGCGATCTTTGTTCCCCAAGACGCCTCCTATTTCGCGCTCTTGGAACGCGCCGAAAAGATTCGTAAATACGCAAAAAGCTTGAATCTAGGCGCTCAGCCCGTTTCGAAGCAAAACATCGTCAAGGATCGTCAACGCGAAGCGGAAGAATTGGAGCGAACCGCCAAAGAAAAGCTGGAAGAACAGATCGTCGCCGCGACTCTCTACGTCGACGGCGAATGCGTCGAATTAAAGGAAAACGGCGCCAAGGCTAGAATCGACAAAGCGCTCGACGCGCTCGTTTCGCAAGTTTATAGCGAACTCGACCTTGTAAAGCAACATTTTAACGACGACGCCCAAATTCGAGAAATACTCGCGACAAAGAAACTGCTCGACGTCGACCCAAACGAAGAGGCAAGCGCCAAGATTCTCGGTTTTCTCCAAATGCAAACGAACGTCGGCAAGACGACGACGATGGCGGACGTCCAGCGCGCGTTCCAAGGCGCGCCCTACGGCTGGCGAGAAATCGACGTCGCGGCGATCGTCGCGCGACTCCTGCGCGATCAAAAAATCGCGATTAAAAAAGCCGGAGAAACGATCCTTGCAAGCGAGCCGAATTTGCCGAGTATGCTTCGCAAAAGTACGGAAACCTCAAAGTCGGTCGTCGCAATTCGTCGACGCGCGTCGGAAATTAAAATCAAGAAAGCGCGCAATTTCTTGAACGACTATTTCGTCTGTATGGACGTTCCGAAGGACGAGGACGGCTTGCGCGAGTACGTCGTTAGGGAGTTTAAAAAACGAAAGGAAAGCCTCGAAGAGCGTCTGCGCCAATACGTCGGCAAAAACTATCCCGACAAGGAGATTCTCGAACGTTCGATCGCGTCGATCAACGAAATTCTCGCGTTGCAAACGGACGCGCTCGCGCTGATTTCCGGGGTCGTCGACGAAGCGGATAAATTGACTGAAGAGAAAGAGGATGCGCAGGGGGTCGAGGACTTCTTCGACGGTAGCAAACGTCAAATCTTTGACGGCGCGGTCGAGACGCTCGAAAAGTTCCGCGTCGAAATCGAGAGCGGATATTACGCGAACGAAAAGGACGCGACGGAAGCGATCGAAACGTTGCGTTCCCTGCTCGACGTAAGCAAGCGGTTTAATTATGACGCCGTGCCGAAGTACGGCGCGCTACTGTCGACGATCCGCGAGGCGCATAATCGTCTGATTCAAGCGAAGCGCGCCGAACTGAGCGACCTTATTAGTCAATGCGTCGACGCCGTGAAAATCGCCGCCGATAATTCTGCGATCGAGCGTTCCGACGTCCGCGAAAACGCCGCGCGATTCTTTGAAAACCGAATCGCGCTCGTGGAAAAAACGGACGATTTGGTTCTTCTCGACGGGTTCGCGCAGTCGACGATCAAGGCGAAGGACGAGTTTTGTCGGCAAATTGAGGAACGCGCAAAAATCGACGATACGCTCGTCGAACCGAAACGGATCGAAACGCCGAAAAAATACGTCGCGCGCGATCGTCAAGTCGTTTTCAAGGCGGCAATTTTGGAATCGGAAGAGGACGTCGACGCGTATCTTGCGGAAGCGAGGACGTCTTTAACGGAGCTTCTCAAAAAATTCGACGGCGTGGAATTAAATTAACCGACGAAATCGCGTTCGACGACGCGTCGTCTTCACGTCGGTTCTCGTTTTGGCGTTTTGTCAAAATCAACGCGACGCGAAACGCGTTTTGCAACCGTCGAGGAAGAACTCGCGCGGAAACAACGCGCGAAATAATCGTTTGTCGCGACTTGTTTTTTCCCAAGGCGCTGGAAACGCGCCGTCGTTTGTGGTATACTTAGGGAAATTCGTTTCATTTTTCAACGCGAGGCAGACGATGCGAAAAAACGACGCCCCAAACGCAAGCGCGCAAGAAGACGCTTCTTTGCGCGACAATATGACGAACGACAATTTTTTTGCCGATTTCGTTGCGAATAAGTCCAACGCGCAAACGTGGTTTCAAACTTTTTTACCCGAAAACGTCCTTGAACAGATCGATTTGTCGACGTTGCGCGTGATTCATACTCAAGACGTCGACGCCAACGGAGTCAAGAAGGTCGGCGATATGTACTTTGTCGTCGATATGAAAGACCGACTCGGCAAAGCGCGACGTCGCGCCGTCTTTGTAATCGCCGCCGAACACAAGACGAAGGACGAAAAGCGCGTCGCAATTCAACTGCTCGGATACGTGAGCGCGTTGCTTGATCGAATGAACGCCGAACCCGAATCCTTCGAGGACGAAAACGGACTTCTGCCGACTCCCTACGTCGTCGTTTTCTCGCAAGACCCGCGCCCGAAAGAACAGCCCGCGCGGTTGAGCGATATTCTCTGGACGATTCCCGGTCTGGAAGGAACCGTGCCGAATTTCGATTATCAAACGATCTACGCGAGTGAGATTCCGATCGACGTTATTAGGAACTGCGAGCCCGCGTTGCGCGCGTTTCTCTATTTAACGCAAATTGCCAACAAAAAACATTCGAGCGAAGAAGACGCGGAATTGGCGGCGACGCTCCGCCAACTTCTCGACGCCCCCCCTTCCGACGAACGGTTGAGACAATGCGCCTACGCGTGCTTGAACTATTTTCTTCATCTACGAAAAAGACGACCGGGTATGCCGACCTTGCCCGAACTCAGAAAAGAAATGGAAAAACAGAAAGGCGAACCTATGGAAAGCGGTATTTTGCAATTTTTTGAGAGGGAAGTTTCAGAACGTTGCGAAGAAGCAAGACAAGACGGAATGCAAGCTGGAATGCAAGCTGGAAAGCAAGAGGGAATTTATGAGATTATTTATAGTAATCTCCGTTCGAAATTCGGTCAAAACGTCGTCTCGGACAAACTGAAAAAAAAGCTCGACGACATAAATTATTACCCCGCGCTTGAAGAAATCCAATTAGCGATTTGGACGGCGCCCTCCCTTGACGCGTTCAAAAGGAAGGTTGCGAAAATCGTAAACAAATACAAGGACGAGATTCAAGAACTTCGACGATAGACGAAAGTAAGCGTTCACGGTAAGCCGCCGAATGAAATTCGGCGGTTGGGTTGGAACAAGGCGATCGTCCTAATATTTGTACTTTCAATTCCAACCGCCGCATTAAATACGGCGGCTTACTGCGGGCGTTTTCCGTGAACGCTTACGAAAGATAGGCGTCGAAGGTTTACTTATAACGCGAGAGTTCAATGCGAGAACAACAAGACCTTGAATGGAAGCGCGAGTGGAAAGACGAGTATCTTGCGGAAATTTGCGGTTTTGCCAACGCGCAAGGCGGTCGGTTGCTTGTCGGAGTCGACAATTCCGGCAAAGTCGTCGGCGTGTCGAACGCGCGTAAGCTATTGGAAGACCTGCCGAATAAAATAAGCGCGCAACTTGGAATTGTCGCCGACGTCGATTTTCGTGAAGAATCGGGCTTGGATATTATTGAAATTCGCGCGTTACCCAGTCCGACTCCGATTACTTATAAAGGCGTCTGTTACCGACGTAGCGGAAGTACGAATCAGACGCTCAACGGCGCCGCTTTGTCGGGCTTTTGGAGCGAACGTATCGGCGCGACTTGGGACGCGTTTCCCTGTTCAGACTTTACGCTTGACGACGTTGACGAATACGTCGTCAAGCGTTTTAAAAAACGCGCGTCTCAAACGGCGAGATTGCCCGTTTCAATATTTGACGAGTCGAAAGAAACTTTTTTAAAACGACTCCGTTTGATTAAAAACGGAAAGCTGGTCAACGCGGCGCCTCTTCTCTTTGCGGAAGAACCCGAAGAATGGATCATTGGCGCATATACGAAAATTGGGTTTTTCAGGACAAACGCCGATATCGCGTATCAGGACGAGATTCACGGTTCGCTCTTGGAACAAGTCGACAAAATTGTCGATACGATTCGCGTGAAGTATATGAAAGCCCAAATTACTTACGAGGGCGTCCGTCGAATCGAACGTTATTTCGTTCCTAACGTCGCGCTTCGAGAGGCCGTTTTGAACGCGCTTTGTCATAAGGATTATTCAAAGGGAATCCCTGTTCAAATTAGCGTTTACGAAGATAAACTCTACGTCGCTAACAACGGTTCTTTACCGTTCGGCTGGACCGCCGATAGTTTATTGCAAAAACATAATTCGGAACCGCGCAATCCGTTGCTCGCACGCGCTTTTTATTACGGCGGCTTTATTGAAAGTTGGGGACGAGGAATCGAAAACATTTTTGAAGATTGTCGAAAAGCGGAGGTTCCTAAACCGACGTATTACGTCAATCCGTGCGACATAATGATAAAATTTACCACGCCGTGCGGCTGGGAACGTTCGTTTGAAAATGCCGATATTGTTAATGGGGTGACTAATGGGGTGACTAATGTGGTGACCAATGGGGCGACCAATGGGGCGACCAATGGAAGGATCGAAGCGATCCTTGACGTGCCGGAGGGCAAATCGTCTAATCAGCCGGTTATGAAAGACGCCAATTTACCGACCGACGGAGAGACGGTTGTTCTGACGTTGCTTCAAGAGAATCCGAGGGCTAGTTATCAAGCTCTTGTTCAACAATTAAACGTTAGTCGAAAAACAGTCGCCGAACGCCTCCGAAGTCTTCGAGAAAAGGGACTAATCAAGCGCGTCGGTTCGAATCGTTCCGGCTATTGGGAAATCGTCGAACGATAGATTAGCGCGCGTTTGCTTGGTTTCGCGCTAGAAATCGCGGAGACGAGCCCGCGCCGATTCCTTGGGGGCGACCGATTTCTGCGATTTGATGCAAAGCGACTTGTCGCGTTTCTTCGGGCGATTCGAAAGTCGCGGCTTTATTGGGGTAAATTTCGTAGAGACGCCGATATTTTTCGGGCGTCAGATTGGGCATAATTACGTTTGCGCCCCTTTCGAGCGCGCCCTTTCTTCCGTCCTTGCCGTCGACGGTGGCGATCGCCGTCGTACTTGGTATGTTCGCGTCGGGTCGCAAAATTCTTGTCAAAGCGACGACTTTAAACGCAAGTTCGTTTGTATTAGGAACTTGCGATTCCGAAGTCGGATAGTCGAAAGCCTTGTTTGTCGGAGACTCGTTTTCTTGTTCTTCTTCCGGCGCTTCCTTTGGAACGGGACGCGTCTTCCAACGTCCGTTTTGAATTTCCAATCGTCCCAAGGGCGTGAATCGATGGGGTAAGAACGGACCGCACCCGATCATGTCGAGGTCGAGTTCGCGAAACAACGCCAAATCGTTCGCCAAATCGTCGTAAGTTTGACCGGGTATTCCGATCATTACCCCGCTTCCGATTTCGTATCCTATCTCGCGTAGTCGTTTTAACATTTCGATACGATTTGCGTCGACGCTTCCCGTCGGCGCCGGATGAATCGCTCGATACAGCGCTTGATTGGAAGTCTCAAATCGAAGCAAGTATCGTTGCGCGCCCGCTTCTTTCCAGCGAATCCAAGCGTCTTCTCCTCGTTCGCCCAAACTTAACGTAATCGCTAAATCAAATCGCTCGCGAATCTCCCTTACGACGTCGGCGATAAATTCAACGTCTAGCGCTAGGTCTTCGCCCGACTGTAAAACGAGCGTTCCAAATTGGAATCGATCCGCCAATCTTGCGCACTCGAGGATTTCCTCGCGCGTCATACGATAGCGCTCGACCTTTCGCGCGGCGCGCACTCCGCAGTAAAGACAGTTGCGTCGGCAACGGTTCGACAGTTCGACGAGCCCGCGCAACCATACTTCGTCGCCGACGTTCGTGTGACGTATTCGGTCGGCGACGTCGGCAAGTTCGCGTAATTTTCGTTCGTCGGTCTCTTGCAACCATGCGGATATTTCAGCGACGGAAAGATTTGAATCAAGCATAACGTTCTCCTCTCGACGCGCTAATTATAAAAAAAATCAACGTTTTGACAAGCGACGCGCGCCGGGTATTGAAACCGAGTCGATTTACGACTATAATATGCGGCGGCTTTTGGCTTTGAACGAAGGTTTGGTTCCTTAGAGAAATAAGCGCTATGGCAAAGTTTGCGATAATAATCGGAATTAACGAGTATAAACGGCAAGGCGATTTGCTTTATGCGGAAAGAGACGCGGCGGAATTTGCCGACGCGTTGGTTCAGTACTGCGGATTTTCTTACGAAGAGATCGCGCTTTTAACCTCCGAGGTCAACGGCGGCAAACGCGTCGAATTTGCCGACGTCGAGGCGCAATTTGCGCGCGCGAAAGATTTGGGCAAACTCGACGCCTTTGTCTTTATGTTTTGCGGTCGCGGACGACTCGACGAGGATCGCGCGACGCGACGCTTTTGCTATTCCGGCGCGGACGAGGAGGACGCCTCTCTCGAATCTTCCTTTACGTTGCAAGATTTGCTTGGTCGTTTGGGCGAATTCAGCGCTTCAAATTCGCTCTTTTTTTTCGATGCGCGTCCTTCCGAGGAGGAATACGCGACTCAGCGCGAACTTGAAGCGCTGGAAAAATTTGCCGACGACGTTGAGGTTCGTTGGAAGAGCGCGTCGGAGGAAAATCCAAACGTTTTGGCGATCAATTCTTGTTCGGACGGTCAAACTTCTTACGACGACAAGGAATATGAGCGCGGTTTGGCGCCTTCTCACTTGACTTGGATACTTCAAGGGTTCTTCACGGCGAAGACGCCGACGTTCGCCCAACTTGCCGAACGCCTTCCAGAAGTCGTCGCGATGCGCGCCGACGAATTACGCGTCGGCGTTCAAAAAGGGTATCGCGGCGCCGATTACGTCGCTCAACGTCCCTTTTGCAAATTAGTCGGAGACGGAAATTACGTTTTACCGACGCGCGCCGTTAGCGAGGAGGAGCGCGCGGCTGTCGCTAGCGAGATTATTCAGCGTGGCGAGAAACTTTTTAATTCGGGTAAATACAAACGCGCGCGTCTTGCCGCCGAGCGCGCTTTGGAACTGAAGTTTGACTCTACGGACGCCCAATCGCTCAAAAATCGCGCGTATCGAGAAGAAGTCTCTAAGGTTGTCGGCGTCGGCGATTTTTTTGGCGCTACGAACGCGCTTGTCAATTCCAACTTGGGGTTGAGTCAAAGTTCGTTTGACGCTTTCCGCAAAGGTTTGCGTCTGTTAGGCGTTCGAATTTGGAATTCGTTCCTTTGGCTTGCGTCTTTTAAAAAGAAGGGCGCGCGACGTTGGAAAGTCTGCTTCTGGATACTTTGCTTGGCGCTTTTTTACGGCGTCGGACGCGATTTGTTTTTGTATTATCATACCGAAATTTACGAGTTGCGCCGTTTGCCTCAAGGCGTTTGGGACGGCGAAGAACCGGGCGATTTTCAGTCGTTGACGATCAGCGACGTTAATTTTCCGTTTCGATATTGTCCGCCAGGAACCTTCAAAATGGGTAGTCCTTGGTACGAACGCGGACGCGATTCCGACGAACGTCTTCACAAAGCGACGCTGACTAAGGGATTTTGGATATTGGAGACGGAAACGACGCAAGCGATGTGGCGCGCCGTATGCGGAGACGATATTAGTTATTTCGAAGGAGACGACAGACCCGTCGACCAAACTTCATGGTTCGACTGTCGACGTTTTATCGAGGAAATTAATAAACTTGGAGTCGCGCCGAAAGGTTGGAAATTTAGCCTTCCGACCGAAGCTCAATGGGAATACGCTTGCCGCGCGAGCGAGAACGAAGCGCGAGTTCTTAGACGACTCGGCGTCCGCGCTTGGTATTGTGAAAACGCGACGGAATCTCACGAAGTTTACGGAAAAGAAGCAAACGCGTGGGGAATATTTGACATGCGCGGAAACGTTTGGGAATGGTGTTCCGACGTTTACGCGCCGTTCCTTGGTCGTTCCGTGGTCGATCCTCAAGGACCGCCCGAACGCGAGGGAGCGATGCGCGTGTTGCGCGGCGGTTGCTGGGGTAGCGACGGTTCCAGTTGTCGCGCGGCGAATCGATTTTGTTATTTTTCCGGTTATGGAGACAGTTACCAAGGGTTCCGTATCGTTTTAATTCGAGCGGAAGAGGGCGAATCGTCGTCGGTTCAAGACGAATCGACGGAGCGCTCGAGCGAAAAGGTCGACGAATGAAAGTATTAACGGTCGTAGGAACGCGTCCCGAAATCATTCGTCTTTCGCGCGTTATGGTCGCGTTGGACGAATACGTGGAACACGTCGTCGTTCATACGGGTCAAAATTACGACTACGAACTGAGTCAAATCTTTTTCGACGATCTTTCGTTGCGCAAGCCCGATTATTTTCTTGACGCCGCCGGATTTAATCCCGTTTCGACTCTTGCCGCGATTATCTCCAAACTTGACGAAGTTTACGAAAAGGAACGCCCGGACGCGACGTTGATACTTGGCGATTCTAACAGTTGTCTTGCGACTTACGCCGCGAAACGTCGAAAGATTCCCATTTTTCACGTCGACGCCGGCAAGCGCGCCTACGATCAGCGCGTGCCCGAGGAAATCAACAGGCGCCTTATCGACTGTCTCGCCGACGTCAACATGCCGTGCAGTTCCGTCGCGCGAGACAATCTGATGCACGAGGGTTTTCCGATCGAGCGCGTCTTTCAGATAACGAGTCCGATGCGCGAAGTGTTCTATCATTACGCGGACAAGATCGACGCCTCCGACGTGTTGAAACGATTAGGCGTCCATAAACGCGAATATTTCGTCGTGAGCGCGCATCGCGAAGAAAACGTCGACGATCCACGACAACTAGAAAGCATGGTCGAGACGCTGAATTATTTGGCGGAGACGGAACGCAAGCCGGTCGTTTTTTCCGTTCATCCGCGCGCGCGCAAACGTCTTGAAGCGAGCGCGTTGAAATTGTCGCCGACGATTAGGCTTTTGCGCCCGTTGGGATTTCACGATTACAACGCGTTGCAAAAAAGCGCGTTCGCCGTTCTTTCGGACAGCGGCGCGCTTGACGAAGAATCGGCGATTCTCGATTTTCCGGCGATTAGCTTGCGTCATACGCGCGAGCGTTGCGAAATCGACGAATCAAGCGGCGCGATTATGACGGGCGTCGAACGCGCGCGCGTCGCCGACGCCCTTGAGATTATTAAGCGCAAAAAACGCGTCGAACGTGATTTTCGTTCGATTTTCACCGCGCAAGATTTGCGCGTTTCGGAACAAATCGCGCAAATCGTCGTAAGTTACGCCGATTACGTCGATCGTTTCGTCTGGCACAAAAAATAACGTCGTCGTTAGTTTCCGCGTATGCCGACGAGGCGCGACGATTCGGGCGGAACGACTGTCCCGTCTTCGCTTCGGTATTTCGACTTTCCAAAGTTGACGATGACCTCGAGACCGTTGGCAAAGGAACTTTTTTGAACCGTTCTGTCTTCCGTCAAGACCCTATGATCCGTCATTGGAACGCGTCCCGTTGATTTCGCGACCGGCGCGGCAATTTGATAGCTTTCTTCAAAACGATCGGCGTTTTCGTCGAGGAAGTCGGTCGTGAAGCAGTACATCGGCGGAACTCCGTACAGCGCGTTGAACAAGTCGCGTTTGCGCCAAATTTCCGGGAACTTGTCGTTATGGTCGCCCCAATACCAGTAGGAAACGACGCAACCGTGATAGACAAGTTCAAAGAGAGGCAGACGATACGACTCGCCGACCTGATATTTGCGCACTAAGTCGGGCACTTCGTGCCAGATGCGATCAACGTACCGACCTGAATCAGGGCAGCGATAGGGTCCTAGGCTCATCATTCCTTCGTAATAATCGCAGAAAGGAACCGACGCGTCTATGCCCGTCTCGCTTCCGCAAACGAGATTAAATCGTTCGCCAAGCAGATTCAGAAGCTCCATTCTTGCTTTTCGACATTCGGAACGCGTCATAGGGTGGTCTGGATTCCAACATTCTCGCCACGGAGACGCGACGGTCGTATCGAGAAAACGACAGCGATAATCTTTCGATTTCAATTCGTCGCCGATTCTCTTTTCCGCATAGCCGACCGATTTCGAATCGCAAAGAACGCCGCAAGGAATGCGCGGCTTATTCTTGTCTTTAGGATCGACTTCCCAACCCCTTGCCCAATGTCCGTTGGACGCGTCCCAGAGCAGGTCTTTCGGCCACGCTTCGGCGATCCAATCGCCGTGAATATGCGGCAGTTCGTCGTATCTTGCCGGATCCATTACGTCTTGATAAATATCGTATCGACTCGATAAAACGCCTTCGATTTTGTTCATTGCGTCGACGTCCTCGGACGACCCGCCGCCGCTCCAAAGAATTCTGTCGATTCCCAGCGCTTTCAGGCGTCTTATCGTCGGCAAGGGCGCGCCGTCCCAACACCAGATATTGGCGGCGCCGATTAGACGATTCAACCCGTCTTCCAACTTTGGATTGCGTTTAATTTTGTCGTCAAAGGAAACGAGCAACCCAATTTTGTCGGCGTATTCGCGATAACGCTTGCATTGCGCGACGTACCCGCCCTTGTCGAAAAAGACGTAACGTAAAACGCGATCATAGCCGAACCGATTCAAAGCGCCTTCCCAGAATCCGCCGACGGAAAGCGTTTGCGCGCCTTGCGACGTTCCTTCTTTATCCGCAGAATCGACCTTTCGCGGGCGCATATCGATTCTGGCGTCGTCCGGCGTCTCGATAATTCCCATTATGCCGTCGCTTTTTTCGGGATCAAGAACGTCGTTGACGACGCCCCAAAACGCCATGCACAGTCCGTGCCCGCCGTAAGTGTGAATCACGCCGACGATCGGCTCCGGCTCAGTCGTCGGAAAAGAAATTCCTTCGTTGAGGGGCAGGATAATTCGATCGGTCGTTTTCGTCGCGAATGGGAACGGGTACGAAATATTACTCGCGAGAGGCGCGTCGTCGGGCGCGCTCAATTTAACGACTATTTCGGGCGCGTCTTTTTCCAACTGAATCGACGCGTCGTATTTCGTAAAAGACCGCGCGTCAAGCAATTCGAATTTTACGCCGCGTTCGATCGGCTTCGAAGCGACGACAAATTGCGAGGAATTAGCGACGTCTTGACGCCAGACGCGGTTCGTACGAACGTCGCGAACGTCGAAAGAACCGTTTTCCAAGTGAAAAACGACGCGCAAATAGGCGTTTTCCGCCGGAAGCGTTCCTTGAGCGTCGCTTTGGACGATTCGACCGACGCGCTGAATTTTATATTCCGCGATCGAGACGTCCGTATCGCCGGAACCGATAACGCGAGGCTCGATCTTGGCGACGCCGACGGGAACCAAAAATTTCGACGTCGACGTTTGCAGATCGTTCGACGGGTATATTTCCGCGCCGCCGAAGTTCCAATCGAGCGCCGTTCCTTGCGGGTCGTAAAGTACGACGCCGAAGTCGCACTTTGTTTTACCCTCGTTTTTCACGAGGCAAGTCAATTCGAAAATATCGCCCGGCGCTGCGTCGATTAATTTCGGAATTCGAACCGCCCAATCGGTCGGCGTTTTATGAACGATTCTTGCGACGACTTTTCCGCCAAAGGAATCGTCTTTGGCGGATTTTACGGCGAAACCGTCGTCGTTTCGCGCCCAAGAAGGCGGATTTTCCGGCAAAACCCAAACCTCCTCGCTTTCCGAGGCGCCGAACGAGACGACGGAACTGAAAATAGACGCCGTTACGAATAACAACGCGTATAAGACGGACGCGCGTTTCATTGGTTTGTTCCTTCTTCCTGTCGTTTATAAAAAGATTCGATAACGTCGCAGGCTTCTTCCGCCGTTTTGACGAAACGAAATAGATTGACGTCTTCGGGACTAATCAAGCCGAAATCGATCAAATAATCGAAATCGACCGTTTTTCTCCAGAATTCCTCGCCGAAAAGAACGATCGGCAAACGTTGGATTTTTTCCGATTGGCGCAACGTAAGCGCTTCGAAAAGTTCGTCGAAGGTGCCGAATCCTCCAGGAAACGCGACGAGAGCCTTCGCGCGAAGGAGAAAATGAAATTTTCGGAGCGAAAAATAATGAAAATTAAAGCACAAACCGGGCGTAATATAGGGATTGGGACGCGCTTCAAAGGGAAGGGAAATATTGAACCCGATAGAGGGAGCGCCCGCGTCAAAAGCGCCGCGATTCGCCGCCTCCATTATGCCCGGTCCGCCGCCGGTACAGACGACAAAGTCGCTTTGTCGCAAAACTTCGCGATCGCCTCCGACTAGTTGTTCGACGACGAACTTGGCGTAGCGTCTTGAAATTAATTCGCCAAACTCGCGCGCTTGTTCGTAATATTTACTGTTTTTGACGGCAAATTTCGCACGCTTGACCGCTTGGCGTAGAACTTCGTCGTCGGGAGAGATTTTCGCGTTCTTTTCCGCTTGACGCAAGTTCTCGCGCGCGTTTTCAGGGGTCGGCGTACGCGCGCTTCCGAAAACGATGACCGTCGACCTGATTTTCATTCTCTCCAGCGCGTGTTCCACTTTCAAGAATTCCGCTAGGATTCGCGCTTCGCGCCCTTCGGAACCTTCGAGAAAATCGACGTCGCGCGTCGTCAGACGATAGCTTGGACAATTTAGTAAACGTTCGCCGTATGCGTCGGCGTCAATTTGATCGGAAAGAGGAATCTTCATCATATTGACTTTCTGATTTAGGCTTTTTTTCAAAGACAGACTCCGAAAAAGTTGTCTTTCCAACAAATTTATAGTATAATAGGGATAAATCAAGAAATCAAGGTTTGATCGTCGAAATAATCAAAACGCCTTGACTACAAGATTTTAACGGGTAAATTTCCTAGTTTTGACAAGTCGCAATCCAAACGAGACGCGCGTTGAGCGGAGTTACAAATGACTATTGCCGAAATTGTCGCAAACCGCGAGCCCGAATGGCAAGAACTTGAAGAGTTGATTCGGACGTTTCGTTCGTCCGGACTTGGACGTAATCGGTCGTCGGAAACCGTCGCGCGTTTTACGCGACTCTATCGTTCCGTCGGTTCCGATTTGGAATTGGCGGAGTCGTATCAATTCCCGCCGGAGGTCGTCGTCCGTTTGAACGAACTGACTCGATCCGCCTATCAATGTTTGTATCGTCGCGAAGGCTTTTCGTGGAGCGATTTTCGTCGCGTCGTCTTTTTCCAAACGCCGCGCTGGATTATTACCGACGGGACGTTTTGGGTTGCCTTGGCGCTCTTCTGGATTCCTTTTCTCGTATGCGAGACGATGAGTAAATTCGACGTCGAATTTGCAAGAAACGTCGTCGGTTCCGATACGCTTTACGCTACGGAGCAAATGTATTCGCGAGAATTTCCCGACGATATGATCGACCGTATTCCGATGGTCGCTTTCTACGCGAGCCACAACGGCGGGATCGGGTTGCGGTGTTTCGCGTTTGGCGTGTTGGGATGTTTTCCGGGCGCTTATATTTTGCTTCGCAATTCTATTTTCCTCGGTTGCGTTTTCGGTTTTATGACGAGCGGCGAAGTCGCGACGGAGACGAGCGCGCGTTTTTGCGAGTTTACTTCCGCGCACGGTCCGTTCGAATTGACGGCGATCGTGCTTTCGGCGGCGGCCGGCTTGCGCATCGGCTTCGGACTCGTGAAAACCGGCGGCTACGCGCGTTTGGACTCTATGCGACGCGCCGCGTATAAAGCCGCGCCGACCGCTTGCGTCGCGTTTGCGCTGTTTTGTCTTGCGGGAACGATCGAGGCGTTTGTCTCCCCAAATCCGATGACGTCGCTTGCCGACGCGGGCGTTTCTCCCTTGTTCGTCAAAAAAGGAATCGAGTGGCTTTCGATACTGTTGCTTGCGCTTTACTTTGGCGGATTGGGAGGAATAGGGGTCTTGCAGCGTCTAGGAAAACGCGGCGGCGTTAAAACGACGTCGTTGAGAAAAAAATAAGCGATTTTTTAACGAGGTTGTCGCGCAATGTTTGATTCCGTACTTTTGGCGTCTTACGGCGGTCCGAAAAATCCGAACGAAATCGAGCCCTTTTTGGATCGCGTTTTATCGGGCAAACGCGTTCCGACCGCGCGACGCGACGCGATCGTCAAGCGCTACGAGCGATTTGGAGGCGTCAGTCCTTTGCCGGACGAATGCCGTCGTTTCGTTCAACTTCTAAACGAATTGGCGCCGAACGAAGGCGCGTCAAGACCGCGCGTCTATTGGGGCGCGCTCTATTCTTCGCCGACTTTCGACGACGCGGCGGAACTTATGGAACGGGACGGCGTCGAGCGCCTTTTGGTCTTTCCAAGCTCCGCGTTTGGCTCCCCTCAAAGTTGCGGACGCTATCGAATCGCGGTCGAGTCGGCGCTTCGCCGACGTTCCGCCGATTTTTTCAAGTCGCTCGTCGTTTCCTACGTCCCTCCGTTTTTCGACTTGCCCGCGTTGCGACGCGAAACCGCCGACTCGATTTTAACCGCGCTTGCTTGGGACGAGTTGGAAGGCGATTTTTTCGCGGAAAAAAAAGAAGAGACGCGCTTGATTTTGTTTTCCGCTCATTCGATCCCGACGATCGACGCCGAGGCGTCTTCTTATCGTCGTCAACTTCTCGCGACGGCAAACGGCGTCTTGCGTTTGATTCTGGACGCGCCAAGCTTTGGCGTTAAATCGGAAGAGCGCGGCGAAACGCAATCTTGGTTTTCCGCGGCTGAAGACGAATTCGACGTCGACGACGCGATACGCGCGCGCTTGCGCGAACGTGCGTTAGACGCCGGGCTTGCTTTTCAAAGTAGAAGCGGATCTCCCGCGACGCCCTGGTTGGAGCCGAGCGTCGAGGAGTATTTAGCGCGATATTGCCAAGAAAATCCCCAAACGAAACGCGTTTTAGTCGTTCCGATCGGGTTCTTTTTTGAGAATATGGAAACGGTCTACGATTTGGACGTCGACTTGCGCGCGACGTGCGATCGACTCGGCGTCAAATACCGACGCGCGCGTTGCGTCGGCGTTTCCGCGCGAATGGCGCGCGCCGTTTGGGATTTGGCAAAAAAAGAACCCGAGACGTTTCCGAAATGCGACTGCGCGCCCGGATTCTGCGACCTTTCGTGCCGTTGCGTTCACTGAAGATTATGTAAAGATTCCAACAGTCGCGTTAATTTCAAACAAGCGGCGCGATTCCAACGCAAACCTTGTTCGGAATATTCCGTGAACGATTGCCTTAAAAGAAAGTCCAGACGCCGACGTTCGGTCGTTAAATCTTTTCTCAGCGCGTCGACGCTCAACAAGTCGCCCGCGTTATGCAGACGACTTATTTTTGGACTTTCGGCTCCGCGTCAAAAATCCGCGTCTTCGATCACGATCAATATCGGCTCCCACGGCTTGACTTCCGGCACGACGAAACGCTTGTAAGCCCCGTCGACCGACTCCGCTTGAATCGTTTGTTTTTCGCATCGCGCGTCGTAGACGTCGATCGAATCGCTCTTCGTTCGTAATTTGAGCGCGAAATTCTCGGCGGGATCGTAATTCGCGTTGATCGCCAGCGCGGCCGTCTTACCGGATTCGTCCGGCTTACGAATCCACAAAAGCGCGCGACAAAACGAATCGACGTATCCGGGCAAGCGATCTCGTGAGAGCCAACGCATAACTTCGCGCATTTGCGATTCTTTAGCGTTGTTGTAGAAATTTGTCCATGGAAAATAGCCGTTGACGCAAACGCGTCCTCCTCGCGGGTTTTCATAGAGTCCGACGATCGTTTCGGCGGTTCGCTCGCCTCCGTAGTCGACCGCGCTTGACGCCGTTTCGACGCCGGGGCGAGTCTTGTGAAGCGCAAACATCGGCTCGCGCCAAAAGGACTGGCGAAGATCGCGAGTTCGTCCGGCAAACCGCCCATTAAGCGCGCGATCTTCAAAACGCTCGATTCCGTCGACGTTGATTACGCCGCCGTATTCCATACCTGTCAGATCGTTGAGCGCGTAAGTATTCGGATCGTTCGCCAAGTTGACGGCGTTGACGTCGGTATAAACGCCTCGTTCGAAAATCGCGGCGATTTCTTCCGGGCTCTTATGACTTATATATTCTCGAGAAAGCAAAACGACGTCGGAATCTTCCGGCGAAAACGCGTAGGCGATCGGAACGCCGATTTCCGCGACGCCCGACGTCAACTGCTGGACGGGCGCGCGATTCGGATAATTTCCGTCGGTTCGTTCCCAAAGTGGAAAGACGCCGACGTTTGGACGTCGTCCGAGATATTTGACGGCAAGATCGTAAAAAGGACGCCAACGCGCTATCGTTCGAACGATCGACTCGTAATCGTCAAGCGGTTCTTCGTTTGACGTCAACACGTTGAACGCCGCGCCGGAACAGCCCGCGCCGATGTGCGACGCCGCCTCCAAACACGTGATATGCGACGCTTTCGCAAGTTGCTGATAGGGAAAATTTTCGATCTCGGACTGAACGACCGCGACGTTCGACGGCAAAAGAGAAACTTGGCGCCCTATTTCGTGCGACTTGCCAAAGAGCGCGTAAGCGGAGCCGTGATCGTAAAAACCGCCGCCGGGGCGCCAGTAGACCGGCTTAGAGCCGTCGGCGCCGGCAAGCGCTCTAGCCCAACGCGCGAAATCATAGCCTTCGTCGTAACGTTCGCCCGTCATAAAGCCAAGCGCAATATCGGGGCGCCTCTCGTGAACGACTTCTTCGATTAATTTGAAGAGTTCGTCGACCGAATCGGAATAGAACTCGCGTATTTTCTTTAAGACGCGCGCATCGCCCGTTCTCGCGGCGATAAACTCGCGCGTCAACGTCCCGTCGAATCCTTCGACGTCGCCTTCGTCGACAAACTTTCGCGTCATTCGTTTCAAACATTCGTCGCAATAACAAAGCGAGCCGCCCGAGCCGGACGAATCGAGCCAATGCCCGGTACGAACGTCGTCGTCGATCCAAATATAATCGGGCTCCGCGTCCGCCATTGCCGCGTAGATTCGACGAATCCGCGCTTTAAACGCGTCCGTGTTCATACAAAGCGTCGCTTGAGCCGGTCGTCCGTCGAGCGAAACCGCGCGAGGAATTTCCGCGCCGATAGAGCGCGGCATATCTTCAGGATGCTGTCCGATCGTGCAGAGAATATTGATTCCCGCGCGATAACCGCGCGACTTCGACGCGGCGATTCGTTCCTTGAGAACGACGCAACGTCGCTCGAGTTCCTCGTCGGTAATCGGCGCGTGCGTGCTTTGCGTAAAGAACGTAATCTCGTCCGTTACGCCGGGATTGGCGTCGAACAAATCGAGCAACTGGGCGAATCGTTCGTCGTCGTTCCAAATATTGAAGCCGACGCGAAAAGAAATCGACGCTTTTTCAAATTGCGACTCCTCCGCGCGCGTTGCAAACGCCGTCGTCAGAAAAAACGCCGACGTAAGCAAGAGGCAAATCAGTTTTTTCATAGCAAATCGACCTTGTGAAATTATCGTCGCGCATCGGCTCGTCGACGCGCGTTTTCGACCAGAGCGTTAAAGAAAAGCGCCGCAAATTCAGCGCGTTCAACCTTTTGCGCGTCTTCCGCGTTTGCCGGAATCGCGTCGTATTCGACGTGCGTCTGCAAGCCGAGCGCAAAATCGTTCGCGCGATACTCGAGCGCTTCGACGATTCCGTCCTCCGCCGTCGCGACGATCGTCAATCCTTTCCCGATTCGCGCCGGATCCGCCGCTTGGTGATGCGACGAATAGACGAAAGGCAACGTCGTCCGTCGACCGACGATCTCGTATAAAAGCGAATTCGGATCGATTCCGCCCTTCTCGCCGTCGCCTAATCGGTGATAGACGCCCCCGCGATGATTAAGACCGGCGACCTCGACGCGAAAATGCGACGGCGTATGGTCGCCGTCCAGCAACGGCTTGACTTGTTCAAGCGAAAACTCGCCTTCCAGCGTCTTTTTGCCAAGATACGAAGCGACGTCTTGAATTAACGCGCCGCCAAGCGAAACGTTCAAAATCTGAACGCCGCGACAAACCCAAATCGCGGGCAAATTCCGATCGATCGCCCAGCGACAAACAAGCGCGTCGGAAACGTCGCGCGCGTCGTTCCAATCGACGGAGCCGTGCGCGTAAGGCTCTTCTCCGTACAATTTCGGGTTGACGTCGACGCCGCCCGGCATAAAAATACCGTCAAGCGGTTCCATAATCTTCTCGCAAGAAGCGTCGTCGATTACTTGCGCCATAAGCGTCGCGCGCGCTCCGTAGCGCAACAGCGCGTTCGCGATTACGCGCTGAACGTCCGAAGGGGCGGTTCCGTTGGTCCAAGGAACGCCGACGTTCGGACGAGAAACGCGTTTCGTTAATCGAATCGCGCGAATAGAGCCCTCTTTCAACGTTAAATCGGCGTAAAACGCGTCCCCGAGCGCACCGCCTACGACGTCTCCAAGCGACGCCTCTTTCAAATCGGGCGAAACGCCCAAAGCCGACGTCAACGACGCGACGTCGACGACGCCCGCCCCGGTTTGATCGTCGATCGCGACGTCCGCCGCGAAAGGCGCTTCCCGATAGGCGTTATAGATGAGTTTGTTCTGCGCGACGCAGTATAAAAGCGCGCCGTCGACTCGTTCGTCGGCGTTTGCCGAAAACGTCGTCGCCAATGTTAAAATCGCGCCGTGAAGTAGTTTGATAAAAGCGTTCATTGTTCGAATTTGTCAAAAAGTTTACAGATTTTTAGTCGGAACCGAATCTTCTTTCAACGCGTCGATTAACGTTCTCTCGCTAATACGGATCGGTTCGACGGTAAATTCCGGGACGTTGTACGATTTGAAACGCCGCTTGTTATGCATCGGCTCATACTGGGGCAACACGAACGGCTTGCTTCCGCGCCCGGCGTCGTCGACGCGCGCGAAATAGAGCCGCGTATATTGTCCGTCTTCGCGCCGCGAACTGAAAACCAGCCACCGTCCCGAAGAATCCCACGTATGGTAACTTTCCGTTCGATCGCTGCACAATTCGTCCCAGCGTCGTTCTTCGCCGGTCTTCAAGTCCTTAATATAGAGGTCGGCTTCCGGGCGCCAAATGGGAAAAGTCCCGCTTTTTGCCATCGTATACGCCAAAAAACGCCCGTCGGGCGAGACGCGCGGAAACAAGGCGGTTCGTCCTTGCGCGGCGGCGTCGACGACGGTTTCAGGCTTCCCGAAAGTCCGCGTCGTTTCGTCGAAAACGCGCCGCTCAATATTATATTGGAATTCGTCGACGCGACTCTTCACTTCGTCGATGCGCGGGTTCAATTCCGTTTGCGGAGTCTTCATCGCGACGTTCGCAACGCAGTAATAAAGCTCTTTTCCGTCGGGCGACCAACTTGGGAACGTTTCGAATTGGTCGTTCGTTTGCGTAATCGCCTTTAATTCGTTTTTCGCGGAGTCGAAAAGAACCAAATCGGAATCGGCGTCGAAAACTTCGATTTTTTGACTCGAAAGCGAATGAAAAATCTGGCGCGTCTTATTGGCGGAAAAAACGACGAAATCGCCCGACGGACGCCAAGCGGGATACGCGCAAGACGCGTCGAGACTTTCGAGCTTGGCGGAAACTTTACGCGCTTTCTTTCCGTCGACAAAAACGGTTCCGCCCTTGCTCGAATCGTCGGCGCGTCGATAATGGAACAGAAAGCGCTCGGTCTTGCGGTCTTGGAAAGAATGACAGTTGACGCAAGGCGACGTCGCCAACGCGCGATTGTCGACAAAACGGCGTTCGTCAAAAGATTCAAGAGAGCGTTGCGCCAAGACGATACGATGTCCGAATTCGTAGCCGGGCTCGATCAAACGATACGCGACGAAAGGATCGATCGGATCGGGCGAAATTTCGTTTTCAAAGGTTTGATATTTGTTCCACCCCGACGCGGTTTTTACGTAGACGTCGATTTTCAACGTCTTACCGACGCCAAGTTTCAACGCCTTGCGCCACTTGACTTCGGGTATTTTCACGTCGCGTCCGGAGACGCCAAATTCGTAACCGTCTACAGAAAATCGGGTTACGTAGGCGGCGCCTTCTTCTTCCACGCGAAAGTTCGTCGGCGCTAGATTGATCGGCAACGTCGTTTCGACGTAATCGGGATAGAGCGTCGGTTTTTCTTCCAGCGTTTGAAAGTTTCTCGGCGCCTTCGCGTTCGAAGCGTCTCTCCCTAACAAACAAATCGTCGCCGCGACGATCGCTATAAGCACGAAGC
This sequence comes from Thermoguttaceae bacterium, assembly GCA_045599865.1. Classification (GTDB taxonomy): domain Bacteria; phylum Planctomycetota; class Planctomycetia; order Pirellulales; family Thermoguttaceae; genus RUG369. Next base: position 27,333 of record JAZRWW010000212.1, read on the forward strand.
CGAATCTGCGACGCCGCGCGCGCGCGTCGGCGTTCGTAGGAGTAGACTCGTCTTTTTTATCAAGTTGTTCGGTGTTCATTGCAACGCCTTGCGTTCTTTGCTCAATACTGATTAAAAACCGAATTATCCGAAGCGTATCCCCAATACGTTCCGACGAAATAATCGCGCATCGTCTTTTGGACTAAAACGTCGGAAGGGTCTTTTATCGACAACGCAAAAGCGACGTAAGCGGCGAAATTAAAACGCGTTTCGTCGGAAAACTTATAATCGCATTTATCCCAGTCTAATCGATACTGCGCAAAGCGCCAAGTCGCGTAGCCTTGTTCCAGCGCTTTCGGAAGTCGTCCGTCTCCTTCGGCGATATACGCTTCGATATGCTCCAAGAAGAAATCCGCCTCTTTTTGTAAAAGAGCCGCAAGCAAAATTAAGCCCTTTTCTTCGTGCGTCGACGCTTCGTATTCCTTCTCGTCGAAGAAAACGATTTCGAGCAAATACGTCGCGTTAGGATAGGCTTTCGACGACTCGAAATTATGTTTCGGTCGTAAAGCGCGCGCGTCAAACGCTTGTCGCGCTATCTTTTGCACGTCTTCGACGGAAACGCCGTAACGTTTGGCCGCTTCCTCGACGCTCAGTAGCGACGCGCGCTCTTCTTCGCGTCGTTTTTGTTCCTGCGCGCCGTATTCGGAATCGTGATTAAAATCGCGAACGCCGTCGTAGAATTCGCGCGAATCGGCAAACGCCATACAAGCGTTCGCCCAATCTTTGTAAAAAAGCGTCTGCGAGACTTCGTAAAGGTAACGACGCGCAAGATCGCGCTCGCCGTTGACTAACGCCGCCAACGCCAACGTCTTACAAAACGAAATTGAACGGTCTTCAGTCGCGACAAGATTGTTCGTCGCAATACTCGCCGCGTGGTTGACGCATCCCCAATGTAAAAGGCACAGTTCCATCAACGCGCGATATAAACTCGCTTCCGTTTGAAGTTTCCAATTGAAAAGCGCCGCCTTGACCTTATAATACGGGTTTCCCGCAAGAGCTTTAGCGTTTTCGACGACGTTCAGAGTCAGCGTCGCTTCTCCCGCGATCGGACGATCGAACGCGTTTTCAAGCAACAATCCTTTCCGATAAAGCGCCAAATTACGAAATCCGGCGGCGACGCTCGAAGGAACGGGATTTTTCGCATCGATTTCAAGAATTCTATCCCAGTCCGCTTCAACCAACGCGCGATTAATCTTCAGTATGTCGAAGAAAACGCGCGTGTGATAGGAACCGATAAATAAAAGAGCGAGAACGACGAAAACAAGCTCCGCGACAAGGCGCGCTCGCGCGTTCTTTTCCGCGCGCGCGACAAGACGCCCTTTAGTTTCGTCGTCTTCTTTTGCAAATTTCGCTTGAATCGTCCGCGCCGTCTTTTGACGCTTGCGTTCGATTCGTTCGCGGCGCCGCGCCTCGCGTTGCGAATCGGGTTGTTTTCCAAAACGAGCGCGTAAGCCTTTAATCAGAAAAGACAGAAGCAGGAACGCAGGCGCCGCCGCCGCGCAACCGTAGACGAATTTCGCCGTCAACGAGTCTTTGTCGTAACGGACGTCTTCGATCAATCCCTGCGTAAAAACGAGCGAACTCTTAAGCCGAGGATAAAGCCAAAAATAACGCAACGCGATAGGAATCAAGACGGCGCCGAGAATCAGACCGACGACGCGCGTTAAGGAACGACGATCTCCGTCGATTCGCGTTCCTTCGTCGACGGCGCACAACAAAACGGAAAAAGGCGCCCAAAATCCGACGCCTAAATATCCGACCGCGCAAACGACAAAAGCGAAAACAAGACGTGCGACGGGACGCTTAATTGCGCGATAAGAAGCCAAAACGCCTAGCGCGAAAAGCAATGCGAGCGGTTCGGAAAAAGTTAGCGGCAAATTGAAGGGAATGTAAATAAAGTAACTCGTCCAAGTCGCGGATATCGCCGTTAAGCAAGTCGGAACCAAAGAAAGAACGTAAAACGCCCCGCGAAAACGACAAAGACGCGCAAACGCAACTTGAACGCCGACGCCGAAGAGCGCCAAAAACAGCCCGCCAAGCGCCGGATAATACGCAAATTGCAAAAAAAACGCCGTTACGTAACAGAGCGCGCCCTCGGGCGTCTCAAGCCAACGCGTCAGAAAATCCCAGTGAAACAGAAAAATTGAGTTTTCCTGCGACGCATAGAGAAAATCGGCGTATCGAACGCCCCAAAAGAACCAAAGCGCAAGGAAAAAAACGACGGAAACAAGCGTCTCGATTCGCAATCCGAAAAATCGATCCGACGCGTCGGGCGCCTCGACGCTCGTCGTCATTTGCACGTCTCTAGTAGTCATCTTCGCTCCGACGACGCGTTCGTCGCGTCTCAAAAAGGAATTACTCGCCGCAATATTTTACCTGTCTTGCGCGTTTTGCTAATATGCGGTAAAATTACGGCAAAGGTCGGCGCTTTTGTCGAGTCCCGACCGCAGTCGCGTTTATTCTAGCGTATGAACGCGCAAAAAACAAGCGGCGCGACGGTTTTCGACAAATTTTTTGTCAAACGACGCGTTATAATCCCAACGTTCGCGTCCAACGGACGACGAAGCGAAAAGAAAAAACGATGAACTCAAGTTCGACTTTTAATATACGCAGTATTTCGCCCTACGGAGCGACTCTTTACGACGACGGCGTCGCCTTTGCCTTTGCCAGCCGTTCCGGGACGGGCGGACGCGTCCTTTTTTACGACAAACCGACGGACTTGAAGCCTTCCTACGTTCGAAGACTCGATCCCGAACACGACAAATTTGGCGACGTCTGGTTTGCTTTCGTCGAAGGAATCCAAGCGGGTCAACTCTATCATTTTCAGGTCGACGGTCCATACAATCCTCGCGGCGGAGATTATTTCGACGGAAAAGCGGCGCTGATCGACCCTTACGCGCGCGCGTTATGCGGCGATTTTACGAAAACGCCCGACGGACGCGTTTTACCGCCAAAGTGCGTCGTCGTCGACGACGCCTTCGATTGGGACGGCGACGTCAGTCTTAAGCGCAAACTTGCCGACGAAGTAATCTACGAGCTTCACGTTCGAGGATTCACCAATTCGCCTTCAAGCGCCGTCTCTAAGCCGGGTTCGTTTTTGGGTTTGATTGAAAAAATACCCTATTTGAAATCGTTGGGAGTCACTGCCGTCGAATTAATGCCCGTCCACGAATTCCCGCGAAACGCGATCGACGGAACCGTCCCAAAAATCAAAAATTATTGGGGATACGATCCGATCGCGTTTTTCGCGCCGCACAGGGGGTACGCTTGGAGCGACGAGCCGGGCGCGCAAGTCCGCGAATTTAAAGAAACGGTCAAAGCGTTCCATCAAGCCGGACTTGAAGTCTATTTGGACGTCGTGTTCAATCATACGGCGGAAGGCGACGAAAAAGGCGGCGTGTTCTATCTCAAAGGATTCGAAAATCGGCATTATTATATGACGACGCACGACGGTCGTTACAAAAATTACAGCGGTTGCGGCAATTCGGTCAACGGGAACCACCCTTGGACGATCGAATTAATTTTCAACTGTTTACGCTCTTGGGTCGTCAATTATCACGTCGACGGGTTCCGTTTCGACTTGGCGTCCATTTTAAGCCGAAATCAAAACGGCGCCCTCGTTTGGAACGCGCCTATTCTTGAATTGATCTCGGAAGACCCAATTCTAGCGGGCATAAAAATGATCGCGGAAGCGTGGGACGCCGGCGGAGCGTATCAAGTCGGCGAATTTGGAACGTCGCGCTGGGCGGAATGGAACGGACGTTACCGCGACGACGTGAGACGATACTGGCGCGGCGACGATTGGACGTCGGGCGCGTTCGCCACGCGATTGGGCGGCTCGAGCGACTTGTATCAGAAACGCGGACGCAAGCCGACCTGCAGCGTCAATTTCGCGACGGCGCACGACGGATTCACGTTAAACGATCTTGTCTCCTACAATCATAAGCATAACTTTGCAAACGGCGAAGAAAATCGCGACGGCGAAAATCAGAATATCAGTTATAACTTTGGAATCGAAGGCGAAACCGACGATCCTAAGACGTTGCGTCTGCGCGCTCGACAAATTCGTAATTTCTTCGTCTCGTCGTTATTAAGTCAAGGAACGCCAATGATTACGGCGGGCGACGAAGTCAAAAGAACGCAACACGGCAACAACAACGCCTACTGTCAAGATTCGCCCCTTTCGTGGTTCGATTGGCGCTTAGTCAAAAAAAACGCCGATCTATTCCGTTTCTGTTCGACCTTAATCAAGTTCCGACGCAACGAAGCGGCGTTGCGCCGACGCGATTTCTATACGGGTCAGCCGCAACGACCCGGAGGATTGCCCGACGTCTCGTGGTATGATCAACGCGGCGGATCCGTCGATTGGAAAGCCGCGCAACCGGGAACCTTGACTTGTTTAATCAGCGCGCTCGATCTCAAGTTAGACCCCGCGTTCTCCTATGAAATTGAGAAGGCGGGCGCTAAAACGCAAGAGTCTTTTCCTTTCGACGTCTTTGAAGAAGCCGCGCCCGATTCGAACTTTCACATATTGGCAATGTTCAATCCGTCGTCTTACCCGCAAACTTTTTACTTTCCGATGGCGGCAAAAACGACGCAAACGGCGTGGCGTCTTTTCGTCGACTCCAGCGCCGATTCGCCCTACGACGTCTATCCCGACTACGACGGACCGGCGCCCTACGTCGACGAGCCGATCCTCTTATTGGAAAAGACGACGAAAGTGTTTGTCGCGCCCAAGAGCGAAATTTTATAGAACGATAGATTTTTCAACGTTTTAGCAATGAAACAAATTATAAGTCTCGTCTGGTTCCTTTATTTAACGTCGAGCCTTGCGACTTGGACGTCGGCGCAAGAACTCGCGCCCGATTGGGACGCGCTTTTGACGCGAACTCAAGGCTGGCTCGGCGCCGACGGAATTTACTCGCTCGATTTGTCGCGAGATTTTCCGCAAGTCGGCAAAAAAAAGCTGTTCTGGTTTAGCGACACGATCGGCGGAGAAACTCGAAACGAAGGGCAAGAATACGGCGCGCGTCAAACGACGAATCATTCTTTCGCGCTCTTGGACGGAGAAAATCCCGAGCCCGACAAGATAGAATTCTTCTGGAATCGCGAAAACGACGATTCAGGCGCTCGAGCGAAAAATCTAATCGACGGAAAATATTGGCTTCAAGACGGAATAATCGTCGACGGACGGCTTTGGATCGCCGCGATTCTTGTAGGCAAGGCGTGGAAGCCGGATCGCGTCGACGCGCTCTCGATTAAAATCGATCCTATTACCGGGCGTCCCGATTTTTCCGACGTCAAAATCGACGTTCGCGCGCCTCTTTCGCTCAAGACGCCAAACGAACAGCTCGTCTGGGGCGCCGCGATTTGCGACGACGCGGACGACGGATTCCTTTACGTTTTCGGATACGCCGACAGACTGAGCGAAGGAAGCCGCAAAGACGCGGTCGTCGCGCGCGTTTTGAAAGACGATTTCGAGAAATTCGACGAATGGCGTTATTTCGACGGGAAGGAATGGACTCCGAACGCGGAAGACGTCTTAAAGCCCGAAGCGACGTTGGCGCGCGACGTTTCGACGGAATTTTCCGTTTCGAAGATCGCCAAAGGACGCGACAAAGGCAAGTTTTTGTTCGTCTATACGCCAGGCGTCATTTCCGCCGACGTCGCCTATCGAATAGGCGACGCCCCCTTTGGCAAATTTGGCGCAGAACGCGTCTTTTATCGTTCCAACATTCCGAACGAACTGCCGGGCGTCAAGTGTTACAACGCCAAAGCGCACCCCGACTTAGCAAACGGCAAGAAAGTACTCGTCTCGTACAACGTCAATAGACTGGGCGATTTGGCGAAACGTCCGAAGGAATATCGACCGCGCTTTATCTGGCTGGAACTCCCTTGACGGCGCGCGACAAGCCGCCCGTCGCGACGGGCGGACCGGCGCCGCCGAAAACGCGTCCGTTGTCAAAGCGAAATTATCCGACAAACCCAAAAACTCCCGTTTACGGAGAACCGAGTTTATCGGAAGAATTAGCGATTGAAGGTTCTGCGAAAAACATACGAACTTTCAGACGACGCGTCGACTGTAAAAAACAAAAAATCGTTTGCGCAACGGCGTTTCTTACGCGTCGTTTTTCCGTGAACGCTTACCAAAAATAATTGGTTGCCGTTTCGGGCGTTACTGGAATTGACAGCGACGTATCGAACGCCAAACACGCGCTTAAAAAATCGGGAAACCAATAAAAAAGGGTCTTGCGAAATCATCGCAAAACCCTGTCAAACACGCCCGGGGGGATTATTGACGCTTCGCAAAAGTAGACGTTCCGTGCATTGGTTGCGCTATTGGTTGCAAACGTTCATTTTCACCGAACGGAAACCTCAAAATTTATTGGCGCCGGGTTGCCGTCCGTCGGCGTGATTGTAACGACGATTATATAATCTCCGGGCTCTGGGAAAATCGGATTAACGGTCGTGTCTGGCTCATACAACCAGTTATAGCCCATAACGTCTTTAGTCCAGCGTGGATCGTTTGCAATAACCGACGACAACAACGTATTGTTTGGGATTTGCACATTATTATGACCGTCAACTGCCGCCCTCGTTTCGTTGCCCCAAACGAACGCACGTTTATAACACGTGTATTTTATCGACGATATATCGTCGATAGTCAACAGCTCCGAAGTTCCTGATTTTTCGATTCGCGCAAATAGTAGGATTGATTCGCCCGCGTAATTGTATTCACTCGCCATAATATACCCCGTTGTTATTACGTATGGACGCGCCGTCTGTGTTGTGGCGTTGACGTTAGTATACACCAACCAAGCGCGCGGCGGCGCGGCGTATACGCTTGTCTGTACAAACGATTCGCCGTCAAAAATTCGTATAAACGTTTCGCGCCCCTGAACGGTAGCAGTAAACGTCGCGCCGTCTTCTCGCGCATCTAGCAACGTCCAAACGTCTCCAAGAAGAATTTCTGAAAGAATCGTCGGCGTTTGATTTGTTTTTGTCGGCGTTAATGTTATCGTTTCGCCGTCGACGTTTGAAAGACCGATCAACTTTGTTACGCCCGCCCCATATTCGCAAATCCGAACGTCCGCGCCTTCCGCTTGCGTTAATTCGGTCGTCGTCGTTTCGGGCGGAAGCGCGAAATAGCCGCGCCCGTCAAGCGTCGTTTCGGCGAGCGTCGCTTCCGTCGTCGCGCTAAGAAAAACGCCGTCGACAAACGTAATCGACGCGCCGTCCTCCGTCGTCAAATTTGCGACGATCGAGTTTTCCGAAATCGTCAACGCGCCGGACGCGCCGAGCGTCAACGTCGATACGGATTCAAGCGGAACCGACGACGCGCCGTTAAGTTCCAACGT